>NZ_JAMYTU010000015.1:0-127164 GCF_040322615.1 Mesorhizobium sp. M0119
CCCCCCCCCCCCCCCCCCCCCCCCCCCCGCCCCCGCCCCCCCCCCCCGCCGGCCGCCCCGCGCCGGCCCCCCCCCCCCACCGCCGACGACCAGGGTCAGTGCCCCGGCAGCGCGGTCAGGCAAAGCTGTCGCGCAGGCTGGTCGCCGTGCCGGTGAAGCGGCCGCGCACCACGCCGACGACCGCGCCGAGCACCAGCCAGAACACCAGATTGGTCAGCGTCACCGCCACCACGAACTGGTGGTGCAGGCCTTCCGGGATCGCCGTCTCGAAACTGTCGGGCTGCGGCGCGCCAACGATATGCGGCGCGACGATCAACGCCACCGCAAGGACCGCCAGCGGCAGCGATCTGCGGAAGGCGATAAGGCCGAGACCGGCCGCGGTCGCCATCACCGTTGCCCACCACCAGATCTGGCGTTGGACAAGGTCGGCCGCCGGCATCGCCGGCAGTTCCGGCGGCAGGCCGAGGCCCGGCGCCAGCGTGAACGCGGCAAAGCCAGCCAGCCCCCAGAACAGGCCCTGGCGCCAATTGCCGATGCCGCCGGCGAACTCCGAAACCGCAACCAGGACCAGTGCGAAGCCGATGCCGGTGACGATATTGGCAACGACGCTGAAGCCGAAGCGCTCGAAGCCGTCGGCCGGTGCCCAGCTTTCCTCTTCCGCCGGAGCCATTGCTTCAGCCGGTGCCGGCGCGACGCTGCTCATAGCCGTTGTGCCTGCGGCATTTTCGGCCGGTGCCGCAGGTGCCGCGGCATGGTCATGGCCGCCGCCGGCCTGTTCGTAGACTTCGGCCTTCAGGATGAGCGGCACCGTGGCATAGGCCTGCATGCAGGCGAGAGCGACGCCGGCCACAAGCCCTGCGATCGCCGCGATGAACACGACGTTGCGAAACAGTGTCATGATGTCAGCCCCTTGTCAGTGGCAGGGAAAGCCCATCGAGTGGCGATAGTCGTGCGCGGCATTGTGGACCGCATCGATATGCGAGAAGCCGACAAAGCCCATGACGAAAATGCCGAGGAATGCAGCAAGCGCCAGCTGCATGAAACGCGACTGCGAGGAGACGGAAGCGCCGAGCGAGACGGAAGCGGTATTCATGTCTTGTCCTTTCGCCCTCCACCCGAGGGCATAGAAGTCAGTTTCCTGTCGCCGGCAGGTCTCCTGGCTCGCGGATCAGCGCCCTTCCCCACCTTCCCGAAGGCGAACCTTCAGTGGCATATGGAGAGGACTACCGCACACAGTTGCGGGGGCAGCCACGGCATTGGGCAAACAATTTCGCCCGCACCGCATTCCCTCTTGGTTCCAAACGGAACCGACGACATCAGCGACTATAGGCAGAATCGCCGCGCCCGGCAAACCAAATTCCGCCGGATCGTGTGGCGAATGCGCCGCCTCGCCAAGCTGCCCGGCCGGCGCCGCGATTGACAATTTTCGCAGCCGGGTGTCGGCTGGCGGATGGGGAGGAAGCCGGCATGCAACCCAGCTCGAATGAGCGCGGTCCCTACAACGGCCTGACGCGGGCCGAGCCGACGCTGCCGTCATCAGCCTATTGGGACATCGCAGCCTACCAGCGCGATCTCGAGGCCATCTGGTATCGCAACTGGCTGCTGGTCTGCCGCGAGGCCGACCTTGCCCAGCCGCTGGCTTTCAGGACGTTCCGCATAGGCACGCAGGAGATCGTCGTGCTGCGCGACGAGACCGGCGAATTGCGCGCCTTCCACAACACCTGCCGGCATCGTGGCTCGCAGCTTTGCCAGCAGAGCGAAGGACGACTGAAGGCGCGGCTCATCACCTGCCCCTACCACGCCTGGTCCTATTCGCTGCGCGGCGATCTGGTGCGCGTGCCGTCGAAATCGCTGCCGGACGGTTTCGACAAGGCCGATCATCCGCTCTACCGGGTCGCGCTCTCGGTGTGGCGCGGTTTCGTCTTCGTCAACCTCGCCGAGGATGTTACCGGCTCGGCTGAAACATCCTTCGATCCGGCATCCGGCGACCTCGCCAACTGGCCGCTGGAAACGCTGCTGAGCGGCCATGTGCTGCGCAAGGTGATGAACTGCAACTGGAAGATCTTTTGGGAAAACTTCAACGAGTGCCTGCACTGCCCCGGCGTCCACAAGGACCTGTCGCGGCTGGTGCCGATCTATGGCCGCGGCCTGATGGGCCGGCACGACGATCCCGAATGGGCGCGCCACGCCGACAATGACGCGCCGGAATTTTCCGGCGGCTTGCGTGCCGGGGCCGAAACCTGGTCGCGCGACGGACGCGTCCACGGCTCGGTCTTTTCCGGCCTGACGCCGGCCGAACGTACCGCCGGGCAGACCTACGCCACCAGCCTGCCGTCGATGTTCGTCGTCGGCCATGTCGACTATGTCAGGACCGTGCGGCTGGTACCACTTGGGCCGGAGCAGACCGAACTCACCGCCGAATGGCTTTTTTCGCCCGAAGCGCTCGCCGATCCGGCGGCGGATATCGACAACATCATCGCCTTCGGTACCCAGGTGCTGGAGGAGGATGCTGATATCTGCGAGGTCAACCAGATGGGCCTGCGCTCGATGCGCCACAAGGCCGGCGTGCTGATGCCCGAGGAATATGACTTGCACCGCTTCCACAACTGGGTGCGCGAGCGGCATGCCGCACTTCAAAGCGATTTGGGCAGATAGCGCCAGGTGACGAAGCCGCAGACTGCCGCCAGCAGGCCGAGTGTCGCGAAAACCGCGCCCAGGCCGAAGAACGCCAGCACCACCGAATAGACCAGCGGCGGCGTCAGCTCGGAAAAGTCGAGATAGGTGCGGTAGACCGCCGCCATCTGCGCCCGCTCATACGAGCGCACCGAGCGCATGAAGGCGGTCGAGCCCAGCGCATCGAGCGCGATGGTGAAGAAGGCACCGCAAAGCAACAAGGCGCCGGTGACGAGCGGTGCGGCCTCGCCGACGGCGCCGGCCGCCAGCAGCGTCGCCGACATGGCGAAATAGGCGAACGTCATGGTGCGCCGGCCGCCGAAACGCCGTCCCGCCCTGCCCCAGAAGATGGCCATGAACAAAAGCGCATTGCCGGCCGAAACCAAGAGGCCGCCGGCCAGCTTGCCCTCGCCGGTGATCACCATGAACAACGGCCCATAGACGAAGAACGTCGTCCAGAAGCAGGAGCGGCCGAAGGCGATCAGCCAGGCGAGCCTCAGCCTTGGCTGCGAGACGAAGCGGCCGATATTGGCCAGCGGATTGACCGGCCGCGTCTTGCCGGGGCGGATCGACGGATTGTCGCCAAGCCGGTAAGTCCAGAACAGCGCCAGCAAGGCCATGGCGAAGACGGCCACCGCGCCATGCGCGGCATAGATGCCGAAACGCGTGTAGAGGAAAATGCCGAGCGTCGGCCCGGCGGTCCAGGCAAGCATCGACCACGCCATGCGCAGCGACTCGGCCTGCATGAAATCGGTCTTGCGGATATGGTCCATGATGTAGAGATTAAGCGTGATCGCCAGCGCGCCGGCGCCGACGACGCGGCAGAGCATGCCGACCACTTGGCCGGCCAGCGTATGGGTGACGAAGAACAGCGAACCGGCGGCCAGCAGGCAGGCGCCGGCGGTATAGACCCAGCGCCGGGCAAAGCGGGCGATCAGCATCGGCATGAACAGCGTCGCCGACAGGCCGAGCATCGCCACGATCGTGTAGAGGATCGAAACGATCTGCTCGTTGTGCAGGATCTCGTAGGCCTGGATCGGGATGACGCTGGACACGGTGGCGCGCGCGAAGGATTCGACCGCATAAAGCGAGGCGAAAGTGCGGGCATCCGCCGGCCGCAAGGCCGCAAGCCAGATCGGATGGCGCACATGGGTAGCCATTGCTTTCCCCGAAGCCGAATCGCCCGAAGCAGGGTTTGGAGCACAAATCTGCCGCGGCGATTCCTGGCCGGGTAACAGGAAACCGACGCCTTCACGGCAAAAAGCGAAGCCGGCCAAAGGCTTTCCGGCTCTGGCCTAAAGCAGCTCTGATGCCAACCGGCACCAACACGACGCAAGGCCCGCTTCTTTTGTCGGGAGCAACCGTGATAGTCGTTCTGCCGGGGCTGAACCAAGACAGCGAGACCAATGAGCATCGCCACGCCGACCACCGCCGTTCAGGATCAACCGAAGTCGAAGCGCATCGCCGCCATCGACATCGCACGCGGCATCGCTTTGCTTGCCATGGCGAGCTATCATTTCACCTGGGACCTCGAATTCTTCGGCTACACCGATCCCGGCCTCACCGCTTTCGGCTGGTGGAAAATCTACGCGCGCTGCATCGCCTCGAGCTTCCTGTTCCTGGTCGGCGTCAGCCTCTATCTCGCCCATGGCAAGAAAATCCGCTGGACCGGCTTCTGGAAGCGCTTCGCCATGGTTGCCGGGGCAGCGCTCGCAATATCGCTGGTCACCCGCATCGCCACGCCCGACGGCTTCATCTTCTTCGGCATATTGCACGAGATCGCGCTCGCCAGCCTGCTCGGCCTGGCGTTCCTGCGCCTGCCGGCGCTGCTGACGCTGCTTGTCGCCGTATTCGTTGTCGCTGCGCCCTTCTACCTGCGATCCGAAACTTTCGATCAGCCGGTTTTGTGGTGGGTCGGCCTGTCGGCGACCAATCCGCGCTCCAATGACTACGTTCCGCTGCTGCCGTGGTTCGGCGCCGTGCTTGCCGGCATCGCGGTTACCAAGCTCGCCTCCACCTCCGGCGCGCTGACGCGGCTGTCGGCCTTGGCGCCTGGCCGCTGGGCAAATCCGCTGGTCTTCATCGGCCGGCACAGCCTGGCCTTCTATCTGATCCATCAGCCGGTGCTGATCGGCTCGGTCTGGCTGTTTTCGCAATTCATGCCGGCGCAGGCCGAAACCAGGGAGGTGAGTTTTCTGAAATCCTGCCAGATATCCTGCGAGCAGGCACGCGACACCGGGTTCTGCTCCAGCTATTGTGCCTGCATGCTGGACACTCTCCAGGGCGAAGCCTCGCTTGACCGACTCTACAGCAACGACCAGTCCCCGGAGTGGAAGGCGCATATTGGCGAGCTCGCCGGCACCTGCACCGCCCAAACCGAGGCGGCGGAACCGGGAACGCGCTAATCGAGGGAGGACAACAATGAGCGACACTCACCCGAAACCCGTGCAGCAAAATCCTGGGCAGCCGAAGCTTGGACACATCCCATGGCCGCCGTTGATCTATATCGCCGCCATCATCGTCAGCGTCGCGCTAGGGCTGTTCTATCCGCTGCCGTGGATCGGCGATCTTCTCGGCGACATCCTGTTCGCCGCCGGCCTTGTGGGGTTGGTGGCGGTCGCCGCGCTCTGGTTCACGGCAATCCGCACCATGATCCGCACCAAGACGACGCTCAACCCGAACGGCGTGCCGGACCATCTGGTGACCACCGGCCCCTTCGCCGTCAGCCGCAACCCGATCTACCTCGCTAACACGCTGCTGCTGGTCAGCCTCGCCTTTGTCTCTGGGATCGCCTGGTTCCTGCCGCTGGCGGTCATCGCGGCGTTCCTGACGCAGAAGCTGACGATCGAGAGCGAGGAGAAGGTGCTGACGGCCAAATTCGGCAAAAAGTACAGGGACTACGCCAAAAGGGTGCGGCGCTGGATTTGAGCCGAGGCTGACACCGCGCTTATGTGGTGACGCCGAGTTCCACCAGCCGCTCGACGCAGGATTCCTCTGCCTGGTCGAGCTCGGCCAGCGTCTCTTCGAGGTCGCGGCGTTTCTGGCGCAAATCCTCGCGCTTTTCCTCGATGCGCTTGATCATCAATTTGAGCTGGCCGACCTCGCCGGGCGGCTCCCTGTACATCTGGATGATTTCGCGGATCTCATTGATCGAGAAGCCGAGCCTCTTGCCGCGCATGATCTGGCGGATGAGATGCCGGTCCGACGGACGGAACAGCCGGGTGCGGCCGCGCCTTACCGGCTGCACCAGCCCTTCGTCCTCGTAGAAGCGCAACGTCCGCGTCGACACGTCGAATTCGCGGGTCAGCTCCGTGATCGAATAATATTCCCGCATCGTCACTCCAATGCCCCGGCCACGCCGCGAGTTCCAACTGGCCGGCGCCGCTAACGTCCAGGCACGTACCAGAATCGGCGGACAAGGCACCTTCCAAGCCTCGCACGGCATTTACGTAAAAGTCAATTGAGGCGCCATTCAGCGCACGCCGAACCACCATGTGGCAAGCCCGAGAAAGGCAAAGAAACCGACGACATCGGTGACCGTGGTGACGAAAACCGCCGAAGCCACAGCCGGGTCGATCTTGAAGCGGTCGAGCAGCAGTGGGATCAGGATGCCCGCCAGAGCCGCCACGAACATGTTGATGATCATCGCAGCCGCGATGATGCCGCCGAGATTGCGATCGTGGAACCAGGCAGCCGCGACGATGCCGATCAGAACGGCGAAGATGATGCCGTTGATGAAGCCCACCCCGATTTCGCGGCGGATGATGCGGCCGGCATTGTAGATGTCGAGGTCCCTCGTCGCCAGCGCCCGCACCGTGACGGTCATGGTCTGCGAGCCGGCATTGCCG
Source organism: Mesorhizobium sp. M0119 (assembly GCF_040322615.1). Lineage (NCBI taxonomy): Bacteria > Pseudomonadati > Pseudomonadota > Alphaproteobacteria > Hyphomicrobiales > Phyllobacteriaceae > Mesorhizobium > Mesorhizobium sp. M0119. The sequence goes on from NZ_JAMYTU010000015.1 coordinate 6,522, forward strand.
CCCATGCCGGCGACGATCGGCATCAGCACCGCCAGCGCCACGATATGCTCGATGGTGCGGTCGAACAGGCCGATCACCGAGGCCGCGAGGAAAGCCGTCAACAGGTTGACCAGCAGCCACGGCACGCGCGAGCGCGAGGTCGAAAAGATGCTGTCCGAGAGTTCTTCATCGCCGACGCCGCCCATGCGCAGCAGATCTTCCTCGGCCTCCTGCTGGATGACGTCGACGACGTCGTCGATGGTCAGCACGCCGACCAGCCGCTCGTTCTCGTCGACGACGGCGGCGGACAGAAGATCGTATTGCTCGAATTCGCGCGCCGCCTCTTCCTGGTCCATGGTGGCCGGGATGGCATGCCTGGTCTCATGCATGACCTCTTCGACCTTGACCGAACGCTTGGTGCGCAGGATCTGGTCGAGGTCGATGGCGCCGAGCAGCTTGAAGCTCGGATCGATGACGAAGATCTGGCTGAAGCGGTCGGGAAGATTGTTGTCCTCGCGCATGTAGTCGATGGTTTGGCCGATCGTCCAGAAGGGCGGCACCGCGACGAACTCCGTCTGCATGCGGCGGCCGGCGGTCTCTTCGGGATAATCGAGCGAGCGCCGCAGCCTGATCCGCTCGGTGAACGGCAATTGCGACAGGATCTCGTCCTGGTCCTCCTGGTCGAGATCCTCGAGAATGTAGACGGCGTCGTCGGAATCGAGATCCTGCACCGCCTCGGCGATCTGCGCATTGGGCAGATTGTCGACGATGTCGCGTCGGATCGCCTCGTCGACCTCGGTCAGGGCGGAAAAATCGAAATCCTTGCCCAGCAATTCGACCAGGGCGCGGCGCTGTTCCGGGTGCAGGGCCTCGAGCAGGTGGCCGAGTTCCGACTGGTGCAGATCGTCGACTTCACGCTTCAGCGTCAGCGTATCGCGATCGGCGATCGCTGCACCGATCTGGGCGAGAAACGACGACAGGATGACGCCGTCCTCGTCATAGATGTCGGCGCGGCGCTCCTCGGCGGCCCTGGCGCCGGTCATGTATTCGTCCTGGCCTTCCACCAGCGCCTCCCGCCATCGGATTTCCGGATAAGGTGCCTGTCAGGTCTAGACCATGATCCTGAAAAGTGGAAACCGGTTTTCCGAAAAGATCTTGGTCGAACACAAAGATGGAGCGGCGGCACGATTTGGCTTGAGAATCGGCCTCTCCGTGCGCAACGGACGGATATCAGACCTTGCGAGCTGCCGGTTGCCCAAGATTGATAATTCAAGATTGATAATTAGATAATTCTAATTTAGTATTTCTATAATTACCGCTAATAAATGGAGGGTGTTTATGGCGAAGTATCTGTTTACCAGCCTTGCGTTGGTTTGTTCGGGAATACTTTTGAGCCCGATTACCGCCGAGGCAAAGGCCTTCAAATCTTTTCAGGGCAAGGAATGCAAGCCTGACTACAAACGGCTTTGCCCAATGACACCGATCGGCAAATGCGACCTTCAGAGCATGATCGAGCAGTTGTCACCCGCCTGCAAGGCTTTCGTCGAGAAGCACCGGTAATCCAGCTCTGGTACCGCCGCTGACCAACCGCCGGGTAGTCCGCGACAACGCTAGGTGTGGTGTGCCCGCCGTTCCGGTTGGGGCATCATTCGCCCAACAACATTAGTGGCCGGACAGAGCGGCACATGCTGCACCGGGAATGAGGCGAGGCCGACAGTGCGACGGCCTCGCTGGTATGGACTGGGAGGCTTCCCGATCAGGCGGCGTGGCGCTGGGCCTCAGCCGCATAGCGGTCCAGGAGCCCGCTCCAGCCACCCTCGGATTCGAAGGCCTGGCGCGCTGCCTCTGCGGTCTTGCCCATGTTCTCCAGAAGCCTGTGCTCGAGTTCCACACGCGTCGCGTTCTCGCCGAGTGCGACAAAGCGGATCTCGACTTCGGTCAGCAATGCCGGATCGTAGCGCCAATCGGCTCCAATGCGCCAGGCGAGCGTCAGCCTGGACGGCGGATCCCAGGCGAGAACCTCGCCCCAATCGCATTGTGACCCGTCCTCGCCGATCTCGTACCAGCGGCCGCCGGCTTTGGGTTCGATCACCGCAGTCGTCAGGGCGGATTTGCCGATCGAGTGCGAAGCAGGCCACCACCGTCCGAACCCTGTCGTGAACACATCGAATGCCTTGTCGAGCGGCACCTCCACCGTCACCGACTTCCTGACCGGCGCGGGCTTGATCATGGTCGTCATTTCCTCTTCTCCTTGCTGTCGTCGACTTCCCGTTTGAAGGCGTCGAGCGCATCGCCCCACATGCGGTCGAGCCAGGCGCGCATCTCGCCGAGCCCATGCGGGTCGAGATGATAGATGTTGCTGGCACCTTTCGGCTCTGCGCGGACCAGCCGGGCCTCCTTCAAAACCTTGAGGTGCTGCGATACGGCCGGCTGCGAGACCGGAAGCACTCGCGTCAGATCGATGACCGAGCGTGGCCGATCGGCGATGAGCTCGAACACCTTGCGGCGCGTCGGATCGGCCAAGGCCACCATTCCTGCATAATCATAAACCATGACTTATGATAAGTTACAACTTATGATATGTCAACTGAGGGAGCGGTGGACCGGTGTTTAAACACCCGGCCGGTTCGGCCCCGAGGTTCCGGCGCGTTCCTTCACACCGGGCATGGACAGCAATGCGGATGCAAGATTGCTCAGGGAAACAATCCACCGCGTGCGGGCCGGCAGGCAAATGTCGATCACCGGGGAAAAAGTAAACCTGGCGGCAACGTTTTTACCTTATCGGTGTATGTGTCTCTCCGGCGAAACGTTAAGAACGGGTAAATTGGTTTGGCCCTAACCACGGAAGCCTCTCGCTACAGGCCCTCCGCCATATGGCAATTGCGCCTCTCCCTGTTCATGGCGATATACGTTTTAGGCGCATCTGCACTATATCCAGAACTATTCTATACATCAGCCTTAATCTATTCTCACAAGTTCCTTATTGGCATTCCGGTGTTGTTTATCGGCGGTGTCTGTTGTGCCGCGCTACTCCATGGCCGGCGGCAACCAGTTCGCTACGCCCTGGATTTGGTTCAAGGGCGCTGGCGCGCTTGTCTGCTGGTGCTGCTGTTCTTCTTCGCCAGCTTGACCGCGTTCTCTACCTACAAGATCGCCATCCCGTCCGTCGTCCCATACTATGCCGACAACTGGTTGGCCGACGCTGATGAATGGCTGCACGGGATGCCGCCATGGGCGATCGTCCATAAGCTCGACAGCAACAGTTGGTCGCTCGTCGTCTTCAACAGCTATGAAGTCATTTGGTTTTACCAGTGGTTCGGCACCATCCTTTTCGTGTCGCTCTGGTCGGACGAGATTGCCCGCATCCGCTATCTCTGTGCAGCAGCGCTGACGTTGTGCGTCCTCGGAACGGTCTTGGCCCTGGCGTTGGCATCGGTCGGGCCGGTTTACTACCACCACTTTATTGGCGTGGATCGCTTCCACGGATTGAATGCGGCCTTGGACAGACTGGACCATAGTTACATGGTGCGGGAACCCGCGGCATATCTCCTGATGGCTTACCAGAGCGGCCGGCCAAGTCTTGGGGGCGGCATCTCGGCCATGCCAAGCATGCATGTCGCCTTTGCCGCATTGAACGCCTATTTGCTTTCCTCAATCAATCTCTGGCTTGGCGTTCTGGGTTGGACGTTCGCAGCCCTGATCCTGTACGGATCGGTGTACACTGGCTGGCACTATGCGGTGGACGGCTACGCATCGATCGTCGTTGTATCTGTGATCTGGTGGGCGACCGGACGCCTGGTGCGCGAATAATTATGTGCGCTTGTCGGTAGATGGCCATGCCCGCCGATGGCCTCTTCGCATCGGCCAAACTCGCGACCGCAATCAGGCAAAAGCCTCGTGCCCTGACAAGGACGCTCCCTGCCGTGCTCGAACTCAATGGGTTGGAGGTTCCGCTTTCGAATTTGATTGGTGCGGTCGAGAAGACTCGAACTTCCACGGGTTGCCCCACAGCGACCTCAACGCTGCGCGTCTACCAATTCCGCCACGACCGCACGTGGTAGGAGCCGGAACCAACCGGCCCGCGGCGTGTAGCAAATCGTTTCCGGTGAAACAAGTGCGCGGCCAGCAATAATCGGCCGGACATCGGCATAACTCGTCAAGGGGCCGAGCGTGCCCGGAACTGGACGTTTGTACCAATTGCCGCCATATGGGTGGCGAGACGAGATATCATGACAGAACGCAGCCAGATCGCCACGTCGTTCCTGCCCTTGCCCGGCTCGGCGCCGGTCGAATGGCGCATCGAGCCCGGGCTCACCGGCTATCCCGATGCGCTCGCCGTGATGGAGGCGCGCGCCGAGGCAATCCGCAGTGGTGCTGCCGGCGAGATGGTCTGGCTGGTCGAGCACCCGCCGCTCTACACCGCCGGCACCAGCGCCCGCATCGAGGACCTGATCGAGCCGGACCGTTTCCCGGTCTTTGCCGCCGGGCGCGGCGGCGAATACACCTATCATGGGCCGGGCCAGCGCGTCGCCTATGTGATGCTCGACCTGAAGCGGCGGCGCGAGGATGTCCGCGCCTTCGTCGCGGCACTCGAACAATGGATCATCGTCACGCTGGCCGCCTTCAACGTACGCGGCGAACGCCGCGAGGACCGCGTCGGCGTGTGGGTGGTGCGGCCGGATCGCCCCACTTTGCCCGACGGCTCGGCGGCCGAGGACAAGATCGCCGCCATCGGTATCAGGCTGAGGCGCTGGGTGAGCTTTCACGGCATCGCCATCAATGTCGAGCCGGACCTCAGCCATTTCAGCGGCATCGTGCCGTGCGGCGTCCAGGATCACGGCGTCACCAGCCTTGTCGACCTCGGCCTTCCCGTGACCATGGCCGACCTCGACCTGGCGCTGAAATCCGCTTTCGAGGACGTGTTCGGGCCCGCCGCGGTGTCGCCCGTCGAAGCCGCCCGCAGGGCCGGCTGAAACTACCAGCCCAATGCCTGCAGCAATATGCGAAGGCGGCCCTCGCTCATCAGCATCGAGCCCATCCTTGAGCCCAATCCTCACATCGCGCCGATCCAGATCGCCATGGAAATGAGGAACGTGCTCATGCACACCAGCGAGACGACATCCTGAACAAGATCGGTCATAACTCTCTCCTGTTGTTAGTATGTTCGTATTTTGTTCTAATTTTGTTCGAATGTCAACGACCGCGGTCCGGGCATCACCGAAATCGCCCGCGGTCATTTTCGGCAGGGTTAAGAAAGGGTTGAGAGGGAGATTGCCGATCCGTTCGGGCCGAGAGCGCGCACGAAAAATAGCGGAACGGCTTCTGCCAGTTCGCGGGCCGTCACTACCTGACTACCGACGCACCTAAAGCGGCACGACCTTGCCGTCGGCCAGCGTCACGCGGCGGTCCATGCGCGAGGCGAGCTCATGATTGTGGGTGGCGATCAGCGCCGCCAGGCCCGATTGCCGGACCAGCGCTGCCAGCGCCTCGAACACATAGGAAGCGGTCACCGGGTCGAGATTGCCGGTCGGCTCGTCGGCCAAAAGCACCAGCGGCGCATTGGCGACGGCACGCGCAATGGCGACGCGCTGCTGCTCGCCGCCGGAGAGCTCGGAAGGGCGATGCTGCGCCCGCTTGCCGATCTGCATATAGTCGAGCAATTGCGCCGCCCGCTCGGCCGCCTCCTTGCGCGGCAGCCCTTTTATCAGCTGCGGCATCATGATGTTTTCCAACGCCGAGAATTCCGGCAGCAAATGATGGAACTGATAGACGAAGCCGACGTCGTTGCGGCGGATCGCCGTGCGCTCGTCGTCGGAAAGCCGGCCGCAGGCGCGCCCCGCCAGGATCACGTCGCCGGCGTCCGGCCGCTCCAGCAGCCCGGCCGTATGGAGCAGCGTCGACTTGCCGGTGCCCGACGGCGCCACCAACGCCACCATCTCACCACGCTTCAGCGAAAAATCGGCGCCGTTCAGGATGGTCAGCTTGCGCGGCCCCTGCACATAGTGCCGCTCGACGCTCTTCAGCTCGATAATGGCCTCGGCCATCATTCGTACCTCAGCGCTTCGACCGGATCGAGCCTGGCCGCGCGCCACGCCGGAAACAGGGTCGCCAGGAACGATAGCGCCAGCGCCATGAGAACGACCGAGATCGTCTCGCTGACATCCATCCGGGCCGGCAGCTGGCTGAGGAAATAAAGCTCGGGATTGAACAGCCGCTCGTCGGCCAGCCAGGAGAAGAACTGGCGGATGCGCTCGACGTTGAGGCAGATCACGACGCCGAGCAGCACGCCGGCGATGGTGCCGACAACGCCGATCGCAGCCCCCGTCATCAGGAAGATGCGCAGGATCGCGCTGCGCGTCGCTCCCATGGTGCGCAGGATGGCGATGTCGTGGCCCTTGTCCTTGACCAGCATGATCAGCCCCGAAATGATGTTGAGGGCCGCCACCAGCACGATCAGCGTCAGGATCATGAACATGACGTTGCGCTCGACCTGCAGCGCGTCGAAGAACGTCTTGTTGCGTTGCCGCCAATCGACAAGGCTTATCGGCCGCTGCGCCGCCTCTTCGACCTTCGGCTTCAGCGCGTCGATATTGTCGGGATTGTCGGCGTAGATCTCGATCGTCTGCGCCCTGCCGTCCATGTTGAAATAAAGCTGCGCTTCCGAAAACGGCATGTAGACGATGGAGCTGTCATATTCCGACATGCCGACTTCGAAGATCGCGGTGACCGGATAGCCTTTCATGCGCGGCGTCGTGCCGAGCGGCGTGACGTCGCCCTCGGGCGAGATCAGCGTGATGGTATCGCCGAGCACAAGGCCGAGATTCTCGGCCATGCGACTGCCGATGGCGACGCCCTCGCCGGTGTCGAAGCCGACGATCGAGCCCTCCTTGATGTTGTTGGCGACGATTGTGATCTTGCCGAGATCCTCGCCACGTATGCCGCGCACCAGCGCGCCGGTGCCGCCGCCGACATTGCCTTGCGCCAGCACCTGTCCGTCGATCAGCGGAATGGCGTATTTGACGCCGGGCACGCCGTTGATGCGGCCGGCGAGCTGAGCATAGTCCTCCAGCGGCATGTCGAGCGGCTGCACGATCAGGTGCCCGTTGACGCCGAGGATGCGCGTCAGCAGTTCGGCGCGAAAGCCGTTCATGACGGCCATCACGACGATCAGCGTGGCGACGCCCAGCATGATGCCGAGGAAGGAGATCGAGGCGATTACCGAGATTACCGTCTCCTTGCGGCGCGAGCGGAGATAGCGCCACGCCACCATGCGCTCGAAGCTGGAAAAGGGTCCTGCCCCCGAAGGTTTGGCTGCTGCCGCTTCGTTCATGCGGCGGCACCGAAACGCTTTTTCACGTCGCCGATCGGCAGCGTCTCGCGCTCGCCGGTCCTGCGGTTCTTGATCTCGACCTCACCGGCGGCGACGCCGCGCGGCCCGACGATTACCTGCCACGGGAGCCCGATCAGGTCGGCGGTAGCGAACTTGCCCCCCGGCCGCTGGTCGGTGTCATCGTAGAGCACCTCCTTGCCGGCGGCGGCAAAGGCGGCATGCAGCTCGCCGCAGACGCGGTCGCATTCGGCATCGCCAGCCTTCATGTTGATCAGGCCGATGTCGAACGGCGCCACCGCTTCCGGCCAGATGATGCCGTTATCGTCATGGCTGGCCTCGATGATCGCCGCGACCAGCCGCGACGGGCCGATGCCGTAGGAACCGCCAGAGACGAAATGATCCTTGCCGTCCGGCCCGGTCACCTTGGCGCCCATCGGCTTGGAATATTTGTCGCCGAAATGGAAGATATGGCCGACCTCGATGCCACGCGCCGAGACCTTGTCGCCTTCGGAGAGCTTTTCCCATGCCTCTTCGTCATGCATTTCGTCGGTGGCGGCATAGGGCGTCGTCCATGTCTTGACGATCTCGGCGATCTCGGCGTCATTCGAAAAGTCGGTATTCGCCCCCGGTACATCAAGCGAGAGATAGTCGCGATGGCAAAACACCTGGCTCTCGCCGGTGTCGGCCAGGATGATGAACTCATGGCTGAGGTCGCCGCCGATCGGCCCGGTGTCGGCGCGCATCGGGATCGCCTGCAGCCCCATGCGCGTAAACGTCCTGAGATAGGACACGAACATGCGGTTATAAGCGGCCTTGGCGCCTTCATAATCGAGGTCGAAGGAATAGGCGTCCTTCATCAGGAATTCGCGCGAACGCATGACGCCGAAGCGCGGGCGCACCTCGTCGCGAAACTTCCACTGGATATGGTAGAGGTTGAGCGGCAGGTCCTTGTAGGACTTGACGTAGGAGCGGAAGATCTCGGTGACCATCTCCTCGTTGGTCGGGCCGTAGAGCATGTCGCGATCTTGCCGGTCCTTGATGCGCAGCATCTCCTTGCCGTAGTCTTCGTAGCGGCCGCTTTCGCGCCAGAGCTCGGCCGATTGGATGGTCGGCATCAGGATTTCGAGCGCGCCGGCGCGATTCTGCTCCTCGCGAATGATCCGGCAGACCTTGTCCAGTACCCGCTTGCCGAGCGGCAGCCAGGAGAAGCTGCCTTGCCCCTGCTGGCGGATCATGCCGGCGCGCAACATCAGCCGATGCGAGACGATCTCGGCCTCGCGCGGATTTTCTTTGAGGATGGGCAGGAAATAGCGCGACAAACGCATGAACTGGTCCGTGAGAGAGGATGGCGGCGCCGGAATCGGCGCAGCGCAGGCTTGCTTGCCTCGGCTTCATAGCCATTTCATGGCGGAATGGAAACCCGGCCCAGGCGCTGCACAGGCGCCGCAATTGCCGCACACGGCTTGCTGGGCGTTTCGCAAGCAACGCCTGCCGTACTATTGTGCACTGCAGCACGAGATTGCCTGTTTCCGGGCAAAATTCTTCGTGACATTTTCACCTGGCTTAGGCTAGTGTGCCCCCATAACCGAGAGGGTAGAGAAAAATCTGCTCTCCTACGCGGTCAAAGTCTTGGGAGGATGCGATCTAGGCGCGGTAACTCGCTGCCGCCGGACACCGGAAACAGATCGGACGCGTTTAAATTGCAAGGCCTCGCGCCTTGCATTTTTTTTGTGCAATCACTTGGTTAGCACGACAGATTACCAAACTACATGACGTTGCGTCAGCCCAAACCGCCCCGACCTTTACTTTGGGTTGACCTTGCTGGCTCAGCTTGATTTCAGCGCGTCGGCTAGGCTGGGATAGCCGGACACGGTAGGTAGCCGGCTAATGCGCTGGGCTCTGGTTGAAATCCGGCACGATGTGCGGGATGTCGTCGATACCGAGGCCAAGCCCTCTCGTGATGCCATAGAAGATACCCATGAGCACCAGCGTGGCGATTGTCGTGCGCAGCGCCGCGCGCAGCATATGCGGCCCGCGCGGTGCGCTCGGAACCGTGCCAAGCGTCACGTCCTGGTCCTCGTCCTGCGTCCGCATGCTGAACGGCAGGACGGCGAACAACACCACCCACCATGTAGCGAAGAACAGGGCGACAAACGAAACCCAGCTCATGCTTGCTCCAGTTCGACCAGCGTGCCGAAGAAATCCTTGGGGTGCAGAAACAATACCGGCTTGCCATGTGCGCCGGTCTTCGGATTGCCGTCGCCCAGCAAACGCGCGCCGCTGGCCTTGAGACGGTCGCGCGCCGCAACAATGTCGTCCACCTCATAGCAGACATGGTGCATGCCGCCGGACGGATTCTTCTCGAGGAATCCCGCGATCGGCGAGCCTTCGCCGAGCGGCTCCAGCAACTCTATCCTGGTGTTGCCGACATCGACGAACACCACCGTAACGCCATGCTCCGGCAGCGCTTGCGGCGCGGTCACGCGGGCGCCAAGCGTATCGCGATAGACCGCCGCAGCCGCAGCCAGATCCGGCACGGCAAGCGCGACATGGTTCAGGCGTCCGAGCATTGACTGCGTCCTTAGGGCAGTAAGGCAATAGGGCAGTATGGGAGTAGGGAAAAATACTTCCTCCCCCTACTGCCGTACTGCCCTACTCCCCTATTCCCTTACCTTGTGACGAACACCGTCACCAGCGGCTTCTTGCCCCAGGCTTCGTTGGCCGCGCCGCGCACCGCGCGCCGCACCGCCTCCTGGACCAGGTCGAGGTCTTTTCGGCGCTGGCGGGGGATGGAGTCCACGGCGCCGATTGCCGCATCGATCATCAGGTCTTCCAGGCTCTCGCCGCCGCCGTCGGCCTCGGCGACGCCGATGGCGACGAGATCCGGATCACCGGCAAGCTCGTATTTGTCGTCGAGCACGACATTGACGGCGACATGGCCGGCGAAGGACAGCTTGCGGCGGTCGCGAATGCCCATCGCCTGGTCGCTGCCGATCAGCCTTCCGTCTTTGTAGATGCGGCCGAACGGCACCTGGTCGATGATGGCGGCGGCACCCGGATACAGCCTGAGCATGTCGCCGTCGCGCACCTGCGCCACCTGGCCGATGCCGGACGTCGACATCAGCGAGCCCTGCGCCACCAGATGCGCCGCTTCGCCATGCACGGGAACGCCGATCTGCGGCCGCACCCATTCATACATCTTGCGCAATTCGCTGCGGCGTGGATGGCCGGAGACATGCACCAGCGCATCGCCGTCCTCGATGATCTTGATGCCGAGATCGATCAGGCGGTTCTTGATTTCGAGGATCGCCTTCTCGTTGCCCGGAATGGTGCGCGAGGAAAACACCACCGTGTCGCCGGCCGTCAGCGCCACCGACTTCATCTCGTCGCGCGACAGCTTGGCCAGTGCGGCAAGCGGCTCGCCCTGGCTGCCGGTACAGATGATGACGAGGTTTTCGCGCGGGATGAAGCCGTAATCCTCCTCGGCGATGAATTCCGGCAAGCCGTCCATATAACCGAGTTCATCAGCCACATCGATGACGCGCTTCATCGAGCGGCCAAGCACCAGGCACTGGCGGCCGGCATCCCGCGCCGCCCTGGCGATGGAGACGATGCGCCCGACATTGGAGGAGAAGCTGGTGACGGCGACACGGCCCTTGGCGTTCTGGATGACGCTCTTGAGGCCTTCGCCCACCGCCACTTCGGACGGCGATTCCCCTTCCCGCATCGCATTGGTGGAATCGCAGATCAGCGCCAGCACGCCCTTGTCGCCATAGGCGCGGAAGCGCGCCTCGTCGGTCATCGGCCCGACCGTCGGCGCCGGATCGATCTTCCAGTCGCCGGTATGGATGACGACGCCGGCCGGCGTCGTGATCGCCAGCGACATCGGTTCGGGAATGGAGTGCGCGACGGGGATGGCCTCGATCTCGAACGGGCCGACGGTGAATTTCTCGCCGGCCCGGTAGATCGTCACCGGGATCTTCGGCGCCCCTTGCTCGCCCTGCCGCTTGGCTTCCAGCAGGCCGGCGCTGAACGGCGTCATCCAGACCGGCGCCTTGAGCTTCGGCCAAATGTCGTGCAACGCCCCGTAGTGGTCCTCATGCGCATGGGTAATGACGATGCCGCGCAGATTGGCGACATTCTCCTCGATGAAACGCGTGTCGGGCAGTACCAGGTCGACGCCGGGCAGGGTTGCATCGGGAAAAGTGACGCCGACATCGACGATGATCCATTCGCGCCCATTGGCCGGCCCATAGCCGTAGAGGGCGAAGTTCATGCCGATCTCGCCGACGCCGCCGAGCGGCACGAAGACAAGTTCGGCGTTTTCCGCTATCGCCATGGTCTTTCCTTCCTTGCCGGTCAAAATTGCGGGCCGGTCAAATTCAAGCTGGTCAAATGCTGGCCAGTCAAACGTATTGGCCAGTCAACCGCCAGCCGAGGCAACCGCGCCGAAATGCACGTCGCCGGCAGCGATCGTCAGAACCGAACCTTGATCGTCGCGGATCACGAAACGGCAGTCCTCGTCAATGGTCTCGAAGGTGCCGCGCACCACATTACCGTCAATTCTGACAGCAACATGCCCGCCAAGCCCCGCCGCACGCGCCAGCCACCGCCGCCTGACGGCGGCAAGCCCGCGCCCTTCGTTCCACAGCCGCACGTTCTCGCTCCAGGCGTCCGACAGCGCCAGAAACAGGGTCTCGGCATCGCAAGCAGACCCCAGCGCGTTGAGCGACGTCGCTGGATAGGGCAAATCCTTGGGATAAGCCACCACATTGACGCCGATGCCGACAGCCACCGCCGAACGGCCGCCATCCAGCATCGCCGATTCCAGCAGGATGCCGGCGAGCTTGGCGCCCGAGGCAAGCACATCGTTCGGCCATTTCAGCTCGAAACGGTTCTTGCCTTGGCTCGCACCATCGAGGCCGATCGCGATCCTGCCCTTCGGCACGACGGCGTCGAGCGCGTCGGCCAGCGCCAGTCCGGCAACGAAGCCGAGCGTCGCGGCAAGTCGAAGCTCGGTGTTGGTGATCACTAGCAGCGTCGCGGCCAGATTGCCCTCGGGCGTCGCCCAGGCGCGGCCACGGCGGCCACGCCCAGCTTCCTGTTTTTTTGAAACGACCCACAATTTGCCGGGATCGCCTGCCCGCGCGTGCTCCAGCGCCAGCGCATTGGTGGAGCCGACCGTATCGTGCGCCTCGAGCCGGAACCCTTCCGAAGCCGCGGTTGGAGCCAGCCTGAACGTCATTCCGTTAGAAGAAGGTCTTGGCCGCGGCTGCCGCGTAGGTTCCGATCGGGCCGCCAATCAGCACGTAGAACAGCACGAAGGCGCCGCAGACGCCGAGCACGACGCGCAGTTCGGTCGCCATCGGCACGAAGCCGCCGACCGGTTCGTCGAACCACATGATTTTGATGATGCGCAGATAATAATAGGCGCCCACCACAGAGGCCAGCACGCCGATGATCGCCAGCGCGTAGAGGTTGGCGTTGATGGCGGCGAGGAACACGTACCATTTCCCCCAGAAGCCGGCGAGCGGTGGAATGCCGGCCAGCGAGAACATCAGGATGGTGAGGATCGTCGCCATGATCGGATTGGTCGCCGACAGGCCGGCGAGATCGCTGATCTGCTCGACATTGCCCTCCTTGCGCCGCATGGCGAGGATGAAGGCGAAGGTGCCGAGCGTCATCACCAGGTAGATCAGCATGTAGATGGCGACGCCGCGCACGCCGTCCTGGCTGTTGGCGGCAAGGCCGACCAGCGCATAACCCATATGGCCGATGGAGGAATACGCCATCAGCCGCTTGATGTTGGTCTGGCCGATCGCCGCGAAGGCGCCGAGCGCCATCGAGGCGATCGAGATGAAGACGATGATCTGCTGCCAGTCGGCGGCGATCGGCTTGAAGGCGCCCATGGTGACGCGCACCATCAGCGCCATCGCCGCCATCTTCGGTGCCGCCGCCAGAAAAGCCGTCACCGGCGTCGGCGCACCTTCATAGACGTCGGGCGTCCACATATGGAACGGCACCGCCGAGATCTTGAAGGCAAGGCCGGCCAACACAAAGACCAGGCCGAAGACGAGGCCAAGCTGGCGCTCGCCGCCGCTCAGCGCCGCGGCGATCTCCTGGAAGCCGGTGTTGCCGGTGTAGCCGTAGACCAGCGAGATGCCGTAAAGCAGCATGCCCGACGACAGCGCGCCAAGGACGAAATACTTCAGCCCGGCCTCGGTCGAGCGCAGATTGTCCCGGTTGATCGCCGCCAGCACGTAGATCGCCAGCGACTGCAGCTCGAGGCCGAGATAGAGCCCGATCATGCCGTTGGCCGAGATCATCAGCATCATGCCGAGCGTGCAGAGCAGGATCAGCACCGGATATTCGAACTTGTCGAAACGCTCCGCCTGGGCAAAGCGGACCGACATGACCAGCGTCACCGCCGAGCCGATCAGCGCCAAAACCTTCATGAAGCGGGCGAACGGATCTTGGATGAAGGCTTCGCCATAGGCGTTGCCCTGTCCCGGCGAAAAGATCAGCCAGGCGCCGGCGACCACCAACACGGCGACGGCAAGGCCGCTCACCGTGACAGTGGTGTTGGCGCGCGAATAGGCGCCGAGCATCAACAGCGCCAAGGCGCCGATGGCGAGGATCAGCTCTGGCGTCGAGAGCGACAGGCTGGAGAGAAGGTCCGGCGTCATGGTTCGCAAAACCCCCAGTCAGTTCGCCGCCGCGGTCTGCGCGGCGCCGATGGATGCGGTGACATTGGTAACGAGCGCCTTGACCGATTCGGCCGTGGCGTCGAAGATCGGCGCCGGATAGACACCGAAGAAGATGACCAGCGCGACCAGCGGATAGATGATCACCTTCTCGCGCGTCGACAGGTCGAGCAGGCCTTTCAGGCTTTCCTTGGTCAGTGCGCCGAAGATCACCTTGCGGTAGAGCCAGAGCGCGTAGGCCGCCGACAGGATGACGCCTGTGGCAGCGAAGAACGCCACCCAGGTGTTGACCCGGAACACGCCGAGCATGGTCAGGAACTCGCCGACAAAGCCGCTGGTGCCGGGCAGGCCGACATTGGCCATGGTGAAGATCATGAACACGGTTGCATATTTCGGCATGTTGTTGACCAACCCGCCATAGGCGTCGATGTCACGCGTGTGCATGCGGTCGTAGACGACGCCGACGCAGAGGAACAGCGCGCCCGAGACCAGGCCGTGCGAAAGCATCTGGAAGATCGAACCCTGGACGCCTTCCTGGTTCATCGCGAAGATGCCCATGGTAACGAAGCCCATGTGAGCGACCGACGAATAGGCGATCAGCTTCTTCATGTCCTCCTGCATCAGCGCCACGAGCGAGGTGTAGATGATGGCGACGCCGGAGAGCGTGAAGATCAGCGGCGCGAACATTTCGGATGCAATCGGAAACATCGGCAGCGAAAAACGCAGGAAGCCGTACCCGCCCATCTTGAGCAGGATGGCGGCCAGGATCACCGAGCCGGCCGTCGGCGCTTCGACATGCGCGTCCGGCAGCCAGGTGTGCACCGGCCACATCGGCATCTTCACCGCAAAGGACGCGAAGAAGGCAAGCCATAGCCAGGTCTGCATATTGGCCGGGAAGTTGTGGGTCAGAAGCGTCGGGATATCGGTGGTGCCGGACTGGAAGAACATCGCCATGATGGCGAGCAGCATCAGCACCGAGCCGGCCAGGGTGTAGAGGAAGAACTTGAACGAGGCATAGACGCGCCGCTTGCCGCCCCAAACGCCGATGATGATGAACATCGGGATCAGCCCGGCTTCGAAGAAGACGTAGAACAAGACGATGTCGAGCGCGCAGAACACCCCGATCATCAGCGTCTCGAGCAGCAGGAAGGCAATCATGTAAGCCTTGACGCGCTTCTCGATCGATTCCCACGAGGCGAGAATGCAGAGCGGCATCAGGAAGGTGGTCAGGATGACGAACAGCATGGAGATGCCGTCGACGCCCATATGGTAGGAGATGCCGGAATCCAGCCAGGCAAACTTCTCGACGAACTGGAAGCCAGGCTGCGAATTGTCGAAGCCGGTCCAGATAAACAACGAAATCACAAACGTGAACGCAGTCGTGAACAGCGCGATGGCGCGGATGTTGCGGCGCGCGTTCTCGCTGTCGTCGCGCACGAAAAGGATGAGCAGCACACCAACCAGCGGCAGGAAGGTGACCAGCGATAGGATCGGCCAGGCGGTCATCAGAGCATCATCCAGGTGACGAGTGCGGCAACGCCGATCAGCATGGCGAAGGCATAGTGATAGAGATAGCCGGTCTGCAGCTTGACGACCCGGTTGGTGACGTCGACGACACGCGCCGAAATGCCGTCCGGCCCGAGCCCGTCGATCACGGTGCCGTCGCCGGTCTTCCACAGGAAGCTGCCGAGGCGCTTTGCCGGCCGCACGAACAGGAATTCGTAGAGCTCGTCGAAATACCATTTGTTGAGCAGGAAGGCGTAGAGCAGGCGATGGTTGGCGGCGACGCTCCGAGGCATTTCCGGCGCGCGAATATAGAACTGCCAGGCAATCGCAAAGCCGATCAGCATGGCGATGAACGGCGACAGCTCGACCCACAACGGCACTTCGTGGATTTCGTGCAGGATGTGGTTGTCCGGCAACGTGAACAGCGACGCCTTCCAGAATTCGGCATAGCCGTCGCCGATGAAGGCGCCGTGGAAGATCACGCCGGCGAACAGCGCGCCCGCCGCCAGGATGAACAGCGGCACCAGCATGACCGGCGGCGATTCATGGACATGGTGCATGACCTCGTGGCTGGCCCGCGGCTCGCCGTGGAAGGTCATGAAGATCAGCCGCCAGGAGTAGAAGGAGGTGAAGCAGGCGGCAATGACCAGCAATATGAAGGCAAACGCGGCGACCGCATTGTGGCTGGCAAAAGCGGCCTCGATGATGGCGTCCTTCGAAAAGTAGCCGGCCGTGCCGATGATCGTTACCGGGATGCCGACACCGGTCAGGGCCAGTGTGCCGATCACCATCATCCAGTAGGTCGTCGGGATGAGCGTCCTGAGGCCGCCCATCTTGCGCATGTCCTGCTCGTCGGAGACGGCGTGGATGACCGAGCCCGAGCCGAGGAACAGCAGCGCCTTGAAGAAGGCGTGGGTGAACAGATGGAAAATCGCCGCGCCATAGGCGCCGACGCCGAGCGCCACGAACATATAGCCGAGCTGCGAACAGGTCGAATAGGCGATGACGCGCTTGATGTCGTTCTGGACGAGACCGACCGTCGCCGCGAAGAAGGCGGTGAAGGCGCCGATGAAGGTGACCACCGTCAGTGCCGAATGCGACAGCTCGAACAGCGGCGACAGCCGCGCCAGCATGAACACGCCTGCCGTCACCATGGTGGCGGCATGGATCAGTGCCGAGACCGGCGTCGGGCCTTCCATGGCATCCGGCAGCCAGGTGTGCAACGGCACCTGCGCCGACTTGCCCATGGCGCCCATGAACAGGAGCAGGCAGACGACCGTCATCGCGGCCTGCTTATCGAGCGCATAGCCGAGGAAGGTCAGCACGGCCGCACCTTGCGGCCCACCTTCGGCCGGAATGAACGTTGCCGCATTGGCGAAGATGGTGCCGAGATTGACCGAGCCGAACAGCACGAACACGCCGAATATGCCGAGCGCAAAGCCGAAATCGCCGACGCGGTTGACGATGAAGGCCTTGATCGCAGCCGCATTGGCCGACGGCTTCTTGTACCAGAAGCCGATCAGCAGATACGAGGCAAGGCCGACGCCTTCCCAGCCGAAGAACATCTGCACGAGGTTGTCGGCCGTCACCAGCATCAGCATGGCGAAGGTGAACAGCGACAGATAGGCAAAGAAGCGCGGCCGGTCCGGGTCGTGATGCATGTAGCCGATCGAGTAGATATGGACCAGCGCCGACACCGTGTTGACCACGACCAGCATCACTACGGTCAATGTGTCGATCCGCAGCGCCCAAGACGCTTCGAGGCCGCCAGACTGGATCCAGCGCATCACCGGCACGGTGAACACCTCGCCGCCGCCGAAGCCGACGGAGAACAAGGCGACCCACGACAGCACAGCCGCGATCACCAGGAAGCCGGAGGTGATGTATTCGGAAGCCTTGGCGCCGAGCGAGGTGCCGAACAGGCCGACGATCAGGAAGCCGAGCAGCGGAAGGAAGACGATGGCCTGATACATGGTGGTTCCGTCAACCCTTCATCATGTTCACGTCTTCGACCGCGATCGAGCCGCGGTTGCGGAAGAAGACGACGAGAATGGCAAGGCCGATCGCCGCTTCGGCCGCCGCGACCGTCAGCACGAACAGTGCGAACACCTGGCCGACGAGATCGCCGAGCGCCGCCGAGAAGGCGACGAAATTGATGTTGACCGCAAGCAGGATCAGCTCGATCGACATCAGGATGACGATGACGTTCCTGCGGTTCAGGAAGATGCCGAACACGCCGAGCGTGAACAGGATCGCCGATACGGTCAGGTAGTGCGCGATGCCGACGACCATCTCAGACTCCTTCGCCCGTCTTGACCTTGCGGATTTCCACTCCGGTTGCCGCCGTGCGGCCGACCTGGGCGGCGATCGACTGCCGCTTGACGCCCGGCTTGTGGCGCAGCGTCAGCACGATGGCGCCGATCATGGCGACCAGCAGCACCAGCCCCGCCACCTGGAAGTAATAGAGGTAATCCGTGTAGAGGATGTCGCCGAGCGCTGCCGTGTTCGAACGCGCGGCCAGGTCCGGAATGGGTTTTGCGACCGTCGCCGCCAGTTTCGGCGCGAATGTATAGCCGCCGAGCACGACGATCAGCTCCGCCGCCAGGATCAGCCCGACCAGCGCGCCGATCGGTGCATATTGCAGCGCGCCT
Source organism: Mesorhizobium sp. M0119 (assembly GCF_040322615.1). NCBI lineage: Bacteria > Pseudomonadati > Pseudomonadota > Alphaproteobacteria > Hyphomicrobiales > Phyllobacteriaceae > Mesorhizobium > Mesorhizobium sp. M0119. The sequence goes on from NZ_JAMYTU010000015.1 coordinate 24,692, forward strand.
TCCTTCATTTCGGCGAAGTCGACGTCGAGCATCATGACGACAAACAGGAACAGCACCATGACCGCGCCGACATAGACGACGAGCAGGATCATCGCCAGGAACTCGGCGCCGGTCAGCATGAACAGGCCGGCGGCGTTGAAGAAGGTCAGGATCAGGAACAGCACCGAATGCACGGGATTACGCGCCGAAACGACCATGAACGCCGACGCCACCGCGACAAAGGCGAAGAGGTAGAAAAAGGCCGCCTCTAGTCCACTCAGCATGGGGTTCCCCCGGGTTCCTGTCCGAACAGGACGTTCGTCCTGTTTTTTGCCACCGCCTCCGGTCGGCAAGTTGCGTGTTCCTTAAACGAGGCCCCTCGCCCCGTCCATGCGTCAAATATCAGCGGTAAGGCGCATCCAGCGAGATGTTGCGCGCCAGTTCGCGCTCCCAGCGGTCGCCATTGGCCAGAAGCCTGTCCTTGTCGTAATAAAGCTCCTCGCGCGTCTCCGTCGCGAATTCGAAATTCGGCCCCTCGACGATGGCGTCGACCGGGCAGGCTTCCTGGCAGAAGCCGCAATAAATGCATTTCACCATGTCGATGTCGTAGCGCACGGTACGCCGTGTGCCGTCATTGCGTCGCGGGCCGGCTTCGATGGTGATGGCCTGCGCCGGGCAGATCGCCTCGCACAATTTGCAGGCGATGCAGCGTTCCTCGCCGTTCGGATAGCGGCGTAGCGCATGTTCGCCGCGGAAGCGCGGGCTGACCGGTCCCTTCTCGTGCGGATAGTTGATCGTTTCCTTCGGCGCGAAGAACTGCCGCATCGACAGGAAGAAAGCGCTGACGAAATCCTGCAAAAGCAGCGACTTGGCGGCCTGGGAAAGCGCGCTCATTCAGCACCTCCAAAAATCTGTACTGCAGCGATTGCGCCGACAAATCCGAAAATGACAGGCATCTGGAACCGGTACATAAGTCTCGTGAGCGACGCCAATTTCTGCTTGTCCCAACCAACCACCGGAACTCGGTAGGTTGCCGACAACCTTTGGTCCTGTTGCCGCAAGACGTAAGGCAGGACGGCAAAATTGCCAAAGATCGCAACGAGCACGCCGGTAACCGCGCCCAAGAAACCAATGGTCAAATTGCCCATCACGCAAACCCCGTGATTTTGAGGAAGGCGGCGGTAGCGACCACCATGAACAGCGAGATCGGCAGGAAGACCTTCCAGCCGAGCCGCATCAATTGGTCGTAGCGATAGCGCGGCACGAACGCCTTCACCATCGAGAACATGAAGAACACCAGGCAGACCTTGAGCACGAACCAGATCAGCCCCGGCACCCAGGTGAACGGCGCGAAGTTGAAGGGCGGCAGCCAGCCGCCAAGGAACAGGATGGTGGCCAGCGCGCACATCAGGACGACGGCGACATATTCGCCGAGGAAGAACAACAGGAACGGCGTCGAGGAATATTCGACCATATGGCCGGCGACAAGTTCCGATTCGGCTTCCACGAGGTCGAAGGGCGGACGGTTGGTTTCGGCCAGCGCCGAGATGAAGAAGACGATGAACATCGGGAACAGCGACAGCCAATGCCAGTCGAGGAAGGTGTTGGGCAGGCCGAGCCGCGTGCCCAACCCGTCCTGTTGCGACAAGACGATGTCGGACAGGTTGAGCGAGCCGACGCAAAGCAGCACGGTGACGATGACGAAGCCGATCGAGACTTCGTAGGACACCATCTGCGCCGCCGAGCGCAGCGCGCCGAGGAACGGGTATTTCGAATTGGACGCCCAGCCGCCCATGATCACGCCATAGACCTCGAGCGAGGAGATGGCGAAGACATAGAGGATGCCGACATTGACGTTGGCGATGGCCCAGCCTTCATTGACCGGGATCACCGCCCAGGCAGAGATCGCAAGCACCGCCGACACCAAGGGCGCCAGCAGGAAAACGCCCTTGTTGGCGCCGGACGGGATCACCGGCTCCTTGAAGACGAATTTCAGCAGATCGGCGAAAGCCTGCAGCGTGCCCCACGGGCCGACGACGTTCGGTCCCCGGCGCAATTGCACCGCCGCCCAGATCTTGCGGTCGGCGTAAAGCACATAGGCGACGAAGATCAACAGAACGACGATCAGCACGACCGACTTCAAAAGGATCAGCAGCGCCGGCAGCACGTAGAAGGAGAAGAAGGTGTCCATGTCTACTCCGCCGCCTGCCTGAAGCCGTTCTTCGCCAAAGCCGAGCACTCGGCCATCACCGCGGAAGCCCGCGTGATCGGGTTGGTCAGGTAGAAATCCTTGACCGGCGAGGTGAAGGTGCCCTTGTTCAGCCGCCCGCCGAGCTTGGCCACCCTGGCGATGTCGGCCGGGTCGCCGGCCGCGACATGGTCGATGCGGGCAAGATGCGGGTATTCCGCATAGAGCTTTGCGCGCAATTGCGGCAGCGAATCGAACGGCAGCTTCTTGCCGAGCACATCCGACAGTGCCCGAAGGATCGCCCAGTCCTCGCGCGCCTCGCCGGGCGCAAAGCCGGCCCGGTTGGTCTGCTGCACACGGCCTTCGGTATTGACGAAGGTGCCCGACTTCTCGGTATAGGCGGCGCCCGGCAGGATGACGTTGGCACGATGCGCGCCCTTGTCGCCATGCGTGCCGATATAGACGACGAAAGCGCCGCCGGTCTTGGCCATATCGATCTCGTCGGCACCGAGCAGGAACAGCACGTCGGTCTCGCCGAGCATGCCGGCGACATTCCTGCCGCCCTCGCCCGGCACGAAGCCGACATCGAGGCCGCCGACCCGTGCCGCCGCGGTGTGCAGCACGGCAAAACCGTTCCAGTCGGCCCTTGCGGCATTGACGGCGACGGCGAGCTTCGCCACCTGGCCGAGCACGGCCGCGCCATCGGGACGCGCCAGCGCACCCTGGCCGACGATGATCAGTGGATGCGTCGCCTTCTTCAGCAGCTGGAAGAATTTGCCGTTACCGTCGGCGAGATCCTTCAGCGATTCCGGCCCGGCGCCGAGCTGCTCGTAGTCATAGCGCGTATCGCCGACATCGCCGATGACGCCGACCGGCAGATTGCCGGCCCGCCAGCGCTTGCGGATGCGGGCGTTGAGCAAGGACGCCTCGAAGCGCGGATTGGCGCCGATGATCAGCACCGCGTCGGCCTGTTCGATGCCTTCGATGGTCGGGTTGAACACATAGCTCGCCCGGCCGAGCGACGGATCGAGTGCGGCACCGTCCTGGCGGCAGTCGGTGTTCTTCGAGCCAAGCGAAGCCATCATAAGCTTCAGCGCGTAGATCTCTTCGACGGCCGCGAGATCGCCGGCGATGGCGCCGATCTTTTCGGGTGCGGCGTTCGACACCGCTTCCTTGATCGCGGCAAAAGCCTCGGCCCAGCTTGCCGGGGCCAGTCTGCCGTTTTTGCGAACATAGGGCCGGTCGAGGCGCTGCGTGCGCAAGCCGTCCCAGATGAAGCGGGTCTTGTCGGAAATCCATTCCTCGTTCACCGCCTCGTTGGTGCGCGGCAGGATGCGCATCACTTCGCGGCCCCGGCTGTCGACGCGGATCGCCGACCCGACGGCGTCCATCACGTCGATGGATTCCGTCTTGGTCAGTTCCCAAGGCCGCGCCTGGAAGGCGTAGGGTTTGGAGGTCAGCGCACCGACCGGGCAAAGGTCGATGACATTGCCCTGCAGTTCCGAAGTCATGGCGCTTTCGAGATAGGTGGTGATCTCGGCATCCTCGCCGCGGCCGATCAGGCCGAGTTCCGATATGCCGGCAATCTCGGTGGTGAAGCGGACGCAGCGCGTGCAATGGATGCAGCGGTTCATGATCGTCTTGACCAGCGGCCCGATATACTTGTCTTCGACGGCCCGCTTGTTCTCGTGGTAGCGCGAGGAATCAACGCCGAACGCCATCGCCTGGTCCTGCAGGTCGCACTCGCCGCCCTGGTCGCAGATCGGGCAATCCAGCGGATGGTTGATCAGCAGGAATTCCATCACGCCTTCGCGCGCCTTCTTGACCATCGGCGTGTTGGTGAAGATTTCCGGCGGCTCGCCGTTCGGGCCCGGGCGCAGGTCACGAACACCCATGGCGCAGGACGCCTGCGGCTTGGGCGGGCCGCCCTTCACCTCGATCAGGCACATGCGGCAATTGCCGGCGATCGACAACCGCTCATGGAAGCAGAAGCGCGGCACTTCGGCGCCGGCGTCCTCGGCCGCCTGCAGCAGCGTGTAGTGGTCGGGTACAGTGATCTCTTTCCCGTCGACCTTGAGCTTTGCCATTCGCCTTCAAACCCCTGCGGACGTTCCGCAATCTTTCTTTTTCGACGCGGCCGAAACCGCGTGCGGCATTGAATTCAGTGTTTGGCCTCGGCCAACCTCGCTGCCTGACCGATCCAGCCGTCCCGGCCGATACGGCCCTTCAACGACAGGTAATCCTCGACCCAGGCGATCTCTTCCGGCGTCCACGCGGCGATCTGGCCGTATGTCCAGATGCCAAGGCCGTTCAGCACCTTTTCCAGTTTTGGTCCGATGCCCGATATCGCCTTGAGGTCGGCGGGCTCGGCTGGCCGGTCCATCGGCTTGGGCTGCTTGAAATCTTCCGGCATCAGCCCGGCCGACGCATCCGCTGCAACGGTGCTCGCATTCGCCAAACTCTGCGCCGCAGTGCTCGTCGCAATGTCGGTCACGTCATTGGCGAAGGACTGTGCCTCGGCAATCAGGGTTTTGGCCGCCGCGCGCGCCTTGGTCGAGGAGCTTTTGCCGGTCGCGGAAACGCGTTCGGTCCGGGCCTCGAAATCGTCGCCGACCGGCTGCCAAAGCCGCTGCGAGGTCTCGGCCGCGCCTGAAAGCACGCCCATCCAGATGCCAAAAGCGTGGTTGGCAAGGCCGATGCCGAGTGCCGTCATCGCCGCCGCGCCCGCGACAGGATGCGCCAGGAGATTGACGGCATTGGCCATCTCCTTCGGCATCATCGTGGTCAGGTCCTGGTTCATCTTCAACAACGGGTCCATATCGGGCGTCAAATGATCGGGTATCGAAAACAGCGACATAGATGGTCTCCTGGTCGTTTCCGTCTGCCCCGCGCTCGTTTCCTCGTTTCGGGCATTCGCCCGCATTTTTGAATTCTTCTATTCCGCTGCCGCCAGCACCGGTTCGGCGCGGTGCGCGTTGCGCGAAAACTCGTCGATGCGCCGCTCCACCTCGCCGCGGAAATGCCGCATCAGGCCCTGGATCGGCCATGCCGCCGCATCGCCCAGCGCACAGATCGTGTGGCCCTCGACCTGCTTCGTCACATCGAGCAGCATGTCGATCTCGCGCTTCTGCGCCTCGCCGCGCACCAGCCGCTCCATCACCCGCCACATCCAGCCGGTGCCCTCACGGCAGGGCGTGCACTGGCCGCAGCTTTCGTGCTTGTAGAAATAGGACAGCCGCGCGATCGCTTTCACGATATCGGTCGATTTGTCCATGACGATGACAGCCGCCGTGCCGAGGCCCGATTTCAAGTCGCGCAGCGCGTCGAAATCCATCGGCGCGTCGATGATCTGTTCGGCCGGCACCAGCGGCACCGAGGCGCCGCCCGGAATGACCGCCAGCAGATTGTCCCAGCCGCCGCGAATGCCGCCGCAATGCGTCTCGATCAGCTCGCGGAACGGGATCGACATCGCCTCTTCGACGGTGCACGGATTGTTGACGTGGCCGGAGATGCAGAACAGCTTGGTGCCGACATTGTTCGGCCGGCCAAAGGACGAGAACCAGGCGGCACCGCGGCGCAGGATGGTCGGCGCGACCGCGATGGACTCGACATTGTTGACCGTCGTCGGGCAGCCATAGAGGCCGACATTGGCCGGAAATGGCGGCTTCAGCCGCGGCTGGCCCTTCTTGCCCTCGAGGCTTTCGAGCAGCGCCGTTTCCTCGCCGCAGATATAGGCGCCGGCGCCATGGTGCATGTAGATGTCGAAATCGTAGCCGGACGTGTTGTTCTTGCCGATCAGCTTGGCCGCATAGGCCTCGTCGATGGCACGTTGCAGCGCCTCGCGCTCGCGGATGAACTCGCCGCGTACATAGATGTAGGCGGCGACCGCGCCCATGGCGAAGCCGGCAAGCAGGCAGCCTTCGACCAGCGTGTGCGGGTCGTGGCGCAGTATGTCGCGGTCCTTGCAGGTGCCGGGCTCGGATTCGTCGGCATTGACGACGAGATAGCTCGGCCGGCCGTCGCTTTGCTTGGGCATGAACGACCATTTGAGCCCGGTCGGGAAACCGGCGCCGCCGCGGCCGCGCAGGCCGCTCGCCTTCATCTCGTTGACGATCCACTCGCGCCCCTTGGCAACGATGCCGGGCGTGTTGTCCCAGGCGCCGCGCGCCATGGCGCCGGCCAGCGACTTGTCAAAGCGGCCGTAGATGTTGTTGAAGATGCGGTCTCTGTCCTGAAGCATTGCTCGTTCCTCAGACCGGCTTCTTGCCGGTCGGCCGGCTCTTGTTTCCGGGCGACGGCTTGGTCGCCTTGGCGGCAGCCTTCGCCGGTTTGACCTTGGCCTCCGGCGCTTTGAAAGCAGACGCCGGCTCGGCCTTGTTCTTGGGGCCCTTGCGCTGTTTCGAGACGTCCTCGACCTGCGGCTCGGCCTTGTTGGCATTGGCGGCCGAATGCAGCGGCGCGGCAACGCTCGCCGCCGTTTCCGCCGGGGGCGCGACTTTTGTCACCGACGGCGATTTCAGCGCCGGGCTGGTCTCGACCGCATCGGTCTTCGGCTTGCTGGCATTCGAGGGCGCAACCGGCGCCGGCGCGGCAGGGGCGGCTGGCGGGGCCGGCGCCGTGGGTGCTGCGGCGACAGCCGCCGGGTCAGCTTCCTTCGCGGCCTTGGCCGCCGCCCTGGTTTCCCGGTCGCGGGTCGCCTTCAGGATCGCCTTTTCGCTCTTGAGGGTCGTCAGGCCGCTGGCCGGCTCTGAGGTGACGCGGCCGTTTTGCGGTCCCGGTTTCACGGTTGCGCCCTTGCCGGCGTCGTAGAGGTCGATGATCTCGGCGAGCCGCTCCGGCGTCAAATCCTCATAGGTGTCCTTGAATATCATCACCATCGGTGCGTTGACGCAGGCACCGAGGCACTCGACCTCCTCCCACGATAGCGTGCCCTTGTCGTTGGTGTGGAACTGGTCGTGATGGATCTTCGAGCGGCACACATCCATCAGCGCTTCCGAGCCGCGCAGCATGCAGGGCGTGGTGCCGCAGACCTGGATATGGGCGCGGGTGCCGACCGGATTGAGCTGGTATTGCGTATAGAAGGTGGCGACTTCCAGCCCGCGAATATAGGGCATGCCGAGCATGTCGGAGATCGTCTCGATCGCCGCCTTGGTCACCCAGCCTTCCTGCTCCTGCGCCAGCATGAGCAAGGGGATGATGGCGGATTGCTCGCGCCCCTTCGGATATTTCTTGATCCACTGCTTCGCCGCTGCCGCATTCGCCCGGTTGAAGGCGAAGGAGGCTGGCTGGAGGCTGGCTTCTGCGAGACGGCGGACTGACATTTAGTTTTGAACTCTGTTGTAGCAGTCGAAATAAAAGCGAGAGTCGGACCTGGCCAAGACGGCGGTACTCTCATCGTTTCCGATCTTTTCCCACGTAGTATCAACATAGTCGCGATATTCGCGGTACCGATCAGAGCAGTCCGCGCCAAGCGCCACCTTCCAACCCGGATACGCCGGATCGGAATTTAGATACCAACCGGAATCCAGATTCCAAAGCCTACCCGTCGTGGTTACCCTGCACATGACATTTGTCTTCACACCCTCAAGTCGGCAAGATGCCCAATAGCCTCGCGGCGAGCTACCCCAGGCGGCAACAACACCCATGCCGGCAATACCAGCAGCAAAGCCGGCAGCAATTTGCAGGGCGCTCTGCATCTTCACCGATCGACCTCACCAAACACGATGTCGAGGGAGCCGAGAACGGCGGTGACGTCGGCCAACATGTGGCCGCGGCACAAAAAGTCCATGGCTTGCAGATGCGCGAAGCCGGGCGCGCGCAGCTTGCAGCGATAGGGCTTGTTGGTGCCGTCGGAGACGAGATAGACGCCGAACTCGCCTTTCGGCGCCTCGACCGCCGCATAGACCTCGCCGGCCGGAACGCGGTAGCCTTCGGTGTAGAGCTTGAAGTGATGGATCAGCGCTTCCATCGAGCGCTTCATCGCCGCGCGCTTCGGCGGCACCACCTTGCCGTCGAGGTTAGACACCGGCCCGCTGCCCTCCTTGCCGAGCAACAGGTCGACGCACTGGCGCATGATTTTCGCCGACTGCCGCATCTCTTCCATGCGCACCAGATAACGGTCGAAACAGTCGCCGTTCTTGCCGATCGGAATGTCGAAATCCAGCTCGGCATAGCATTCGTAGGGCTGCGATTTGCGCAGATCCCACGGCGCACCCGAGCCGCGCACCATGACGCCGGAAAAGCCCCAGGCCCAGGCGTCCGCCAGGGAGACGGTGGCAATGTCGACATTGCGCTGCTTGAAGATGCGGTTGCCGGTCAAAAGCGCGTCGAGGTCGTCGACCGACTTCAGGAACGGGTCGATCCACTTGCCGATGTCCTCGATCAGCCTCTGCGGCAGGTCCTGGTGGACGCCGCCCGGCCGGAAATAGGCCGCGTGCATGCGCGAGCCCGAGGCGCGCTCGTAAAACACCATCAGCTTTTCGCGCTCGACAAAGCCCCACAGCGGCGGCGTCAGCGCGCCGACATCCATCGCCTGCGTCGTCACATTGAGGATGTGCGACATGATGCGGCCGATCTCGGAGTAGAGAACTCGAATAAGCTGTCCGCGCTTCGGCACCTCGATACCGAGCAGCCGCTCCGCGGCAAGCGCGAAGGCATGTTCCTGGTTCATCGGCGCGCAATAGTCGAGCCGGTCGAGATAGGGCACGGCCTGCAGATAGGTCTTGTGCTCGATCAGCTTTTCCGTGCCGCGATGCAACAGCCCGATATGCGGATCGACGCGATCGACGACTTCTCCGTCGAGCTCCAGCACGAGGCGCAAAACGCCGTGCGCGGCCGGATGCTGCGGGCCGAAATTGATGTTGAAGTTGCGGACGGAGGTTTCAGCCATTTACTGCTTTGCCTTCTCATCTCCCGGAAGCACGTAATCCGTACCTTCCCACGGAGACAGAAAATCGAAATTGCGGAATTCCTGTTTCAATTCCACCGGCTCGTAGATGACGCGCTTGGCCTCGTCGTCGTAGCGCACCTCGACGAAGCCGGTCAGCGGAAAATCCTTGCGCAGCGGATGGCCCTCGAAGCCGTAGTCGGTCAGGATCCGCCGCAGATCCGGATGGCCTGAAAACAGCACGCCATAGAGGTCGTAGGTCTCGCGCTCGAACCAGTCCGCGCCGGGATATATGCCGGTGATCGACGGCACCAGCGTCTCTTCGTCGGCCTGGACCTTGATGCGGATGCGGATATTCTGCCTCGGCGACAGCAAATGATAGACAACGTCGAAGCGCTTTGCCCGCGACGGATAATCGGCGCCGCAGACGTCGATGATCGAGATGAACTGGCATTTCGGGTCGTCGCGCAGGAAGGTCACCACCTCGATCAGGTCGCGCGGCTCGACCGAGATGGTGAGTTCACCATAGGCGAGCACCGCCTCGCCGATCCGGCCGGTCAGCTTCTCGCCGAGATAGGTCGAGAGGTCATTCAACGCCTGGGTCATGACGCTCACCGCTCGATGGTGCCGGTGCGGCGGATCTTCTTCTGCAGGAGAAGGATGCCGTAGAGCAGCGCTTCGGCGCTCGGCGGGCAGCCGGGCACGTAGATGTCGACCGGCACGATGCGGTCGCAGCCGCGCACCACCGAATAGGAATAATGATAATAGCCGCCGCCATTGGCGCAGGAGCCCATCGAGATGACGTAGCGCGGCTCGGGCATCTGGTCGTAGACCTTGCGCAGCGCCGGGGCCATCTTGTTGGTCAGCGTGCCGGCAACGATCATGATGTCGGACTGGCGCGGAGACGCGCGCGGCGCGACACCGAAACGCTCGCTGTCATAGCGCGGCATCGAGGTATGGATCATCTCAACGGCGCAGCAGGCGAGACCGAAGGTCATGAACATCAGCGAGCCGCTGCGCGCCCAGGTGATCAGCGCCTCGGTCGAGGTGACGAGAAAGCCCTTGTCGGCGAGCTCGTTGTTGATCTCCAGGAAGAATGGATCGTCGGACCCGACCGGCCTGCCGGTGTTGGGGTCGATGAGACCCTTGGGCTTCGGCGCGACGAGCGTGCCGGAATTGTCGCTCAATCCCATTCCAGCGCTCCTTTCTTCCATTCATAGGCAAAGCCGATGGTCAGCACCGCCAAAAACACCATCATCGACCAGAAACCGAGCATGCCGATCTGGCTGAACGACACTGCCCACGGAAACAGGAAGGCCACCTCCAGATCGAAGATGATGAACAGGATCGACACCAGGTAGAAGCGGATATCGAACTTCATGCGGGCGTCGTCGAACGAGTTGAAGCCGCACTCATAGGCGGAAAGCTTTTCCGGATCGGGGTTGCGGTAGGCCACCAGGAACGGTGCGGCGAGCAGCGCCAGCCCAACGATCAGCGCCACGCCAATGAACAGGACGATGGGCAGGTACGAACCTAAAAGTGCGTTCATGCTGCAGTTTCCGTTGGCGGCCAATCCACTCTGATTACAGCACCGGACCCACTTGCGGAAGCGTGACAGTTTAACCACTGAACCGTCTTAAGGGGGCTCTATGCTGCAACGCGGCGAGGGTTAGCGCAGCGCTTTCGGCGAAGCAAGTCAAACCTTGTTCAAATCGCGGTGCTGGACGGCATATCCGGGAAAACTGGTCCGATCCGCTCCTGTTTGATTTCCTTCACTTTTCACTCCACTTTTCTCTCCTGACATGGATGCCGCCAAAACCCTGCTAGCATGGCGCGGAATCGCAAGTCATTTTCTCTGTCTCACGTCATCAGGATACCGCCTTGATGAAGGAAAAAATCTCGCTTCGCATGGCCCGTCGCATTGCGCTGGCGGCACAGGGATTCAATGACCCGCGCCCCAGCGGCACGCCCGACCGCCGGCATCTGGCCAGAGTGCTTGCCCGTACCGGCCTCCTGCAGATCGATTCTGTCAGCGCCGTGGTGCGCGCCCATTATATGCCGCTCTATTCTCGACTTGGCCCCTACAAGCTGGCGCTGCTCGACGCCGCCGCCGTAACGCGGAAGCGCATGGTCTTCGAATATTGGGCGCACGAAGCCTCCTTCCTGCCGGTTGAAACCTATCCGCTGATGCGCTGGCGCATGCAGCGGGCCGAGCGCGGCGACGAAATGTACAGCGGACTGGCCAAATGGGGCCGCGAGCACGCCGCCTATATCGAAGACATCTATCGCGAGGTCGCCAAACGAGGCCCGATCGCGGCGTCGGCTTTCGAAGGCCAGAAGGGTTCGGGCGGCTGGTGGGGCTGGAGCCATGCCAAGCACGCCTTCGAATGGCTGTTCTGGGCCGGCCTTATCACCACGGCGCATCGCCGCGGCTTCGAACGGTTCTACGATCTGCCGGAGCGCGTACTGCCGCCAACGATACTAAGTCTGCCAACGCCCGCTCCCGAGGACGCTCACCGCGAATTGCTGCGCATCTCCGCCCGCGCCCATGGCGTTGCGACGGCAGGCGACCTGCGCGACTATTTCCGCCTCTCGCCCGCCGATATCAAGGGCCGCATCGAGGAGCTGGTCGAGGCTGGCGAGCTGTTGCCGGTGAGCGTCGAAGGCTGGAGCAAAACAGCCTATCTCCACAAGAACGCCCGTTTGCCGCGCAGGATCGAGGGGCGCGCCTTGCTCGCGCCGTTCGATCCCGTCGTCTTCGAGCGGTCGCGCACCGAGCGGTTGTTCGACTTCCACTACCGCATCGAGATCTACACGCCGGCCGAAAAGCGCCGGTATGGCTATTATGTGCTGCCGTTCCTGCTCGGCGACAGCATCGTCGGGCGCGTCGACCTCAGGGCCGACCGTCCGGCCGGCGTATTGCGCGTCCATGCCGCCTATGCGGAGCCCGGTGCCCCGCCACAAACCGCTGCCGAACTCTTCGAGGAATTGAAGCTGATGCAGGGTTGGCTCGGGCTTGAGCGCATCGAGGTGACAGCTGCCGGCGACCTTGGCCAGCCGCTCGCAGATATCGCCGCGTCATAGACGTGCGTTGACACGACTGCCTTCACAAGCCTAAATCCGTTCCAGACGGTCCCCTGCCCGCAACGGCAAGGGCCAAGAGGGAATGCGGTGCGAAATCTCGATTTCAAATCCGCGGCTGTCCCCGCAACTGTAAGCGACGAGCCTCGGCCGAAAACCACTGGGATATTCCCGGGAAGGCGGCACCCAGGCGATGACCCGCGAGCCAGGAGACCTGCCGTCTAGGACATAAGAATCCGATCGCCTGGCGGGTTTTCCGGGCAAGGAGCCTGATTTGGAACGCGACAGCAGTTTTTCGGCTGAGACAGCGGATTTATTGTCCGGCCATGGTGATTCCCCGGCCGGCATTACCGTCATCGTCTGCTCGTCCTGCCGTGACGAGACCGGTTCGGACGCTCATCCCCGCGCCGGCGAACTGCTCGCCGAGGACACGCGCCGCGCCGCTTCCAGCGAAAACATTAAAATCCGCACCGTCGAATGCCTCGGCAATTGCAAGCGCCGGCTCAGCGCCGCCATACTGCGCGACGGCTGCTGGAGTTACGTCTTCGGCGACCTGACTGCGACCAGCGGCGCCGATCTCGTGACCGGCGCAAAGCTGTTCGCCACCTCGACGGATGGGCTCATTCCATGGCGCGGCCGTCCCGATTGCCTGAAGCGCGGCCTGGTTGCCCGCATCCCTCCCCTTGACCTTTTGAAGGACTCGATATGACCGCTGCCTCCCTTTCGCGCGTTCCCTGCACCGTCGTCACCGGTTTTCTCGGCGCCGGCAAGACGACGCTGATCCGCCATTTGCTCGAAAACGCCAAAGGCAAGCGGCTGGCCATCATCGTCAACGAGTTCGGCGACATCGGCATCGACGGCGAGATCCTGAAGGGCTGCGGCATCGACACCTGCCCCGAGGAAAACATCGTCGAACTGGCCAATGGCTGCATCTGCTGCACCGTGGCCGACGATTTCGTCCCGGCGCTCGACCAGATCCTGTCGCTGACGCCGAGGGTCGACCATATCCTGATCGAGACGTCCGGGCTGGCCCTGCCCAAGCCGCTGGTCCAGGCCTTCCAGTGGCCATCGGTGAAAAGCCGCGTGACGGTCGACGGCGTCATTGCAGTGGTCGACGGACCGGCGCTGGCTGATGGCCGCGTCGCCAACGACATGGACGCCCTGCAGGCGCAGCGCGCGCAGGACGAGACGCTCGAACACGACGATCCGGTCGAGGAAGTATTCGAGGACCAGCTCGCTTGCGCCGACCTGATCATCCTGTCGAAGAGCGACCTGATGGACGCAGCCGGCTCGGCCCGCGCCAATGCCGTCATCGGCAAGCACGTTGCGCGGGCGGTGAAGATCGTGCCGACTTCGCAAGGCAAGGTCGACCCGTCGGTACTGCTCGGCCTCGGCCTCGCCGTCGAGGACGACATCGAGAACCGCAAGACCCATCACGACGACGAGCTCGACCACGAACATGACGATTTTGACTCGTTCGTCATCGACATCGCGTCGGTGTCCAACCCGGACGAGCTCGCACAACGCGTCGCCACGGCGGCGGAGGAGGAAAACGTGTTGCGCGTCAAGGGCTTCGTCGAAGTCGGCGGCAAGCCGATGCGGCTCCTGCTGCAGGCCGTCGGTCCGCGCGTCAATCACTATTACGACCGCGCCTGGACCGCTGAAGACGATCGCCGCTCGCGCCTTGTCGTCATCGGCCTGAAAGGGCTGAACCGGCCGGCGATCGAGCGCATCCTCGCCGGCTGACCCCAGGTACGAGCCGCGATGCATATCCTCACCACCACATCCGCCTCGCTCGACGATCTCGCCGAGCCTGTCGATCTCAGGCAAACGCCTGCGGATGTCGTGGCGCTGTCCTTCACCGACAGCGACCTGTCCGGGCTGGCGACGGCGTGGAAGGCAGATGCGGACCGCCTGCCGTCGATGCGGCTCGCCGCCTTGCGCGACCTGCGCCATCCGATGTCCGTCGACCTGTGGATCGACAGCGTCGCCCGCCACGCCAAAGTTATCCTGGTCCGCATCCTCGGCGGCTATGACTGGTGGCGCTATGGCTGCGACCAGCTTGCCGTTGTCGCGCGAAATCGCGGTATCAAGCTGGCGCTGCTGCCGGGCGAGAGCCACGACGAGGATTTGCGGCTGATCGAAGGCTCGACGCTGCCGCGCCAAGAGCTTGACGCCTTGCTCGGCTATTTTCGCGAGGGCGGGCCGGCAAATTTGGCGGCGCTGGTGCAGAGATTGGCAAGTCTCGCCGGATCGGGTACGGCGGTAGCCGAACCGGTCAGCGTGCCAAAGGCGGGATTTTACGAGCCGGGACGCGGTGTCGTCCCCCTTCCCCTTGAGGGGAGGGTCCGGCCGCAGGCCGGGGGTGGGGTCCTCTCTGAAGCGCGCCGACAGAAAAAAACGTCGAGCACTGCCGCGACGACCCCACCCGGCCCTTCGGGCCACCCTCCCCTCGAGGGGGAGGGAGACGTCGTGCCAATCCTGTTCTACCGCTCGATGCTGCTCGCCGCCGACGTGGCGCCCATCGATGCGCTTTTCGAAGCCCTGCGCCACCGCGGCATCGCCCCCGTTCCTATCTTCGTCGCCAGCCTCAAGGACCCGGCATCGCTCGCCTTTGTCGAAACCGCGCTCGCAACCCTGAAGCCTGCCGCCATCATCACCGCCACAGCTTTCGCCTCGGGTGCCGAGCCTGGCGTCGAAACCCTGTTCGACCGCGCCGGCGTGCCGGTGTTCCAGGTCATCGTCGCAACCACCCGCCGCGACATCTGGCAAACCAATCAGCGCGGCCTGGCGCCCGCCGACCTGGCCATGCATGTCGTCTTGCCCGAGCTCGACGGCCGCATCCTGGCCGGCGCCATTTCCTTCAAGGGCGAAAGCGAAACCGATCCCGCATTGGCCTTCCGCGCCTTCGCCAACCGGCCAGAGCCCGACCGCGTCGCGCAGGTGGCGAACCGTGTCGAAGCCTTCGTTCGCCTGCAGCGGACGCCGCGTGCGGAGCGCAAGCTCGCCATCCTGATCCCCGACTATCCGAGCGCCCCCGGCCGCACCGGCTATGCCGTTGGCCTCGACGTGCCGTCCAGTGTGCTGGCGATGCTGCATGACCTCAGCGAACAGGGCTACGCCGTTGAAGGGATTCCGCAAACGCCGCGCGAGTTGCTGGAGAGGTTAGAGCGCGGAGACGACGGGTTGGCCTTGCACGATTACATCGCATTTTCGGCAGAACTGTCGACGGCAGCAATTGCTGCGGTGGAGGCGGCATGGGGTAAGGCGGATGATGAGACAGGTTCGCGCGAGGCACTCCTCTCTGTCCTGCCGGACATCTCCCCCTCAAGGGGGGAGATTGCGCTGTTGTCTCCGCTTTCGCCAATTACCGAGGGCGTTAAGGGAGAGCCGGCAGCGGAACTGCCAATCTCCCCCTCTGAGGGGGAGATGTCCGGCAGGACAGAGGGGGGTGTTCAAGCGCCTGCCGCCGCAAAATTCCCCTTCCGCGCAGCCACCTTCGGCAACGTCACCGTGGCACTCGCACCTGACCGCGGGCGCTCAGCCGACCGCCGCGCCGACTATCACGACCCGACGCTACCGCCGCGCCATGCGCTGATCGCCTTTGGCCTCTGGCTGCGCAAGTCGCTCGGCATCCATGCAATTGTCCATGTCGGCGCCCACGGCACGCTGGAATGGCTGCCCGGCAAGACCGTCGCGCTCAGCGAAAACTGCTTTCCCGAAATCGTCACCGGCGCCCTGCCCGTCATTTATCCGTTCATCGTCTCCAACCCCGGCGAGGCAGCGCAGGCCAAGCGGCGCATTGCCGCCGTCACCCTTGGCCATCTGCCGCCGCCGCTGACCGGCGCCGGGCTTGACGAAAACCAGCATAGGCTTGAACGACTGGTCGACGAATATGCCCAGGCCGACGGGCTCGACCGCCGCCGCCGCGACCGCCTGGCGAGACTGATCGTCGAAACCGCGCAAAAAACTGGCCTCGCCTCGGACGCCGGGGTTGCCCAAACCGACGCTCCCGACGAAGCGCTGCGCCGCATCGACGCCTGGCTCTGCGATCTCAAGGATTTCGCCATCAAGGACGGCCTGCATATCTACGGTCGCTCGCCGGAAGGCGAGGCTGATCCGGTACGGCGGCAAAGTGCGGCAGCCGAGAAAGTAGCACTCATCGCGGCCCTCGACGGCCGGCATGTCGCTGCCGGTCCGGCCGGTGCACCGGCACGGGGTCGGCGCGATGTGCTGCCGACCGGCCGCAATCTGTTCACCGCCGACCCGCGCACCATGCCGACGCCGACATCCTTCGATCTCGGCAGGGCGGCCGCCGACGAGGTCTTGCGCAGCTACATGCAATCGCATGGCGACTGGCCGCGCTCGCTGGTCATCGACCTCTGGGGCTCGGCCTCGCTGCGCACCGGCGGCGAGGAGATCGCGCAAGGCCTGGCGCTGATGGGCTGCCGGCCGCAATGGGATTCCGCCACCGGCCGCATCACCGGCATCGAGGTGCTGCCGCCGGCAACGCTCGGCCGCCCGCGCGTCGACGTCACCTGGCGCATATCAGGCCTGTTCCGCGACATGTTCCCGACCCAGATCGCGCTGATCGATGCCGCGGCCAACGCGGTGGCGACCCGCGACGAGGACGATTCGGAAAACCCGCTGGCGGCCAGGACGCGTGCAGACGGGAAGATCAGCCCGCGCATATTCGGTACCTCGCCCGGCACTTACGGCGCCGGTGTCGAGGATTTGTTGTCGAGCGGCGACTGGGCCGTGCGCGAAGAGATCGGCCGCGCCTATCTCGCCGCCACCTCGCACGCCTATGGCGGCTCCGAGGGCGAAGGCATTTCGGCGCCCGGCGCTTTTGAGGGCCGCATCGCTGAGGCCGACCTTCTGGTTCATACCGGCGACGACCCCGGCCGCGACATCCTCGAAGGCTCGGCCGACGTCGCCTTTATCGGCGGCTTTTCGGCAGCGCTTGCCGCGCTCGGCAAAAACGCCGACGTGATCGTGCTCGACACCACGGACCCGCAAAAGCCGAAGCCGCGCTCGGTTGGCGAGGCCGTATCCCGGGTCGTGCGGGCGCGCGCCGTCAATCCGCGCTTCATTGCCGGCCAGATGCGCCACGGGCCGCGCGGCGCCTCGGAATTCGCCGAGACGGTCGACCGGCTGGTCGGCTTTGCCGAGACTACCCATGCCATATCAGGCACGCTGATCGAGGCCGTGCACGACGCCTATCTCGTCGACCCCGTGGTCCGCGCCTTCATCCTGCGCGAAAACCCTTCAGCCGCAAAAGTCATCGCCGAGCGTTTTCTCTCGGCCCGGCGGCGCGGTCTCTGGCATCCGCTGCGCAATTCGATCGATGACGATCTCGCCGCACTGATTGCCGAAGCGCAAGCGCTGGGGGTGGCGGCATGAACGCTTTTTCGCGCCGTGGCGCCTGCCCCGCTTTATCGGCACCGATGCAAACCGGCGACGGGCTGCTGGTGCGGCTCAATCCGGTCGCTGGAGGACTGTTGCCGAAGTCGTTGATCGGACTCTGCGAATCCGCCTTGCGCCATGGCAACGGCATCATGGAAGTGACCGCCCGCGGCAGCTTGCAGATCCGTGGCCTGACGCCGGCAAGCGCCCGGCTGCTGGCAATGGAGGTCGACGCGCTGGGTATTGCGGTGCGCATTGGCGTGCCGGTCGAGACCGGCCCGCTGGCCGGGCTCGACCCGGAGGAAATCGCCGACCCGCGCCCGATGGCGGAGCGGATTCGGGCGGCGATCGAGGAAGCAGGCCTTCCGCCGCGCCTTGGCCCGAAGGTTTCGGTGATTATTGATGGTGGCGGACGGCTGCCCATGGATGCGGTTACGGCCGATGTCAGGCTGGCTGCGATGCGGACCGGTGCGCGAACGCAGTGGCAGGTGGCTGTCGCCGGCGACGGTCAGACTGCGATGCTACTCGCTATGGCCGAGGAAGATGCGGCCCGTGACATCGCCGTCGCCATTCTCAGGATGATTGCCGAAAAGGGCCGCGATGCTCATGCACGGGATTTGACAGAGAGACAGCTGAGATCTCTGGCAAGCTGGCGCGTTTTACCCCCCTCTGTCCTGCCGGACATCTCCCCCTCAAGGGGGGAGATCGGCGGTTTCGTCGTTGGCTCTTCCTCCGCAGCGTCGGAGATTGCCGAAAATAGAGATCAGAGCGCAATCTCCCCCCTTGAGGGGGAGATGTCCGGCAGGACAGAGGGGGGCGCGACGGATCGCCAGCCAATCGGAGTTTTTAACCTAGCCACCACCGGAACCGCCCTCGGCATCGGCCTCCCCTTCGGCAGCACGCCAGCGCAAAAGCTCATCGACCTGACGCAAGAGGCCCTCACCCTCGGCGCCGCCGAAATCCGCCTGGCGCCGGGTCGCGCGCTGCTTTTTCTCGGCCTCTCCCAAGCCGCATGTCTTTCATTCCAGAAAACCGCCGCAACCGTCGGCTTCGTCACCGACGCAGCCGATCCGCGCACCAGGATCGCCGCCTGCCCCGGCGCACCCGCCTGCGCCTCCGGCTGGATCGCCACCCGCGACATCGCCGAGATCATCGCTACAGAAAACCGCGACATCCTCGATTCCTCGCTGACGCTGCACATCTCCGGCTGCGCCAAGGGCTGCGCCCGTCCCGGCCCGGCGGCGCTGACCCTGGTCGGCGGCGAAAACGGAGCCGGACTTGTCGTGGACGGGACGGCAAAGGCATTGCCCGCCGGATACAGGCCGGGCTACGACGCTGCGCACGGCATTGGCCGCATTGCAGCGGCGATCCGCAGCGCACGACATCCCGGCGAAACTGCTGCCGCTTGCCTGGCAAGGCTCGGCGCGGCCGGCATCACCGAAATCTACCGACAGGAATGAGCATGCCCGCCCAGAACGCCTACGACTACATCCATGATGGCACGGCGATCTACGTGCGCTCCTTCGCCATTATCCGCGCCGAGGCCGACCTGTCGCGCTTTTCCGAAGCCGAGGCCGACGTCGCTATCCGCATGATCCACGCCTGCGGCCAGGTCGAAGCTGCGCGGCACTTCGTTTTCTCGAGCGATTTCGTCGCCGCTGCGCGCACGGCGTTAGGGGCCGGCGCGCCGATCTTCTGCGACGCGCAGATGGTCTCGCATGGCGTCACGCGCGCCCGGCTTCCGGCCAGCAACGACGTAATCTGTACGCTGCGCGATCCGCGGACTGCCGACATCGCGAAAAAGATCGGCAACACCCGCTCGGCCGCGGCGATCGACCTGTGGGGCGAGCGAATGGCCGGTTCGATCGTCGCCATCGGCAATGCGCCGACAGCCCTTTTCTATCTGCTGGAAAAGCTGCGCGACGGCGCGCCAAAGCCGGCGGCGATCATCGGCATGCCGGTTGGGTTTGTCGGTGCCGCCGAATCGAAGGATGCGCTGTCCGAAAATTCCGACGGCGTGCCCTACGCCATCGTGCGCGGCCGGCTGGGCGGCAGCGCCATGACCGCCGCCGCACTCAACGCTTTGGCGAGGCCGGGCCTATGAATGCGATCGCAAAAGGTCTGCTGGTCGGCGTCGGCACCGGTCCTGGCGACCCGGAACTTTTGACGCTGAAGGCAGTGCGTGCGCTGGCCGAGGCCGATGTCGTTGCGCATTTCGCCAAGCGCGGCAACAACAGCAATGCGCGCGCCATCGTCGGGGCGCATTTTCGTCCTGATTTGATTGAGTTGCCGCTGCTCTATCCGGTGACGACCGAAATCGACAAGGACCACAGCGATTACCGGTCACAGATATCGGATTTCTACGAAGAGTCGGCCGAAAAAGTAGCCGAGCACCTCAGCGCCGGCAGGATGGTTGCGGTGCTCTCGGAAGGCGACCCGCTCTTCTACGGCTCCTACATGCATCTTCATGTCCGGCTGGCGCACCGCTTTCCGACCGAGGTCATTCCCGGCGTCACCGCCATGTCCGGCTGCTGGTCGGCGACCGGCCTGCCGATCGTCCAGGGCGACGATGTGCTGACAGTGCTGCCGGGCACGATGAGTGAATTCGAGCTGACGCGTCGCCTCGCCGATACCGACGCTGCGGTGATCATGAAGGTCGGACGCAACCTGCCCAAGATCAGGCGTGCGCTGGAGGCAACCGACAAGCTGGCGCGGGCAATCTATGTCGAGCGCGGCACCATGCCGGGCGGCGTCTCGATGCGGCTTGCCGACAAAAACGACGACCAGGCGCCCTATTTCGCCATCGTGCTGGTGGCCGGCTGGTCGGGCCGGCCAAATGCATTGAGAGCCGAAGCATGAGCGGCCGCCTGACCGTCATCGGCCTGGGGCCAGGCAACGCCGACCAGGTGACGCCGGAAGCCAGCCGCGCCGTTGCCGAGGCGAAATTCTTCTACGGCTACAAGCCTTATCTTGACCGGCTTGATCTGCGTCCCGACCAGATTCGCGTCGCTTCCGACAATCGCGAGGAACTCGCGCGCTCCAGGGACGCGCTGCTGAAGGCTGCGGAAGGCCACGATGTCGCCGTCGTGTCGGGCGGCGATCCCGGCGTCTTCGCCATGGCGGCGGCCGTCTGCGAGGCGATCGAGGCGGGGCCTGTCGAATGGCGCGCGGTCGACATCGCTATCGTGCCGGGCATCACCGCCATGCTTGCGGTCGCCGCCCGCATCGGCGCGCCGCTCGGCCATGATTTCTGCGCTATCTCGCTATCCGACAATCTGAAGCCGTGGGACCTGATCGAGCTGCGGCTCCTGGCGGCAGCCGGCGCCGGCTTCGTCATCGCGCTCTACAATCCGATCAGCAAGGCGCGCCCCTGGCAGCTTGGCCGCGCCTTCGAATGCCTGACGGCGATCCTACCCGGCACCACGCCGGTGATCTTTGGCCGCGCCGCCGGCCGTCCGGACGAGCGCATCGAGGTTTTTCTGCTGGCGGACGCCGATGCCGAGAAGGCCGACATGGCGACCTGCATCATCATCGGCTCGCCGGAAACCAGGATCATCAAGCGGGGTGACAAGGCCGCGCTGGTCTACACGCCGCGTTCGGCAGCGGGCCCAACAACATGACCGACCAGAAAATGATCGACCATCGCGGCAAGAGATTCGATGGTCTCGGCCGACATAACGTCCGGCAACGCCGGCCTGCGGATCATGACCACCTTGATTCCCAGCGCTCGCGCCGCCGCGACCTTGCCGTAGGTCGCCTCGCCGCCGCTGTTTTTGGAAACAACGACATCGATGCCACGGCTTTCGAGCAGCGCGCGCTCATCGACCTCATGAAACGGCCCGCGCGCCAAGAGATAGGTCGCGTCGGGCACAGCGAGCCTGGGCTCGACCGGGTCGACACTGCGGATGAGATAATGATGCTGGGGAGCGGCCTCGAAGGCAGCGACCTCCTGCCGCCCGAGCGCCAGGAACACGCGGCGCGGCACCGATCCCAGAGCCGTCACCGCGCTGGCAACACTATCGACCAACATCCAGTGGTCACCTTCGGCTGGATCCCAGCCCGGACGCCTGAGCGCAACGATAGGCACGCCGGTCATGCGCGCCGCTTCCGCGGCATTGGCGGAGATTTGTGCCGCATAGGGATGCGTGGCGTCGATCAGCAGGTCGATCGGGTCCTGGCGGAGATACGCCGCCAGCCCGCCGGCACCGCCGAAGCCGCCGACCCGCACCGGTACCCCCTGCGCGACCGGATTTTGGGTGCGGCCGGCCAGCGACAGCATGACCGAAATATCCGCGCGCGCGGCCAGCTTTCCGGCCAGTTGCCGGGCTTCGGTGGTTCCGCCGAGGATCAGAATGCGGTGGGTCATCATGCCTGCTGAAGCTCCGCGCGGCGTCAAGCTCACCTCCAAGTGGCTCACGATCATCGGCATCGGCGAGGACGGTGTAGCGGGTCTCGGCGACGAGGCCAAGCGGTTGATCGCGGAGGCCGAATTCGTTTTCGGCGGCAAGCGCCACCTTGCCCTCGTCGCGTCGCTCGCCAAAGGCGAAGCCCGCGTCTGGCCGACCCCTTTCGATGCCGAGATGCGCGACGTGCTGGCGCTCTCCGGCAGGCGCGTCTGCGTGCTGCCCTCTGGCGATCCCTTCTACCACGGTGTCGGCGTCACCCTCGCCCGCAAGGTCGCGGCGGAGGATATGCGGGTGATCCCCGCACCCTCGGCCTTCTCACTGGCCGCCTCACGCCTGGGCTGGGCGCTGCAGGACGTCGAGACCATTTCGCTGCATGGTCGCTCGCTCGACCTGATCCGGCCGTTGCTGCATCCTTGCACCCGCATTCTCGCGCTGACCTCGGACAGCGATGCGCCAACAGCGATTGCCCGTCTTATGACCGAGCTCGGCTTCGGCGCTTCGCGGCTGACCGTTCTGGAGGCGCTCGGCGGCCCGAACGAACGGCTGCGCTCGGCGAGCGCCGGCACCTTCGACCTCGCAAAGATCAATCCCCTCAACGTGCTCGCGATCGAAGTTGAATCGACTTCGCAAGCACGCATCCTGCCGCTGACAGCGGGACTTGCCGATCATTTGTTCGAGCATGACGGCCAGATCACCAAGCGCGAAGTGCGCGCGGTCACCCTGTCCGCTCTCGCGCCAAGACGCGGCGAACTGCTGTGGGACATCGGTGCCGGATCGGGCTCCATCGGTATCGAATGGATGCTGGCCCATCGTTCCATGCGCGCGATCGCCGTTGAGGCCGATCCGGCCCGCGCCGCGCGCATCCAACGCAACGCCGCGGCCTGCGGCGTTCCCGGTCTCGCCGTCGTCGAAGGTTCGGCGCCGCAAGCTCTTGCCGGACTGGAAACGCCGGCCGCGATCTTCATCGGCGGCGGCGGCAGCGATGCCGGAGTGCTGGAAAGAGCCCTCGATGCCTTACCTGTCGGCGGCCGCCTCGTCGCCAACGCGGTGACGCTGGAGATGGAGGCGCTGCTGCTTTCCCGTCAGACTGCGTTCGGCGGCGAGCTCACCCGCATCGCGGTATCCCGTGCTTCGCCGGTCGGTTCAATGCAGGCGTGGCGGCCAGCTATGCCGGTCACCCAATGGAGCTGGGTCAAGCCATGATGGTCGCGGGCATCGGCAGCCGCAAAGGCGTCAGCGCGCGCGACGTGCTTGCTGCGGTAGAAACCGCCCTGGAAGCGCACGGGCTTGCCCTGCCCGCGCTTTCGGCCCTCGCGACCGCGTCTCTCAAGCAGGATGAAGCGGCAATCTTCGCCGCCGGACGCGAACTCCGCCTTCCGGTAATCGTTGTCGAGCAGGCCGAACTCAAAGCTGCGTCTACGACTAGCCACTCCGACCTATCGCACGAGCATGCCGGCACGCCGTCGGTTTCCGAAGCCTCGGCGCTTGCCGCCGCCGGCAAAGGCGCAAAACTGCTCGGGCCGCGCACCGTGCTCGGTGCAGTCACCTGCGCCATCGCCATCAGCGGAGATGCGGCATGACCGTCCATTTCATCGGCGCCGGTCCAGGTGCTGCCGACCTGATCACCTTGCGCGGCAGCCGCCTGCTCAGCAGTTGTCCTGTCTGCCTCTATGCCGGATCGATCGTCGCGCCGGAGCTGTTGCAGCACTGCGCGCCCGGAACGCGGTTGATCGATACGGCGCCGATGTCGCTCGACGAGATCGAGGCCGAATATCTGGCCGCCCACGCGGCCGGCCATGATGTCGCCCGCCTGCATTCCGGCGATCTTTCGGTCTGGAGCGCCGTTGCCGAGCAGATCCGCCGGCTGGAAAAGCACGGCATCCCTTACACGCTGACGCCGGGCGTGCCGTCTTTCGCCGCCGCGGCCGCCGCCCTGCGCCGCGAGCTGACCATTCCGGAAGTCGCGCAAAGCCTGGTGCTGACACGCATCTCCGGCCGCGCCTCGAAAATGCCGCCCGGCGAAACGCTGGCCGGCTTCGGCCGCACCGGCGCCACGCTCGCCATCCACCTCGCCATCCATGCCGTCGATCGCGTCGTCGCCGAGCTGACGCCGCATTACGGCGCCGACTGCCCGGTTGCGGTCGTCTTCCGCGCCTCCTGGCCGGACGAGCGCGTGCTGACCGGCACACTGGCCACCATCGAGGCGCAACTGGCCGCCGATCCGATGGAACGCACGGCAATCATCTTCGTCGGCCGCTCGCTGGCAGCGGAGGGCTTTGGCGAAAGTTCACTGTACGACGCGCACTACCAGCGGCGCTTTCGCGGACGGGACGGATTGTGAGCGGCAGCACCAGAAACACTACGGTCGAGCAGGCGCTCACCCGGCTGAATTTCAAGCCGCGCCAGCTTGAGCCCGGGCATGTCTGGCTGGCCGGCGCCGGCCCCGGCGATCCCGGCTGCCTGACGCTGGAAGTGCTGGCCGCCCTCGGACAGTGCGACGCGCTGGTTTATGACGCGCTGGTCTCGCCGGAAGTCGTCGCCGTCGCCGAGGGCGCGGAACTGTTCTATGCCGGCAAGCGCGGTGGCAAGCCCTCGATGAAGCAGGACGACATCACCGCCTTGCTGGTCCGGCTGGCGCGCGCGGGCCGGCGTGTCGTCCGACTGAAGGGCGGCGACCCCTATATATTCGGGCGTGGCGGCGAAGAGGCGCTGGCGCTGGCCGGGGAAACCATCCCGTTCCGTATCCTGCCTGGCCTGACGTCCGGCCTCAGCGCACTGGCCGCGACCGGCATTCCCGGCACCATGCGCGGCATCAACAAGGCGCTGATCCTGGCGACAGGCCATGCCGCCGGCACCGATGATGATCTCGACTGGGCGGCCATCGCCCGTACCGGCCAGCCGGTGGTCATCTACATGGGCATGGCCAACCTGCCGCTGATCGCCGCTTCGCTGCTCGACGGCGGCCTGCCATCTTCGACGCCCGCCGCGGTCATCGTTGCCGCAACGACGCCGCAGGAGCGCATCGTCGTCGCCACGCTCGCCACAATTGCCGAGGAAGCGGCGGCAGCCGGCTTGACCTCGCCGGCGCTGATCGTCGTCGGCGGCATCGTCGGCATGCGCGCGGCGCTGGCGGGTGAGCCATGACCCGCGCCATCATCATCGGCGCGCCACGCTCGGGCTCGGGCAAGACCAGCGTCACAATCGGCATCTTGCGCGCGCTCGCCCGGCGCGGCCTGAAAGTGCGCGGCGCCAAATCCGGCCCGGATTATATCGATCCCGGCTTCCACACCGCAGCCACGGGCCTGTCCGGCGTCAATCTCGACAGCTGGGCAATGCCGCCCGCCCTGCTCAACGCGCTGGCCGGCGAAGCGACCGAAGATGCCGATTTTATCTTCCTCGAAAGCGCCATGGGCCTGTTCGACGGCATTCCGGCTGCTCCGGGCCGAACCGGCTCGGCTGCCGACCTTGCCCGGCTCTACGGCCTGCCGGTGCTGCTGGTGCTCGATGTCTCCGGCCAGTCGACCACGGCAGCGGCCGTCGCCAAAGGTTTTGCCACCTACGATCCGGATGTACGCATGGCGGGGATCGTGCTCAACCGGCTGGGCAGCGAGCGCCACCGCCGGCTATGCGGCGATGCCATCGAGGCACTCGGCCTGCCTGTCGTCGGCGCCATCCTGCGCGATCCCTCGCTCAACCTGCCCGAGCGCCATCTCGGCCTCGTCCAGGCCGGCGAATATGAGAATCTGATGGCGCATCTCGACCGGCTGGCCGACATGGTCGAGCGCTCGCTCGACCTCGACGCCATCATGGCGCTGGCGGCGCCATTCACACCCGCGCCAGGCAATTTCTGCGACGCGCTGCCGCCGCCCGGCCAGCGCATTGCACTCGCCGAGGACGCCGCCTTTACCTTCCTCTATCCGCATGTGGCCATGCATTGGCGCAAGGCCGGCGCCGAGATCGTTCCGTTCTCGCCGCTCGCCGATGAGGCGCCTGGCGACGATAGCGATGTCTGTTGGCTGCCCGGCGGCTATCCCGAGCTTCATGCCGGCCGCCTCGCGGCCGCGGCGAATTTCAGGGCCGGCATGGCGAGGTTCGCCGCCACGCGTCCGGTGCATGGCGAGTGCGGCGGCTTCATGGTCCTCGGCGAGGCGCTCGAGGACGCCTCGGGCGAGACGCATCGGATGCTCGGCCTGCTAGGCCATTCGACCAGCTTCGCCAAGCGCAAGATGAATCTCGGCTACCGCGAGGCGCGGCTGCGTTCCGGGTGTCCGCTCGGCAGCCAAGGCACGCTGATCCGCGGCCACGAATTCCACTACGCGCAGATGATTGCGACCGGCAATGACGAGCCGCTGGCCGACCTCGCCGACGGACAAGGCAATCCGCTCGGCGCCTCTGGCTACTGGCGCGAAAATGTCAGCGGCACCTTCTTCCATGCCATTGCGAGGGGCGCATGAAGGCGTCGCAACAGCAAATTCTCGAAGACATCGCGCTTTGCCTCGTCTTCTTCACCCGGCTGCCGCTGCCGAGGGCCGACTTCCGTGGCCGCAGCTTTGCCGCTGCGATCTGGGCGGCACCGGTCGCCGGTCTCGCCGTCGCTCTGGCCGGTGCGCTGGTGTACGCCGTCGGGACGAGGCTCGGCCTTGCCGAGGGTCCTGCTGCGGCATTGACCCTTGCCGCAATCTTGCTTGCCACCGGCTGCCTGCATGAAGACGGGCTTTCGGACGTCACGGACGGCTTTGGCGGCGGCAAGACGCGCGACCGGAAATTGGAGATCATGCGCGACAGCCGCATCGGTGCCTACGGCGCCTGCGCGCTCGGCATCTCGCTGCTGATCCGCTGGAGCGTGCTCTCTGGATTCGCCGGCCCGGCTCATGTCCTTTGGGCCCTCATTGCCGCGCAAGCGGCTTCGCGCGGCCTGCTCGGCGCCTTCATGCACCTGCTGCCACCGGCCCGCGCCGACGGCCTCTCGGTTGATGCAGGCACAGTCACGGCCGAAACCGCTATAGCCGGTGCTGTGCTCGGTGCGGCCGCGCTGCTAGCGCTTGGGTTCGGCGCCGCCGTTTTCGCCCTCATCCTGCTTGCGCTTTTATTTACCGCGTTCCGCGCGCTGTGCCTCAACCAGATCGGCGGCCAGACCGGCGACACCGTCGGCGCCCTGCAGCAGCTGGGCGAGATCGCAATCCTGCTTGTCGCTTCCGTTTCCCTTTCCTGACTCTGTTTCGGAGATTTCGTCCCCATGCCTTTCAAATCGTTCGATGAACTGCGCGCCGCCTGCCTCGACCTGCCCAGTGGCAGCGATGCCGCCGCCAATGCCGTCGCCCGCCGCCAGGACACGCTGACCAAGCCGCAAGGCAGCCTCGGCCGGCTGGAGACAATAGCCGCCTGGCTGGCGCGCTGGCAGGGCCGCGACATGCCAAAGCTCGACCGCGTCAAGGTCTTCGTCTTTGCCGGCAATCACGGCGTTACCGCGCAAGGCGTGTCGGCCTTCCCGTCGGAAGTCACCGTGCAGATGGTGGCGAATTTCGCCGGCGGCGGCGCCGCCATCAACCAGCTTGCCCGTATCGCCGACGCGGAGCTGGACGTCATCCCGCTCGACCTCGACCGTCCGACCGGCGACTTCACGCAAGAGCCGGCGATGGACGACGAGGCCTTCCTCACCGCCGTCTCGGCAGGCTACGACGCGATCAGCAGGGATCTCGACCTAGTCTGTTTCGGCGAAATGGGTATCGGCAACACCACGCCGGCGGCAGCCATCTCGACCGCGCTGTTCGGCGGTGGCGCGGAAAGATGGACTGGGCGCGGCACCGGCGTCGACGACGCCGGCCTCGTGCGCAAGATCGTCGCCATCGAGGCCGGCCTGAAGCGCCACGCCCCGGCGCTGGCCGATCCCCTGAAGGTAGCGGCAGCCCTCGGCGGGCGCGAGCTTGCGGCGATCTTGGGCGCAACGCTGGCAGCGCGCCATCTCGGCGTGCCGGTATTGCTCGACGGCTTCGTCTGCACCGCCGCCGCAGCACCCTTGGCCGGACTGCATCCCGCCGGCCTTGCCCACACCATGGCCGCTCACGTCTCAGCCGAATCCGGCCACCGCCGCCTCTTGGAGGCGCTCGGTCTGCCACCCTTGCTCGATCTCGGCATGCGTCTCGGCGAAGGCTCCGGCGCCTGCCTGGCGGTCAACATCGTCCGCTCGGCACTGGAATGCCACGCCCGCATGGCAAGTTTTGCCGAGGCTGGGGTCTCGGAGAAGTAATGCGGGCCTAAGCGCGGATTCCATTGATGAACGAACCTTCACAGATTTTCGGAGACCCCAAACAGGGGCTTCGCGATATTCTTGCTCGGATTATCGGAGATTTCGACAGCAAGAGCGGAGCTTTTGCCGGGCTGAAATACAATTCGCCGTGGATACTGGCCACAGAAGATTGGGCAGAGCGATCAGGCCATACGGTCGAAGAGCTGTGCGAGATGATTTCTCGATGGCGGATTTCAGTCCGCTCTGGGAATCCGACGAATCCGCGAATCGTCCAGATTTTTGAAGATCTTCGCAATGCCGCAGAAGAATGGCGAGCAGAAAGCGGCTATTACGATCCGCCAACCCATCTAACTCCAGAATTGACGACTTTCCCTAATCGCAAAGAACTGAAAGCCCATACCCTTAAGGCATGGAGTTCTTTGGGATTGGCGAGGCAATGGCATAACTACGATGCCAGGGACCTTGGTTTCTGCGGAATTTTTGAGGACAGATTTGGTCACAATGTTACAGTCAGAATGACCTTCAAGCTTGGATATGGTGGGCCGATCCGGCTGAATTTTCACTTTCCTTACTACGCAGACGATGAACCTACATTCTTTGAACTGGGCGGTCTCTCGGGCGAGGCGCTATTCCATACACTTCGACTGCCCAGGCATCCTGAACTCGAATGGATCGCTGGCAAAAGCAAGACAAACTTCGAAGCCGTCGACGGCGTGCTCGCCATAACGCGGGCGATCCTCAGCTATCTGCGACCAACCATCCAATAGCACTCGAATGAATGCGGCCACCGGACGGCCGCAAAACATCCCGCTGTAGGGTCTTTCCACCAAATCCTGGAGATTTTTGGTGGGTGCGCACAGGATTGAACTGTGGACCCGCTGATTAAGAGTCAGCTGCTCTACCAACTGAGCTACGCACCCACTCGGCCGGCAAAACCGGCGTTGGCGGGCATATAGCCGCCGACATCCGCCATGTCCAGCCCGGTGGGATTCATTTCCCGACAAATTGCCGAAGTGCCGCGCCCGTCAAACAAAAAGCCTGCCTTCCGCCACCTTGATCGCATGGCCGCCGATGCGGGCGGCCGTCAGTTTGCCACCTTCGACATTCAGTTCGAGGCGAATGCGCGACGGCCGGCCCATCTCCAGCCCCTGCTCGATCCACAGTTGTGAAACGCCGTCGGTCGGGCGGTCGAAATGCATGATCGCGCCAGCGAACGCGGCCGCCGCTGAGCCGGTCGCCGGGTCTTCGTAGGACGGATTACCGGGCACCATCATGCGGACATGGAAGGCACTGTCGTGGTGCACCGTCTCGCGGCAATAGATGTAGGGGCTGGCGAAGGCCCATTCGCTTTTGCGTGGTGCGAGCTCCGACCACGCCTGGTTATCCAGCCTGATCCGGGCAGCCGCCTCCAGATTGGCGACGGGGATGGTCACGTAAGGCACTCCAGCCGACCAGAATGAAACGCGGTGGTTCTCGAAGCCGATCTCGTGCGGTCCGAGGCCAAGTGCGGCGCCGATCGCCTCGGGATCGGCCGACAATTCCAGCTGCGCCGGCAGTTTCGCCAGGTCGAACTCGGCAAAGGTCGAACCATCGTGCTTGCTGACAGCGCAGCGCACCGGGCCGATATTCTCCTCCAGCACGAAGATGCCGGCGGCCTCTCCCGCCAATTCGGCGAGCGCTATCGCCGAGCCGACGGTTGGGTGGCCGGCGAACGGCATTTCATAGTCGGGCGTGAAGATACGGATGCGGGCCCGGTGCTTCGGATTGTCCGGCGGCAGCACGAAGACGGTTTCGGACAGGTTGAACTCGCGCGCCACCGCCTGCATCGCCGCAACGTCCAGCCCGTCACAGTCGAGCACCACGGCCAGCGGATTGCCGGCCAGCCGGTTGGCGGTGAATACGTCGTAAAGCAAGTAATTCCGCGGCTGCATCTCAGTAAGTCCTCTGCCTCATTCCCAACATGAGCGAAATTTAATTTGAATTTTGAACCATTAGGCCTGATTTGTGCACTGATGGGATATCACTGAACATAGGGGTCCGGCGTGGACCAGATTGTCAATCTGCCAAAGACGGAATCCGCTTCCGCCATCGAGACGGCGCTCGGGCTTGACCACCAGGGCCTGAAGACAAAACGCCGTCGCGGTTGGCTTTACGCAGTGTTCGCACTGCTTGCCGTCGCCGCGAGTGTCGTCGGCTACCAGTGGTATGCGGGCTCGCCCGCCAAGATCGAGTATACCACGACACTGGCCGCCATGGCCGATCTTACCGTCGCGGTGTCGG
This sequence comes from Mesorhizobium sp. M0119, assembly GCF_040322615.1. Lineage (NCBI taxonomy): Bacteria > Pseudomonadati > Pseudomonadota > Alphaproteobacteria > Hyphomicrobiales > Phyllobacteriaceae > Mesorhizobium > Mesorhizobium sp. M0119. The sequence goes on from NZ_JAMYTU010000015.1 coordinate 55,165, forward strand.
CCACCGGCACGCTGCAACCCCTCACCCAGGTCGATATTTCCAGCGAACTCTCCGGCGTCGTCCGCTCGGTCGCGGTCAACGAGAACCAGCTGGTGAAGAAGGGCGATGTGCTGGCCGCGCTCGACACCGCCAAGCTGGAGGTGCAGATCGAGCGTGCCCAGGCCTCCGCCAAGGCAGCGGCGGCGAGTGTCGAGGACGCCACCGTGACCCTGGCCGAAAACGAAAAGGTGCTGGTGCGCGCGGCACAACTGACCAAGCGCGGCATGGCGACGGACCAGTCGCTTGAAGCGACAACCGCCACGCGCGACCGCTCGAAGGCAGCGCTCGATATCGCGAAAGCCAACCTCGCTATGGCCAATGCCGATCTCAAGGCGCAGCAGACGGATCTTGCCAAGAGCACCATCTACGCTCCGATCGACGGCATCATATTGACGCGCTCGGTCGATCCCGGCCAGACGGTCGCCTCCTCGCTGCAGGCGCCGGTGCTGTTCGTCATCGCCGCCGATCTGAAGAACATGGAGCTGAAAGCTGCGGTCGACGAGGCCGACATCGGCGCCGTCAGGCCCGGCCAGCATGCGCGCTTCACCGTCGATGCCTTCCCGGAACGGCCGTTCGACGCCGAAATCCGCGATATTTCCTACGCTTCGGTCACCACCGACGGCGTCGTCACTTACGATGCAAGGCTGGATGTCGACAACAGCGAGCTTCTGTTGCGGCCCGGTATGACCGCCACCGTCTCGGTCGTCACCAAGCAGGCCAAAAACGTGCTCACCGTGCCGTCCATCGCCTTCCGCTACCGGCCGGCGCAGACGGCGGAGCGCGGCTGGAGCCTCACCGACCTGTTCACCGGCCGCATGGGACGCCCCGGTGGCAACCGCCAGCGCCAGGCGGCGGCGAAGCCCACCGACGGCTCGCGCACGCTCTACGTGCTGGAGAATGGGCGGCCGCATCCGGTCAACGTCAGGGTCGGCTCGACAGATGGCGAACTGACCGAGATCGTCTCCGGCCTGGAGGAAGGTGCGCAAGTCATTGCCGCCTCGCAGCAGCGGAGCTGATCGTGGCATCGGGCGCGACCCTCATCGGCTTCGACAAGGTCTGGAAAAGCTATGGCCAGGGCGAAGCCCGGGTGCATGCGCTGGCCGGCGTCGACCTTGCCATCAGACGCGGCGAATTCGTCGCCATCATGGGCCCGTCCGGTTCGGGCAAATCGACGGCCATGAACATCATTGGCTGCCTCGACACGCCGACGGCCGGGACCTACAGCTTCGAAGGCATCGACGCCGGCCGTCTCGACCGCAACCGCCGCGCTCAGCTGCGCAACCTCTATGTCGGCTTCGTGTTCCAGGGCTATAATCTCTTGCCGCGCACCACGGCGGCCGAGAATGTCGAACTGCCGCTGATCTATCGCGGCGTTGGTGCCCGCGAGCGCCGCGGCCTTGCCATGCAGGCACTTGCCGAGGTCGGCCTTGTCGGCCGCGAGCATCATACGCCGGCCGAGCTGTCCGGCGGCCAGCAGCAGCGCGTGGCGATCGCCCGCGCCATCGTCACCAGGCCGACGCTGCTCGTTGCCGACGAGCCGACCGGCAATCTCGACACCGCCCGCACGCACGAGATCATGGAGCTCCTGACGCAGCTGAACGGCGAGCTCGGCCTGACCATCGCCATGGTCACGCACGAAGCCGATGTCGCCGGCTATGCGCAGCGCACGATCCGTTTCCTCGATGGCCATGTCGCCTCGGACACAGCCAGTCTCGAGATGGCCTAGCCATGATCTGGGAAACCGTTCGCCTCTCGCTCCGCTCCATCCGCCGCAACGTGCTGCGCTCGTTCCTGACGCTGCTCGGCATCGTCATCGGCGTCGCCGCCGTCATCGCCATGCTGACCATCGGCTCGGGCACCACCGAGAAGGTCAAGTCCGATATTTCCAAGCTCGGCAGCAACCTGCTTGTCATCCGTTCCGGCCGCCCTGCCGGGCCTGGCGGACCTGGAGGGCTCGATCAGGTCATCCGACCGCTGGGCGACAAGGACCTCGCAGCGCTTGTCGCGCATCTGGATGGCGCGCGCGCCATCTCGCCGGCCTCGCAAAAGCAGGTACGCGTCATTTTCGGCACCGAAAGCCTGACCTCGGGCGTGACCGGCACCGACAGCGCCTATCTCGATGCCCGCGACTGGAAGCTGGTTTCGGGCCGCCCGTTCAGCGATTCGGAAACCCGCTCGGGCACTGGCGTCTGCCTCATCGGCGAGACGGTGCGCCAGCAGTTCTTCGGCGCCGGCGACCCCGAAGGCGAGATCATCCGCGTCAACCGCACCTCCTGCAACGTCATCGGCTTGCTCGAACCGAAGGGCTACACCGGCTTTGGCCAGGACCAGGACAATGTCGTGCTGATGCCGCTCGCAGCCTATCAGCGTCGCATTGCCGGCAACCGCGACATCGAGTCGATCTATGTCGCCGCCGACGACCGTACGCCAACCACGGTGCTGCAGCAGCGCGTTGAGGACATTTTGCGCGACACACGCCGCATCACGCCCGACCGTGACGATGATTTCTCGATCCGCGACATGACCCAGATCGCCGATGCCATGGCCAGCGCGACCACGACCATGACCGGCATGCTCGGCGCCGTCGCCGGAGTCAGCCTGCTCGTCGGCGGCATCGGCATCATGAACATCATGCTGGTGTCGGTAACCGAGCGCACGCGCGAGATCGGCATCAGGCTCGCCATCGGCGCCCACGAAAAGCACATCCTCATCCAGTTCCTGGTCGAGGCGACAGTGCTGTCGCTGCTTGGCGGCATCATCGGCATCCTGATCGGCCTTGCACTGGCCGGCCTCGCCTCGCTAACGCTGACGATCCCGTTTGCGCCAAGCCCGGCGGTCATCCTGCTTGCGGTCGGCTTTTCTGCGCTGATCGGCATGGTATTCGGCTTCTTCCCGGCGCTGCGCGGCGCGCGGCTCAACCCCATCGACGCGCTGAGACATGAGTAGGTGTTGCAGCAAGTATCGCTCCAGACGCTGCCAATTTTTTATGCAATCTGCCCTTGTCGCAGCACAATCTGCAATGATAACAATGCTGTTGGGGACTAAGGGGGGAACAATGGATGAGCAAGAAAGGGCGACTGGCTCTGGCGATGGTGATCGTCGAATCCACCTTGGCAGGGCTTTGGTGGAATTTGATCCGTTATGGAATGGATAATCCCGATCGCGTCACCGCTGACTTCCAGCAGGTAATTGGGCAGATGATGGGAACGGCGATGGGGGCGCTCCTGGGTCTCGGCGTGCTGTTGTATTTCGTCGCTGCCCGTAGCGACCGCAAGGCTATTGAAGGCAGGTTGCGACGTTAGAGTCGGAATCCTTGCCCGCAAAGTGCCATTCGATCAGCGGTCTCATATGCGGCATCATCCCGTCCGGCAGGTCGGCTGCATTGCGGATGATGACGGGGCCTTCGATTTCAGGCTCTGACTCGGCCGCGACGAAAGAGCTGATCCGCTGTGCCAGGTCGTCGGCGGAGGCCGTCTCGCGGTAGCGGCGAAAGATCACCGTGCCGCTTGCCGTCGACAGGGCGTAATGGCGCTTGCCGCGTGTCGCGCCTGATAGGTCGAGGCCGGTCTCCTCCCGCACCTCGCGGATCATGTTGAAGTCGACGTCGACAAGGCCGTCGCGGAAATCGGTTGGCTCGAAGGAACCGGCGGCGAAGTAGATGCGCCCGGCATTGACCGTATGCGGCGCCATGCGGATCGCCACCAGCGCATTGTCGTCGGCGACCAGCATGGCATGGGCATAGGCGTGCTCGGCCCCGGCCACCTGTCGATTGCCGCGCCAAAGCATGAAGGTCGAATAACGCACCGCATGGCAGCGGCCGACGAGGCGATTGTCGCGATAGCTGAGAGCGGAAAGCAGCACCACGGTGCCGTCGAAAAGCGCCGGCTTGGCTGCGGTCTCACGCCGCCAGTTTGCGGCGATCGCCTCGGCATTATCGCGCTCGAACGGATGCGGGCCGGGATCAAGCCTGACGTCGATGGCATCGACCGGCAGGATGACGTTGCGCGGCAGGTCGAAACTCACGCCTGTCTCACGCCATGTCGAGGGCAATTGCTACGGGGCAATGGTCGGATGCCTTGGGCCGGTCCCATCCGGCGCGTGGAAAGCGCTCGACCTCCTGACCTGCCGGAAAAATAGTCCGCCAGGGCTGGCCGTTGCGGATTATATCGGGAACGGCGGTGGCGTTCTGCCTGGCTAGCGCCCTCGACAGAAGGATGTAGTCGAGCTGGCAGAGATGCCGCTCTTCCGGTCCGCGCGTGTGATAGAAAGTCCAGCGATCCATTTCCGGCCGCCGCTCGACCGCGTTTTCGCAAAAGCCGCCGGCAGTGAGCACGTCGATGCAGGACCGGGTTTCGTCGATGACCTCGAAGCGATAGCCGTCGACGACATCGCCGGTAATCTTCACGCGCTGCCGGTAGTCGTTCATGTCGCCGCAGATTGCCCAGCGCTTGTCGGCGGCATGGTCCTTGCCGAAACGCTCCTCGATGATCCGGCGCACCGCTTGCGCCTCGGCGATGCGCAGCGGCATTGTCGCCTCGCGGCCGTCGAGGCCGTTACGGGGCGAGCCCATCGACTTGAAATGCACGAGATAGAGCGTCAACGGCGCGCCTGCGACGGTCAGATCGACTTCCAGGCAGTCGCGCCGGAAGATGCGTTCATTGGCCTGGTGACCAAGCGCTGCCAATTCCGCCGTGTGCAGCCCGAATTGCTCGAACGTGACATAGGCGTAGCTGGTCATACGCACGAATTCGATCGGCTGGCCCTGCGCGGTCTCGTTGCGCATCATCAGGGCGACGTCGATACCGCGCGAATCATTGCCGGCGGTGGTGTATTTCTGCCGGTAGCCTTGCCCCACCATCTTGAATAGATAGCCATATTCGAAGGCCCTCAGCGCCTCGATGTTGTCGACCTCCTGCATGCAGATAATGTCGGCGCGGGTGGCCGCGATCGCCAGCGCCGTCAACTGGCGCGTGTCGTCAGACTGCGCGATGGCCCGCGCCTGCTCGAGCATCTTGTATTCGGCCTCGCTCTGGATGTCGAAAAGCGCCAGCGTGCGATCTTCGTTGAGCTGATTGCGGTATCCGGAATAATCAAACCTGTTCATCAGGTTTTCGACGTTGAAGGTGGCAAGGCGCAGCGACATGGCTTTGACCTTTGCCCGCAAGCGCGCCCGAAAACAAGGGCGCAGAAACCAAGCGGCTCTGATTGATCGCGCGCTCGCCATGGTTGACGGAACCTTTTTGTTCATCTTCCGTTCAGATGGAAAGTTCCATCAATAGGCCCTTCCCCGGGGTATTCTGGGCGTGGGGCCTGAACCTTCGGAGAGTGCGATGAAACCGCTCTTTTTATCTTCCGTCAGATCCGGGCTGATGTCCCTCGGTCTGATAGCCGGCCTCTCGGCCCCCTCGCTTGCCGGGCCGATGCCCAAACCCCTGCTGCCGGTGGCGGGCAATGCCGCCGACATCGTGCAAATTCGTGAAGATTGGGCAGGCGGCAACGACAGGCAGATCTGGCGTTGGCGCAATCGTGGCTTTCGGCAATGGCACGGCGACAATGATTGGAGATGGCGGTCCCACAATTTCCGCGGCCATCATTTTTCGAGACACTGGGACAATGGCGGCTGGGACGACAGCTGGCGCTGGCGCCACCATCGCCGCCATTACCGCGGCGGCTACTATGATGATAGTGCGGGCGCCGCGATTCTTGGCTTGGGCCTGGGGTTCGGCCTTGGCAGCCTGTACAACAGCTATAACTACTACGACGCGCCGCCACCGCGCCGCTATTATCGCGCAGGGCGGCTTTCCAGTGCACATGTCCAATGGTGTTACAATCGCTACCGGTCGTACCGCGCCTGGGACAACACCTTCCAGCCCTATTACGGGCCGCGCCAGCAATGCTACTCGCCCTATAGGTAAGCAGGCCGACAACAAGCATCATTCGGCGCCGTGCTTCGCGGCGCCTTTTTCTTCCAGCCAGGAATCGCGAAAATCGCCCAGTCTCACTGGTGATAACGCTATTTTTATCAGGCAGGTCTAATAATCCTCCCGATCAGAACGCCCGAGACGCGAAGATGGCTGGATTGCGTGCAATGGCCGAGGACGAACAGAGGGACAAACGCCGGCAGCGCGTCTTGAAGGGCGCGACGATCCTGACCGGCATGACCAATTCCGAGGTCACATGCACGCTGCGCAACATGCATGCCGGCGGCGCCGAATTGAAGGTCTCGATCGACGCGCGCGTGCCCGATGAGTTCCTGCTCTATGTTCCGACCGACGGCATTGCCTACGAGGCCGTGGTCCGCTGGCGCCGCGAGGATCGCATCGGCGTGATGTTCACCGGCACTCAGCCAAAGCCAAGTTGGCATTACGGCTGATATCTCCCGGCGCTATCCGGGCGGCAGGACTTGGAGTGTCTGCTCGTCAAACAAAGGCTCATCCTGGCCAACGCGAACGAATAGAAGCTTTCGCAGTTCGGGTGATTGCACCTCGAAATACTGAATGCCGTCCGGGGCTTCGCCCCATTCGCCGCAAGGCGGTTCGCCGACCTCGTCAGGGTTGGCGGCGGCCTTCAATTCGCTGAGATAAACGGCATCGGGACTGAAGACATACCGCAGGGTGCCCGCGGGCGTGACCCCTTCGGTGAAAGGCATGAGCACGCAACGTGTGCTGATGGCTTTCTCGGTCTTCTGGGTAAAAATGCGCTGCAACGCAGCGACGGCCGCTTCGCCCGGCAGCATATCGAAGACTTCGACGACGGGATCGGCCGGCCCGCCGTCGCTGTATTTGATGGCAAGCGCATTGCCGCCAAGCTCGAAATGAATCCGGCGAAAACCGAAATCGCAGCGCTGCACCCAGGCAGCCAGCCCGACATCCTTGTCCGCCAGCCGTTCCCAAGCGCACTTGTCGACAGGCGGACGCGACGGCTTGCTTTGGTCGGCACGAGCGCCGGTGGCCATGGCCATAAGGACCGGCAGGGCGAAGATGCAGGCCGGCAGTCTCTTGCTATTCATCGCTACAACCCGTCAAGCTAAAGGCGTCCCAGGCTGAACCATCGGGATTGGCTTTGGCGAAATCGGGCCATTCGGTAAAAATCGCGCCGAAGTCAGGCAACAGCAACCCTGCCGGTGCCGGCGAGGCTTCGCGGGAGCTCAACTGCTCGGCACCGCCTGCGTTGAACGCATAGACCTGCCCATCCCACACTCTGCACAGCCCGGTGCCGTCCTCGAGACCCGCCTCGCGATCGTCGTCGGTGCAGGTGTGCCGGATCGTGCCCACAGGAAACGAGTACTTGCCATTGGTCCAGGTGATGTCCGACGGCAGATGAATGTCGGTGTTGGGCACGATCAGCGAAAAGACCTCTGTCGTCAGCGCAGCCGGCTCGTTGTTGGTTGGCCGGAACTGTATCGTCGCTCCCGAACGCGGCTCGCGATAGGTCGCATGGCTGAGCGAACATTCTGTTGCGTTCGCTGCATGCAACAGGCTCAGCATGCTCAGAAAAATAGCTGCTGCTTTGCGGATGATCATTTAAGTCCCTTGGAGCAGCATCATTGTGAAGTTTGAGCATCGATGCTTTAGCATGGCCCAGGGCCACGCCGAAAAGAAAGAATCGATGATGCGAAATCCCCTGATGCTCATTTCGATCCTAGCATTTTCGTGCGGCCACGCCTTCGCCGCGGAACAGTATGTGGGCACGTGGTCCGGGAACAGATCGAACTGTACCGCCGTTGCGGATGTTCAACGCCAGACTGTCTACACATTGTACCGCGACGCGCTGTCGGTCCCTGCTCTCGGCTGCGAACACGCAACGTTCCTCAAGACGCCAACGGGCTGGGTGGCGCGGGCCAGCCAATGCTACGGATCCAACCCGTCGGCCGAAGAGCCGTTCTCCCGTGTCATCCATATTGTTGTCGACGGTGCGACGGTGAGATTGACTTGGCCTGGCTTCGACAGCGGAGTTCTTGTCAGATGCTGAAGACAGGTGCCCTTCCTCTGGATCTACAGCGTCTCGGACGGCAGCTTCAGCACTAGATCACCCCGACAAGCAGCGCGGCTCCACCAAGGAAGCCAACGGCGCAGACCCACAGGAGCCAAAGCCCGCTCACCCTGCATTCGAGAACCGCTGCAACCGGGTTGTCGGGATCGTAGTGGACCTCGACCTTATCTCCCTGGAGATAGCGTTGTGATTGACCGCTGACGAGGCTCGGCAGCGAAGCCGTCACGTTTGCGCCGAAAGCGATGCGATCGGCGGCGTAGCGCTGGCCGGCGACGCTATAGCTGTAGACGATGCGGGATTTAAAGACTGCGCGCCAGGGCCGATAGCCGCCTCCGGACCTGTCGCGGGTCTCGAATTTCTGCAGGCCCGAGGCGTCGATGCGTCCTGCCGTGATGGGCCATTTGGCCGCCTGTTCCGCAAGTGACTTCTGGGCAAGCCCATGCGCAGGACAAACAATCCCATGAAAAGCAGCAGGGCAGCGGCGCCGAGGTTCTGCGGCTTGGGCAAAAACGGCCGGATCGCTTCGAGGAGGCCGCCGACGGAGAAGACCAATACAAGCGCGCCGACCACCAGCCCGGCCGAAAGCTGGACCATGAACTTGAAGGAGCCGTCGGGCATGGTGCGTTCGATCACGGCCTTGGCTGGATCGGCCGGATTGTAGAAGACGGTTATGCCGGCCCCGTTTGGAAATTTCGCAAGGGTTTCCGCCACCGCAAAGTTTCCAAGGTTCTCCTGCACGCTGTAGTGCGAACTGCGAAATGTCTTGCCGTTCACCTTATATTCGAAGGTGATTGCCGGGAAGTTGCGGATTTCGGTCGACCCTCTGCTGTCCGAACCGGACCCCGAACTGGTCACCTCGCGAGCCTCGACCCGCGACGAGATGATCTTTCCCGGCGTCGGAGACCAGCGGCTGACCGCCCTCACCTCCCACCACTTCAGCAAGGTGACGAGGGAGAGCATGCCGGCAACCGCGCAGGCAAACCCGATCAACAGAAATTTGAGTTCCAACGCTCACCCCCCTTGTCACTTTGGTGCCATGCCCCGCACAGGCATATCACGGTGATGCGGAGAGTGCGCCTGTCCAGAAGCCTGGAAACCACACAATCTTGATGCAAAGGCCGGCGGATCGCTCCACCGGCCTTTCTTGATCGGCAATGAAATTGCGATCAGTTCTTGGCCTTGTCGACCAGCCTTGTTCTTGGAAATTCCCACGCGCCCGGAGGGCGAAGCCCGAGGACGCGTAACGAAACGAACGTGGATTTCCTTCAGTTCTTGGCCTTGTCGACCAGCTTGTTCTTGGAGATCCACGGCATCATCGCACGCAGCTTGGCGCCGACTTCCTCGATCTGGTGACTGTCGTTGTTGCGGCGGATGCCCTTGAAGCGCGACATGCCGGCGCGATATTCCTGCATCCATTCCGAGGTGAACTTGCCGGTCTGGATATCCTTCAGCACGCGCTTCATCTCGGCCTTGGTGTCGGCGGTGATGATGCGCGGGCCCGAGACGTATTCGCCCCATTCGGCGGTGTTCGAGATCGAATAGTTCATGTTGGCGATGCCGCCTTCGTAGATCAGGTCGACGATCAATTTGACCTCGTGCAGGCACTCGAAATAGGCCATTTCCGGCGCGTAGCCGGCTTCCACCAGCGTCTCGAAGCCGGCGCGGATCAACTCGACCAGACCGCCGCACAGCACCACCTGCTCGCCGAACAGGTCGGTCTCGCATTCCTCGCGGAAATTGGTCTCGATAATGCCGGAACGGCCGCCGCCGACACCGCAGGCATAGGAGAGCGCCAAATCGAGCGCATTGCCCGAAGCGTCCTGGTTGACCGCGACCAGGCACGGCACGCCGCCGCCCTTCTGGTATTCGCCGCGCACCGTATGGCCGGGCCCCTTCGGCGCGATCATCACGACGTCGACCGAAGCTTTAGGCTCGATCAGGCCAAAATGCACGTTGAGGCCGTGGGCGAAGGCGATCGCCGCGCCATCGCGGATGTTCGGCGCGATCTCGGATTTGTAGATGTCGGCCTGCAGCTCATCGGGCGTGGCCATCATCATCAGGTCGGCCCACTTGGCGGCATCGGCTACGCTCATCACCTTGAGCCCGTCGGCCTCGACCTTCTTGGCCGTCGCCGAGCCGGCCTTGAGGCCGATGGCGATGTCCTTGACGCCGGAATCCTTGAGGTTGAGCGCATGCGCCCTGCCCTGGCTGCCATAGCCGATGATGGCGACCTTCTTGCCCTTGATCAGGTTGAGATCGGCATCGCGATCGTAATAGACACGCATTTTTCTTCCTTCCCGTTTTGAACCAGAGCATGATGCCGAAAAGTGTGAAGCGGTTTTCGGACGACATCATGCTCCATCTCTAGGTGTAGAGCCGGATTCAGATTTCAGGTCGATTCGACCTGAAATCATCCGGCTCTATGGGCCCTGCGGCCCGGTTTTTGCCCCGTAAAGAGCGAGAAACTGCTGCGTCGCCCGGACAGCATCGCCGCCGATCGCTGCATCAGTCAATTCCAGCCGGTCGCCAAGCAGCAAGCGGATCTGCACGTCACGGGCGACCAGCCCGAAAAAGGTGCGGAACGCCGTCTCAGCGTCGGAAAACTCGAGGAAACCAGCTTCCTTGCCTGCCGCCAGCACTGGCGTCAGGCGCCTGGCCAGCGCGAAGCGGCCATTTTCCAGCACGATGGCGCCGAGATCGTCCTTCCCCGAACTAGCATGGCCGACCGCCACCCGGTTCAGCGCGATCGAGGTGTCGCTCGAAATTACCGTGAGCCAGTCCGAAGCGAAGCGTTCGAGGCTCGCCGTCAGCGAAGCAAGGTCGAGCCCCTTGCGGTCGACCGGCACTACCCGCACCTTGGACGCCTGCCATTGTACCGTTGCCGTCAACAGCCCGTCGCGATCGCCGAACCATTTGTAGAGCGTCTCCTTAGAGCAGCTCGCCCGCCGCGCCACGGCGGTCATGGTCAACTGATCGCCCTCTTCGACCAGCAGGCGAAGGGCGGCGTCGAGGACGGCCTTCTGTCGCTCCGTCAGCGCCTCGCTGGTGTCGATGTCGGTCACAGCGTGCAACACAGTCTTTCCTCAGGAGGCAAACTCACCCGCAGTTCAGACACGAACGCGATGGCGTACCGTACGTTACGGTTCGGCTTTATGGCGTATTGCCCGACCCGGCGCAAGCCCTTATTTCTGTAGCGTGCTCCATGCGGGGGCATCACGGGAGACACGGACCATGCTCGCCGGATTGCTTGCCTTGACCGTTGCCGCAGTGTTCGCGGGTGCGGCTATCTACGTCAGCGTCGCCGAGCAGCCGGCGCGGCTTCGCCTCGATGACAAGGCATTGCTGCAGGAATGGCAGCCTTCCTACAAACGCGGCGCCGCCATGCAGGCCTCGATCGCCCTCATCGCCTGTATTCTGGGCCTCGTCGCGTGGTGGCTGACCGGCAATCTCGCTTATCTGGTCGGCGCCTTGCTGATCATCCTGCCTTGGCCATGGACGCTGCTGGTGATGATGCCGGCAAATAGGTTGCTGGAGGCGATGGACGCTAACACCATCAATCCTGAAGCTCGGAGATTGATCGTCAAATGGGGCAATCTGCATATGGTCCGCATCGGGCTTGGCGTTCTGGCGACATTGGCATTCCTCTTGGGCAGTGCCTGACCTCGCCAACCGGCGCCATCTTCGTCATGAAGGCGTGTCACTCCAGGGCGGGCGGATCTCGCAGGCGCCCAAGCAGAGCTGACAGCGCGTCGAGCTCATCATTGGAAAGCCGGGAGCCGACCAACTCCGCGATCGACCGCCCGTAGACAGCCCACATGCGGCGGCGCGTCTCGCGTCCCTTGTCTGTGACGCGGACTGTTTGCCCGCGGCCGTCATCGGCAACTGGAAGCTTCTCGACCTGCCCGTCAGCTTCGAGCCGCGCCAGCAGCCGGGAGATGTTGTACTGCGCAAACAGGGTGCGCTCGGTGAGCTGGAACGGCCGCAATCCGCCCTCGCCCGCCTCGGCAAGCTCATGCAGGACATCGTACCAGGCAAGCGGCGGCAGGCCACTGTCCTTCAGCGCGTCCTCGGCTCGTTCCAACAACTGGCGCGAAACCCGCATCAGGCGGGCCCAGGCCTTGATGGCTGGAGGTGAAGGAATCCCGGTCATGATTGCATCTTAGGCGATAGATGCAATTGCATCAAGCTTGACGATCGATGCAAATGCATCTATATAGATGCAATCGCATCAATCATCAGAGGCAATTCCAATGAAGCATGAAATCTGCAGGATCGCCGACATTCCGGAAACAGGTAGCCTGATCGCTCCGTTCTTCGGCCGCGAGGTCCATGTCTACCGCAGCGGCGAGCGTATCCGCGCCGCCGCCAACGTCTGCCTGCATTTCGGTGGCCCGCTCGACTGCAAGGACGGCAAGCTCGTCTGCCAGTGGCACGGCGCCTCGTTCGACATGGCGAACGGTGATCGCCTCGAAGGCCCGGCGCCGAAGGGCTCCCGCCTGATGTTCCTCTCCACCCGCGTCGAGGACGGCGCATTGAACTATATCTGGGGAGAGTGAGATGACCGACAAGCTCATCCTCGTCAGCCACCATCTTTGTCCCTATGTGCAGCGCGCGGCGATTTCACTTCGCGAAAAGGACGTGCCGTTCGAGCGCATCGCCGTCGATCTCGCCAACAAGCCTGCCTGGTTCAAGGCGATATCGCCGCTCGGCAAGGTGCCGCTGCTCCGCGTTGAGCATGACGGCCAGGAAACAGTGATCTTCGAATCGCTCGTCATCCTCGAATTCCTCGAGGAAACCCAACCCAATCCGCTGCATCCCACCGATCCCTATGCCCGTGCCCGGCATCGCGCCTGGATCGAATTCGGCTCGGCAATCCTCAATGCCATCGGCCGCTTCTATTCAGCGCCTACGGAAGCCGCGATGTTCGCTGAAAGCGAGGCGCTATCGGCAATGTTCGATCGCCTGGAAGTGGAACTGGCGAACGGCGCGGCTGGGCTATGGTTCGCCGGCGAGCGCTTTTCACTGGTCGACGCGGTCTACGGGCCGATTTTCCGCTATTTCGACGTCTTCGACCGGATCGGCGATTTCGACATCCTGGACGGAAAGCCGCATATCCAGGCCTGGCGCAAGGCACTGCGCGAACGCTCATCCGTAAAGGACGCGGTCGCTCCCGATTATGCGCAACGCCTCCATGCATTCTTGCAGGCCAAGGGTTCGCACCTTTCGGAAATCATCCGCCAAAACGATTCAACCACAGCGCTTCCGCAAGCCCGATCCGCCTGAACAGATCGACCACCCTTCCAGCCATCATCGAGGCAAGGATATTCGTTTCCGGCGGAATTCTTGCCACTGTCGCCACCAGCCTGTCGCGAACGCAGGTCTCCAGCGCAGTATCGATACGGTCCGTTCCTATGAGCGCGTAACTGATCGCCGCGCCGGCAATTGCGATATCCAGAGAATTGCCCATTTGCCCGACCAAACCCAGGCCAGACAATCCTTCAGCGCTGTCGCTAAATCAAGCCGCCGTCTCGGCCTGGAGGCTCAGCCTTCGGCAGCATCGAAAACCTTCCGCGCCTCGCGTACAGCGCCGTGATTGAGCTCGGCCCATTGGATCAGCTGATGCAATGGTCCAAACATCGAGCGCCCGAGATCGGTGAGGCTGTATTCGACGCTCGGCGGTTTGGTCGGAAACACCTGGCGATGCACATAGCCGTCGCGCTGCAGATCGTGCAGCGTCTGGGTGAGCATGCGCTGTGAAATATCGGGCACGAGGCGCCGCAACTCGCCAAAGCGGTACGGCTTCTCGGCCAAGGCCTCCATCAGCAGCGAACTCCATTTATTGCTTATGCCCTGGATCACGTCGCGAACCGGGCAATCCGCAAGGTTTCCGCCACCGCTGCCTGCTTTATAGATCTCGAGCTTCGATCTCAGATTGACGATCTTGCCGTCCATGGCTGGTTCCCTGGGTGTGCCTACCTCCCGCAAAACTGCCTTCTTTACGAGGATGGGTCAATTCCTATTTTAGTGCTGGTCTCTTTTTGAGACTAACATATGAACCCGCCGCTCCGGCGCAACGTCAGGACCTTTCATGACCGACACCCTTCTTGTCACCGGCGCCTCCGGCCAGCTTGGCCGCGGCGTCATCAATCATCTGCTTGAAACGCTCAAGGTCTCCCCTCAGCGCATCATCGCCGCTACCCGCAATCCGGAAAATCTGGCCGATCTGGCAGCCCGAGGCGTCACCATCAGGGCGGCCGACTTCGACGACACCGCATCGTTGGCCAGTGCATTTACCGGCGCCGACAGGGTTCTGATCATTTCGACAAACGAGCTCGCCCTTCCGGGCAAGCGCCTGAAGCAACATGAGACCGCGGTCGCCGCCGCAAAAAGCGCCGGCGTTTCGCATCTGCTCTACACGTCGATGCCCAATCCGGAGCCAGGATCGCCGGTGCTGTTTGCGCCCGATCACCACGGCACCGAGCAGGCGATCAAAGCGAGCGGTATCCCCTACACCATCTTCCGCAACGGCTGGTATCAGGAGAACCTGTTTATGGCGCTGCCGCACGCCATCGCCTCGGGGCAGTGGTACACGTCCGCTGGAGACGGCCGCATTGCCCATGGCGCGCGCGACGATATGGCTGCCGCGATCGCCGCCGGCCTCGCTTCGAGCGCAACCGAAAGCACGACATACACGCTGACCGGCCCCAAGGCCCACACGATGGCCGAGATTGCAGCCCTCGTGACCGAGGTCACCGGTAAGCCGATCGAAGTTGTCCAGCTTTCGGATGAAGCGCTGACCGAGGGATTGAAGGCAGCCGGCGTTCCCGAGGCTTTCGCTCCCGTCATCGTTTCCTTCGACACCAACACCCGCTCCGGCCGCATCAGCATGGTGACCGACGCGGTCGAGACGCTGTCCGGCAGGAAGCCGCAGCCGCTGAAGCAATTTCTTGAAGCAAACAAGGCGGCTCTGGTGAGCTGAGCCTCACAATGGCCGTGCCCTTCGAAGGGCGCGGCCATTTGTCTAGATAGCCACCTGCGTCCCGATCTCGACCACGCGTCCGGTCGGGATCTGGAAATATTCCGTCGCATCGGCCGCCGTGCGCGCCAACCCGATGAACAGCTTGTCCTGCCAGACCGGCATGCCGGAATTGGGCGAGGCCTTGAGTGAGCGCCGCGACAGGAAGAAGGAGGTCGTCATGATGTCGAACTTCCAGCCCTGCTTGCGGCAGATCGCCAGCGCGCGCGGGATGTTGGGCTGCTCCATGTAGCCGAAGGTCAGCGTCACCCGCATGAACAGCTCGTTGACCGTTTCCATCTTGACGCGTTCGCTGTCGGGCACGACCGGCTGCGGTGCCGTCACCACCGACAGGATGACGTTTTGCTCGTGCAGCACCTTGTAGTGCTTCAGGCTGTGCATCAGCGCGGTCGGCGCGCTCAGCGGATCGCTGGTCAGGAACACTGCGGTGCCTGACACCAGATGCGGCTTCTTCTTCAGCAGATTGCCGGCAAGGAAATCGAGCGGGATCTCGTTCCGCCGGGTCTTTTCGAACAAATAGCGGGTGCCGCGGATCCAGGTCCACATGGTCAGCACAATAACTGCGGCAATGGCAAGCGAGGACCAGCCCCCTTCAAACACCTTGACTATATTGGCTGCAAAGAAGCCGGTATCGACGAAGGCGAACACCGCCATCAAGGCGACCGCGACGCCGAGCGGCCATTTCCAGATGCGCGTCATCACAACAAAAAGCAGTATGTTCGTCACCAGCATGTTGCCGGTCACCGAAATACCGTAGGCCGAGGCCAGGCGGCTGGATTCGCCGAAGCCGACCACCAGCAGCATCACCACCAGCGCCAGCATCAGGTTGATGCGCGGCAGATAGATCTGGCCCGACTGTTTTTCCGACGTGTGCTGGATGACGAAACGCGGCAGCATATTGAGCTGCACCGCCTGCCTGGTCAGCGAGAAAGCGCCGGAGATCACCGCCTGACTGGCGATGACGGTCGCCGCCGTCGCCAGCACGACCATCGGAATAAGCGTCCAGCCCTGGTTCATCTCGAAGAAGGGATGACCGACAACGCCGCCATTTGCCAGCACGAAGGCGCCTTGCCCGACATAATTGAGCAACAGACAAGGGAACACGATTGCCAGCCAGGCGAGCACGATCGGCTTGCGGCCGAAATGGCCGAGATCGGCATAGAGCGCCTCGGCGCCGGTGACGGCGAGGAAGACCGCACCAACTGTGACGAAGGCGACATCGGGCGAGTTGACCAGGAACGACACGATGTAATGCGGGCTGATCGCCAGCAGGATTTCCGGATCGGCGATGATGTGGTTAATGCCGGAAAGGCCGATGGCCAGGAACCACAGCGCCGTGACTGGCCCGAACACCAAACCTACGCCGCCGGTGCCGAATCGCTGTACCGCAAACAGGATCGCCAGGATGGCTAGTGTCAGCGGCACCACATAGGGCTGGAAGGTCGGCGTGACGACATTCATACCTTCGACCGCGGATAGCACCGAGATCGCCGGCGTAATGACTGCGTCGCCGAAAAAAAGCGCCGCGCCGACGATGCCGATGCCGAGGATCACCGCCGAGCGCGTGGGGAAACTGTTGCGCGCCAGCGCCATCAGCGACAGCACCCCGCCCTCGCCTCGATTGTCGGCACGAAGCACGAACATGATGTATTTGATGGTGACGGTGATCGTCAGCGACCAGATGATCAGCGAGAGTACGCCGAGGATGTCGCCACGGTTGGCGACGTTGCCACCGGCCGATGCATGCAACGCCTCGCGAAATGCATAGATCGGGCTGGTCCCGATATCGCCGTAAACCACGCCGAGCGCGCCCAGCATCAGCACCTTGGTGCTGTGCTGCTCGACCTCAGAATGGCTCGATTGTTCGAGAGGTTCTGCCTCGTTACCAGCATTGGTAAGGGCCATGGACGACACTCCGGTAAGCGGGCGGTGCTCTACGCTTGCTGCACTGCAATATCAAGTGCCGTCACGTAATGGCTCCGTCCCGATATTGCGAGTCCTCCAGACTTGGCAGACTCAGTCCCATCGGCAGACTACCTGGAATGTCGCAACGGACACGTTTTTAAATAGCCACCTGCGTCCCGATCTCAACCACACGTCCGGTCGGGATCTGAAAATACTCCGTTGCGTCGGCCGCCGTGCGCGCCAACCCGATGAACAGCTTGTCCTGCCAGACCGGCATGCCGGAATTGGGCGAGGCCTTGAGCGAACGGCGCGACAGGAAGAAGGATGTCGTCATGATGTCGAACTTCCAACCCTGCTTGCGGCAGATCGCCAGCGCACGCGGGATATTGGGCTGTTCCATGTAGCCGAAGGTCAGCGTCACCCGCATGAACAGCTCGTTGACCGTCTCCATCTTGACGCGCTCGCTGTCGGGCACAACCGGCTGCGGTGCCGTCACCACCGAAAGGATGACGTTCTGCTCGTGCAGCACCTTGTAGTGCTTCAGGCTGTGCATCAGCGCGGTCGGCGCGCTCAGCGGATCGCTGGTCAGGAACACCGCGGTGCCCGACACCAGATACGGCTTCTTCTTCAGCAGATTGCCGGCAAGGAAATCCAGCGGGATCTCGTTCCGGCGCGTCTTGTCGAACAAATAGCGGGTGCCGCGGATCCATGTGGACATGATCAACCCCATGCCGCAAGCGACCGTGATCGACACCCACCCGCCTTCGAGGATCTTGACGACGTTTGCGAGGAAAAATCCGGTATCGATCGTGCCAAACAGCAGTGTGAGCGCGGCTGCCAGTGCAAGCTGCCATTTCCACCGGAACCGCATCACCACAAACAGCAGGATGGTTGTCATAAGCATTTCGCCAGTCACCGAAATGCCATAGGCGGAAGCCAGCGAACTCGAACTGCCAAAGCCGACCACCAGCAACATCACGCCCAGCGCGACCACCAGATTGACCCGCGGCATGTAGATCTGGCCGGATTGCATCTCGGAAGTATGCTGCACCTCGATGCGCGGCAGCAGATTGAGCTGCACCGCCTGACGGGTCAGCGAGAAAGCTCCGGAGATCACCGCCTGGCTGGCGATCACCGTCGCTGCCGTCGCAAGGCCAACCATGGGCATCAGGGCCCAATCGGGCAGCATCTGAAAGAATGGATTGGTGGGTTTGCCGCCGTTGGCCAGAACGAACGCGCCTTGTCCGAAATAGTTGAGGAGCAAACAAGGGAACACGACGGAGAACCATGCCAGCACGATCGGCCTGCGCCCGAAATGACCGAGATCGACATAGAGGGCCTCGGCCCCGGTGACCGCCAGGAACACCGCCCCGACCGTGACGAAGGCGCCGGTGGGCGTATTGGCCAGATAAGCGACGGCGTAATAGGGATTGATCGCCAGCAGGACCGACGGGTCGTCCAGCAGATGATAGACCCCGGCGGCGCCGATGGCCAGGAACCACGTTGCCGTCACCGGCCCGAACACGGCCGCCACCCTGCTGGTGCCAAAGCGTTGCACGGCAAAAAGCATTGCAAGGATGATCAGCGTGATCGGAACCACAAAGGTCTCCAGCGTCGGGGTCACCACTTCCAGCCCTTCAACCGCCGAAAGCACGGAGATGGCCGGCGTTATGATGGCGTCGCCGAAAAAAAGCGCCGCGCCGCAAAGTCCGATCCCCAGAATGAACCGGGCTCCCTTTGGATAAGCGTTGCGCGCAAGCGCCATCAGCGACAGCGTGCCGCCCTCACCCTTGTTGTCGGCTCTGAGCACGAAAGCGACGTACTTTATCGTGACGATGATCGTCAGCGCCCAGACGATAAGCGACAGCACGCCAAGGACGTCATTGCGCGCTACCGGTCCCGACGATGCGTGCAGCGCTTCCCGAAACGCGTAGATTGGGCTCGTGCCGATATCGCCGTAAACCACGCCCAACGCGCCCAGCATCAAAACTCTGGTGCTGTGCTGCTCGGCCTTGGAGTGGCTGGATTGTTCGATGGGTTCTGCCTCGCTACCAGCGTGGGCAAGGGCCATGGACGACACTCCCATAGACGTGCGGTGCTCTATACTGCGGGATGGAAAGGATGCGCTGCCATGCCGGGAACGCATGGCTTATCGGCTCGCCTCTCTCTACCAGCCACAAGCCTTCAGAAACCGCCTGACCGTTGCGGCCATGCCATACTCCAACGCATCGGCTGTCAACCCATGTCCGATCGACACTTCGGCCAATGCCGGGATGCGCCTGGCCAGTGCCGGCAAATTGCTCACCACAAGATCGTGCCCGGCATTGACCTGGAGCCCTGCAGCAAGTGCGGCATCCGCAGTCTTTCCCAATTTCTCCAATTCCCTCGCCGCTTTTGCCGAATCGGAATGATAGCTGCCATATGGACCTGTATAGAGTTCGATCCGGTCGGCGCCGGTGTCGCGAGCGGCTTTCACGCCAGCGGGATCCGGATCGGAAAACAGCGATACGCGAAAGCCTCCCTTCTTCAGGCGCTTGACGACCGGTGTCAGGAACGCAGCCTCGGCGGCGAAGTTCCAGCCATGGTCGGAGGTCGCCTGCGCCGGGTCGTCGGGCACCAGCGTCACCTGCTCGGGCTGATGCTTTTCCACAAGCGCCAGGAAATCCTCGGTCGGATAGCCCTCGATGTTGAATTCCGCATTCGGGAACTCGTCGTCGATCAGCGCTCTGATCTCAGGCAGATCGGAATGCCTGGTGTGCCGCTCGTCGGGTCGCGGGTGCACCGTCAGCCCATGCGCGCCGGCGGCAAGGGCGATGCGCCCGAGGCCTGTCACGCTTGGCCACGGCAGGTCCCGCCGGTTGCGCAGCATGGCGATGGCGTTGAGGTTGACGGAAAGCTTTGCAGGCATTTGCACGGTTCCAGGCTGATCTCGGCGCGCATCTATACCGTCTTTAAGGGGAACAGACAGAGGGTTTCAGGTGTTCCAAGGGAACGAAGAAAATCGAGCGCAAGGAGTTCCCTGTTGAATTTTCTCGATGCCGTCCCGGCGATCCGCCGCATCGATACCGATCGCGAAGACCTCTTCGCCATCGATGTCGTCGGCCATGTCGCAGCGGCCGACGCCGAAAACCTGTTCGGATTGCTGGAGGCAGCCTACGCGCTGCACCCGAAAATCGACGTGCTGGTGCGCCTGATCGATCATGAGGGTGTCGACTGGACCGATGTATCGGACGAGACGATCGAACAGGGTATTGCTCATGCGGTGGAGCATATCGGCCGCTGCGCGGCGGTCGGTGAGCCGAACTGGATAGCGGAGGCAAGAGCCTTTTTGCCCGCCTCTTTGCCTATCGAACTCCGGCATTTCGGGGCCAAGGACGAAGCCGCTGCCTGGGAATGGCTTGGCGCCAACCCGATCGCCCAGCGCTGATACGACCGCCCTATCGGACGATCGTCAGCCGTTCGGCCGCGCGCGTGATGGCGGTGTAGAGCCAACGCTGCCGGGTTTCCTTGAACGCCCAGCTTTCGTCGAAAAGCACGATCTCGTTCCACTGCGATCCCTGCGCCTTGTGCACGGTCAGCGCATAGCCATAGTCGAAATCATCGAAGCGCTTCTTCTGCTGCCAGGGAATGTCGGCGTCCGGGTCTTCGAACGCCGCCTTGAGCAGCTTGATCTTGGCGACGCCGCGATCCGGGTCGTCTTCCTCCGGCGAAACCAGCAGATTGATGCCGGGCTTGACCGTCTCGCGCGACGAGGTCATCACCTTCCACAGCGAGCCGTTGAGCAGTCCCTTGGCCGGATCGTTGCGCAGGCAGACCAGCTTGTCGCCGGCTTGCGGATAATCGGCGTTGAACCCCTTCAGCTCGCGCAGCCGCTGGTTATAACGGCGGCGCGTACGGTTGGTACCGACCAGCACCTGGTCCGCCTTCAGCACCAGTTCCTGGGTGACGTCTTCCTTGCCGATCACTTGCGCCGCGCCATAGTCGCCGCGCATGAACTCGCGGCCCTCGCGCACGTCAAGCGCCAGCCGGATGATCGGGTTGTCACGTGCCTGGCGATGGATTTCGGTGAGCAGAATGTCCGGCTCATGGTCGGTGAAGAAGCCGCCGCCGGAGATTGGCGGCAACTGGCCGGGATCGCCGAGCACCAGGATCGGCGTGCCGAAGCTCATCAGGTCACGGCCAAGTTGCTCGTCGACCATCGAGCATTCGTCGATGACGACGAGCTTGGCCCGCGAGATCGGGCTCTGCCGATTGAGCGAAAATGTCGGCGACATCGATGTCTTGCCGGTCACCTCGTCCGCTACCGATTCCTCGCCTTTCGGCCGGTAGATCAGCGAATGGATGGTGCGGGCATTGACCGCGCCCTTGGAACGCAGCACCTGCGCCGCCTTGCCCGTAAAGGCGGCGAACTGCACCTGGCCGTCGACGTGCTCGGCGAAATAGCGCGCCAGCGTCGTCTTGCCGGTGCCGGCATAGCCGAACAGCCTGAACAGCTGCGGCTTGCCGGCTTTCAGCCAGCCGGCCACCGCCTTCAGCGCCTCGTCCTGTTGAGGAGAGAATTCCATCAGCGCGACAGACCGGATTCGCGAGGGAAAGACAAGGTGACTGCCGTCACCATCAATTTTCATCGCTGGCAATTACGCCGCTGCAACAGGGTCAGGCTATCAGTGACGAACAGGAACGTAAAGAGAACAACGCCGGGCGACGACAGCTCACCCAGCCCGCTGTGGATCGTTCTCCAGCAGGATCGGCTTGCCATGCGGCGTAGCATGCGCGGCGCGTTCCCAGGCAGCGGCGAGCGCATCGATATCGGTCTTCGCGGCAAGACCCTTCGAAGCAAGCAGCTTTTCCAGTGCCGCCAGCCAGTGCTCGTAGTAATCGTGGCCGTCGCGAGCGGCGCCTGGCCGCCTCACCTCGGCCGACAGGGCGTCCGCCCATTCGCTCCACGAAAACAGCCCGCCGTCGTGTAGCGCCACCGTCATGGCGAAGGCCTCTGCTTGCCACGGCTCGGCGAAGACCGGCGCCTCGACACCGGCGGGCAACATGGCGGCGACTGAGCCCGTTTCACGCCGGCTCAAGATAGCTCTCCCAGGCATCGATCGACACGACAAGTGTCGGGTCGGCGCCCTCGCCCCAGATTTCGCCGCCGCTGAAGGCCACCGTATAGACCCATTGCGGGTTTTCGCCCTGGCCGTGCGCATTGGTGTCGGGAAAGACAAAGCCGTCGCGCACAGCCTCGACGACGCCTTGTTTGCCGCGAGCATAGCGTGGCAGCCTGGTGTGGCCGGTCGGATGAAAGTTCTTGGTTCGCACCAGGTCGCCTGCCTTGAACCGCGGCGGCGCGGCGACAGGCCGGTCGCAGCGCCCGCCCTTTGCCAGCACCGCCGGAACATCTTTAGCCTTCAGCACCCGTTTGGGTGTCACTGCCGGGTCGACTGCGTCGCTCGTAGCCAGATCGCGGTCGCTGACGAAACCATGGCGTTTGAGCAGCACCTCCAGAGCCATGATCCATATCTGGTAGTAGCTGGAGGCATAATAATCCGCTGGATGCAGCGATTCCCGCGCGTGCCGACTCTCGTCGATGGTCCAGGCGCCCATGGCGCCGGCGCACAACGTTACGCCCAGCGCCCGCCTTTCCCAATCGGCATGGAAATAGGGTTCGTCCAGTTCGGGCGCCACTGGCCCGAAACCCATCTGGCCGCCGAGATCCTGCGGCCCGTTCATGCCGGCTCCCGCGCCAACGCCGTGCCGATCATGGCATCGCGCTTCACCAGATCGGCGAGCCGTGCCTCATCCCAGCCCTCCGTACCCCTGGGACGCATCGGCACCACGAGATAGCGCAGCTCGGCGGTCGAATCCCACACCCGGATTGTCGTCGTCGCCGGCAAGGTCAGGTCGAATTCCTCAAGCACGCCACGCGGATCGATCACTGCGCGCGAACGGTAAGGCGGCGCCTTGTACCAGACCGGCGGCAGGCCGAGAACAGACCACGGATAGCAGGAGCATAGCGTGCAGACGACGAGGTTGTGCGTGTCGGCCGTATTGAACACCGCCTGCATGTGCTCGCCTTGCCGGCCGGTATATCCGAGCGATTCGATGGCCGCCGTCGCATCACGCTTCAGCCATGCGGCAAACCCGGGATCAACCCAGGCTTTCGCCACCACCTTTGCGCCGTTGCGCGGCCCGATCTTGGTCTCGTAGGTGTCGACGATGACGTCGATCGCCGCCGGATCGATCAGACCTTTGCGGGTGAGAATCGTCTCCAGTGCGCGCACGCGCGCCGCAAAAGGATCAAGCTCGTTATCGTGGTCGTGATTGTGCGGCATGGCGTCAAATTACGATCGCGGACCTCCGGCCGCAAGCACCACGGCTTGGGCCAGCGCTATTCGGCTGCCGCCTTCTGCGGCACCGGTTCTTCCTCGTCGTCGAACAGTGACGGCTGGTCGAACGCCTCGACCGGGCTCGGCTCGCCCCGGCGCCCCGCCCATACGCTGACGAGCCAGCCGGAAAAATGCTCCATGTAGACGTAGATGACGGGCGTGACGAACAGCGTCAGTGCCTGCGAGGCGACAAGACCGCCGACCACCGCCACGCCGAGAGGCTGGCGCAATTCCGCGCTGGCGCCGGTGCCGAGCGCGATCGGGATGGTGCCCATCAGCGCGGCAAGCGTGGTCATCATGATCGGCCGGAAGCGCATCAGGCAGGCCTTGTGGATGGATTCGACAGGCGACATCCCCTCGCGCCTGAGCTCGAGCGCCACGTCGATCATCATGATGCCGTTCTTCTTAACGATGCCGATCAGCATCAGGATGCCGATCACCGCTATCACCGACAAATCCATCCCCGCCAGCCGCAGTGCCACCAGCGCCCCAAGTACCGCCGACGGAAGCCCGGTCAGGATGGTAAGCGGATGGATGAAGCTCTCATAGAGCATGCCGAGAACGATATAGATGGTCAGGATCGCGCCACCGATCAGCAGCCCCTGGTTGGAAAGCGAATCCTGGAAGGTCTTCGCCGTGCCCGAGAAAGTGGTCGAGATCGTCGGCGGTATGCCGATCTTTTCCTTCAGCGCATTGATGTGGCTCACGCTGTCACCGAGGGCCACGCCCCGCGGCAGATTGTAGGAGATGGTCACTGCCGGGAGCTGGCCGAGCTGGTTGACGGTCAAAGCACCGGCGGTCCGATCGACGCGGGCGAAGGCGCCAAGCGGTACCAGACTGCCGCTGACCGTCCTTACTTTAATCGCCAGCATCCGTTCGGGCGACCACTCGATCTTCGGGTCGAGCTCCATGACCACTTTATAGCTGTCGGCCGAACCGAAGATGGTCGACACCTGCTGGGTGCCGAAACCGCCATAGAGGCTGGAGCGCAACGTGTCGGTATCGACGCCGAGCGTCGCTGCCTTGTCGCGGTCGATCACCAGCGTCGCCTGCAAGGCGTTGTTCTGCAGATCATTGGTGACGTCGGTGAAGGCGGCATGATCGGCAGCCATTGCGTCCGTCAGCTTCTGCGCCCAGACGTTCGTCAGGCCGGTATCGAGGCCCTGCACGGCAAGCTGGTAGGCACTCGCCGAAGAGCGGGCGCCGAGCCGCAGATTCTGCACCGGTTGCATGTAGGTTTCGATGCCGGACACATTGGCAAGCTGGCGCCGCAGATCCGAAAGTACCTTGTCGATGTTCGGTCGCTGGTCCTTGTCTTTCAGCTGCACAAACAGCTGGCCCTGGTTGAGCGCATTGTTTCCACTGCCCGCCGACCAGCCGACATGGGCGACGTAGGGCGAATGGGTGAAGACATCCGCCACTTGCCCCTGAAGCTTCACCATCGCGTCAAACGAAATGTCCTGGCGCGCAATGGTCGTCACCGAGACCTGGCCGATATCCTCCTGCGGGAAAAAACCCTTCGGCGAGATCTGGATCAGCCACACCGACAGCCCGGCGGTCACGAGGAAGACAAGGAAGACAAGGAAATTGTGGCGCAGGCAGAATGTCAGCAGCCGGTCATAGCCCCGCATGAAGACGTTTTGCCTATGGTCCTCGCCATGCGCTGCCTTCTGCTCGGCTTTCGATAGTGACAACAGCCGCGAGCACAGCATCGGCGTCAACGTCAGCGAGACGAACATCGATGCCAGGATGGCGACCGTCACCACCACTGCGAATTCGTTGAAGATGCGCCCGATCACGCCGCCCATCAAAAGCACCGGAATGAACACGGCGACCAGCGAGATCGAGATCGAGATGATGGTGAAGCCGATTTCGCGGGCGCCCTTGAGCGACGCTTCGAGGGCCGAGAGCCCGTCCTCCTCCATATGGCGGAAAATATTTTCCAGCATGACGATGGCATCGTCGACGACAAGGCCGACCGCCAGCGTCAGCCCCATCAATGAGACGTTGTCGATGGAAAACCCGAACAGGTACATCACGCCCAGCGTGGCGATGAGCGAAATCGGTACTGCCACTGCCGGGATGACCGTCGCCGTCACCCGGCGCAGGAACAGGAAGATCACCATCACCACGAGCGCGATGGTGAGCAGCAGCGTGAACTGCACGTCGTCGACCGCCTCGCGGATCGACGTCGAGCGGTCGTTGAGCAACTGGATGCTCGCCGCTGCCGGCATCTGACCCTCGAAGGAAGGCAGCATCGCCTTGACGCGGTCGACGACGTCGACGGTGTTGGCATCCGGCTGGCGCTGCACGGCCATGATGATGGCGCGGGTGCCGTCATACCAGCTTGCCGTCGTCGTGGTCTCGACCGAATCGATGACGCGGGTCACCTCGCCGAGCCGCACCGGATGGCCGTTCTTGGTGGCGATGATGATGTTGGAGAACCCCGCCGCATTGGTGAGCTGCGTGTTCGCGGTAATGGTCAGCTGCTGTTTGTTGTTCTTGAGCACACCGAGCGGCGTGTTGCTGTTGGCCGAGGCAATGGCCGTTTGCAGCTGGTCGATCGAAATGCCGCGTGCGGCGAGCGCCGTCGGATCGATCTGGACGCGCACGGCATATTTCTGCTGGCCGTAGATCGAAACCTGCGCAACGCCGTCGATCGTCGACAGCGATGGCGAAATCACATTCTCGGCAAACGCATTGAGATCGGTCAGCGGAATGGTGTCGCTGACAAGCGACATCAGCAGGATCGGCGCGTCGGCTGGATTGACCTTGCGGTAGCTCGGCGGGCTGGTCATCTCCGGCGGCAATTGTCGCTGCGTGCGTGCGATCGCCGCCTGCACGTCGGCGGCGGCTGCATCGATGTCGCGGTTGAGCACGAACTGAATGGCGATCGAGGTCGAGCCGAGCGAGTTGGTCGTCGAGATCGAATCGATGCCTGCGATAGTGGAAAACTGCTTGATCAGAGGCGTTGCTACCGAGGTCGCCATGGTTTCCGGCGAGGCTCCAGGCAGCGAGGCCGAGACGTTGACAACCGGAAATTCCGCGCTTGGCAGCGCCGCGACCGGCAGGAATTTGTAAGCAAATAGCCCGCCCAGAACCAGGGCGAACGACATGAGCAGCGTGGCGACGGGCCTGCGGATGCAGAATTCGGAAATCATGGCTGTGTTCCGCCCGTCCGGTCAGCCTCGGCAACCTTCGGAGCCGCCTGATCGCCGGTGCCGGTCGAAGCCTTGCCTTCGCGCACCGCCGCGCCGTTTTTCAGCTTGGTCTGGCCCTCGACGACGACACGCTCGCCGCTTTTCAAACCCTGACTAATCGCGGTGTTGGCGCCTTCTGTCAGCGCAACCTGCACGGGCCGCATCTCCACCGTGCTATCCGGCTTGATCACATAGACGAAGGGGCCCTTCTGGCTGGGCTGGACGGCGACCGTCGGAACGGACGTCATTTGTGGCATGATGCCGGCATCGAGCACGACATTGACATATTGGCCCGGCCACAGTGAAAGATCGGCGTTGGGCACGCTGGCCCGCGTTGCGATCGTGCCAGAGGCCGTGTCCACGCTGGAATCGACGAAATCCAGCGTTCCCTTGCCGATCGGCTTCGGGTCGCCGTCCTTGGTCAGCGTCACCGCACCTTGCTGCGGCGCTGCCAGCGCTTTGTGCAGCAAGGCAAGATCGCTTTCCGGAAGATTGAAGTTCACCTGCAGCGGGTCGATCTGCGTGATCGTCACCAGCGGGGTCGACGTGCTGCTGCCGTTGCTGGTGGTGACGAGGTCGCCGACCGCGACGCTGACCGCACCAAGCCTGCCGGAGATCGGCGCTTTGATCGTCGCAAAGCCAAGCTGGACCTCGTCCGCATCGATCGTCGCCTTGTCGGCGTCGACGGTGGCCGCGGCGGATTTTTGCGCCGCGACGGCCTGATCGTAGGTCTGCTGTGTCCCGGCCTGCCTGGCGACGAGATTTTTGGCGCGCTGAAGATCGGCCGTTGCGCTGGCAAGCAGCGCCTGGTCTTTCGCGAGCGTCGCCTGATCGCGTGCCAGTTGCGCCTTCAACGAGCGATCGTCCAGCGAGAACAGAAGGTCTCCGGCCTTCACCATCTGTCCGTCCTTGACCGCGATTGCAACGATCTGGCTCGAGACCCGTGCGTTGATGCTGACCACGGCAGGAGAGGACACGAAGCCGATGGCATAGCGCCGGACCGGGAAATCGGCCGTCGAAGCGGTGGCGGCAACCACCGAAGTGGAACGCGCGGCATTTGCCGCTGCGGCGGGTTTGTCCGCGGCCGCCGTCGTCTGCTTCGCCGACAGCATCTGCTGAAGACCGCTCCTTGCGCTGGGCGAAAGATAGAGCCACGCCGCGGCAACGCAGGCTGCAGCGATCACCGCAAACACGATCTTTCCGCGCATCGACAAAAGGCCTCTCGATCCGACACGCCGCTATCCGGTGGCCGTAGTCTAGCTCAACTCGCAGCCGATTGCCGCGCTTTTGCCAGATAATAGAGGATGCCGAAGGCGAAAAAGGGCCAAAACCCGTCATTACGAAGATTTAATGTGCAGTGCACAATAAAACGGCAGCTAACGCAGCATCGGCCACAGTGTCGCCGCCAGCATCACGCCCGTGGCGATGTTGAACCATTTGAGCCGCACCGCATCCGCCAGGAAACCGCGCAGCGCCATGCCGAAACCGGCCCAGGTCGAAATGCTCGGCAGCATGACGACGGCGAACGCAGCCGCGATCAGCACCACCGACACAAACGGGCGTTCCGGATTGGTATTGACGGCCATGGCTGTAATCGCCATCACCCAGGCCTTGGGATTGACCCACTGGAAAGCCGCGGCCTCGATGAAGCGCATCGGCTGGCCCTTCGCCTCGCCTTCGCCGCCGAGCGAGCGCGACATGGCGATCTTCCAGGCGAGATAAAGCAGGTAGAGGCCGCCGGCGATCTTCAACCCGGTATGCAGCACCGGAAAGGCCGTCAACACGGCGCCAAGCCCGAAGCCTACGGCAAGCAACAGCACGAGGAAGCCGAAGCCGATGCCCAGCATGTGTGGCACGGTCTTGACCAAGCCGAAATTCACACCCGAGGCCAGAAGCATGAAATTGTTCGGACCCGGCGTGATCGAGGTCACGAAGGCATAGACCAGCAAGGCGAAGAATGCGTCGAATGTCATGGTGTTCCCCCAATCAAGTCACCACCATTGCCCCTTACGGCGGATCGACAAACGCCGTCCCGGGCGCGGCTGGCAATGCGATCGGTTGCATGCGACGAGATAGAGCAAAGCGTCGGACGATCACATCCCTTGCGGGCCGCGGTTCATCGCCGCCACTCCGGTACGGCAGATTTCAACTAGCCCGAGCGGTTTCATGATGGCGATGAACTGATCGAGCTTGGAGCCCTTGCCGGTGATCTCGAAGATGAAATGCTCGGTGTTGGCATCGATGACGCTGGCGCGGAATGCATCGGCGAGCCGGAGCGCCTCGACGCGGGCTTCACCGGTGCCGGCGACCTTGACCAGCGCGAGTTCCCGCTCCAATGGCCGCTCCTGTCCGAATTCCTGCGACCGCACGGTGAGATCGACGACGCGGTGCACCGGCACGATGCGCTCGAGCTGGTGCTTGATCTGCTCCAGCACATGCGGGGTGCCGCGTGTCACGATGGTGATGCGCGACAGGTGCTTTTCGTGCTCGGTTTCCGAGACCGTCAGGCTCTCGATGTTGTAGCCGCGTCCGGAAAACAGGCCGATGACCCGGGCAAGCACGCCCGGCTCGTTGTCGACCAGGACCGAAAGCGTGTGGTTCTCTGGTTTTTCCGTCTCCTTGGCGATGAAATAGGCGGAGCCGGTCGGTTGCAACTGTGCGTTCATGACATGAATCTCGATTTCAAACTTTTGCGCTAATCTGCTGTTTTCGCACAGCTTCCTTGAACCAGGCTACACCAGTTCCCTGCCCTTGGCGTCGATAGCGTTGGCCACAGCTTCGTCCGTCGCCTCGTCCGGCAACAGCATCTCGTTATGCGCCTTGCCGGACGGGATCATCGGGAAGCAGTTGGCGAGCGTCGCCACGCGGCAGTCGAACAGGACGGGCTTCTTGACCCCGATCATCTCCTTGATGGCATCATCGAGCTCGTCCGGCTTGTCGCAGCGAATGCCGTGGCCGCCATAGGCTTCGGCGAGCTTGACGAAATCCGGCATCGCCTCGGTGTAGGAATGCGACAACCGGTTGCCGTGCAGCAGCTGCTGCCATTGCCGCACCATGCCCATATACTGGTTGTTGAGGATGAAGATCTTGATCGGCGCCTCGTGCTGCACCGCCGCGCTCATCTCCTGCATCGTCATCTGCACCGAGGCGTCGCCGGCGATATCGATGACCAGCGCATCCGGGTGCGCGATTTGCACGCCGAGTGCCGCCGGCAGGCCGTAGCCCATCGTGCCCAGCCCACCGGAGGTCATCCAGCGGTTCGGCTTCTCGAAGTGGTAGTGCTGCGCCGCCCACATCTGATGCTGGCCGACCTCGGTGGTGATGTAGGTGTCGAGGTTCTTGGTCAGCGCATAGAGCCGCTGGACGGCGTATTGCGGCATGATCACCTCGTGGTTCATCTTGTAGGCGAGCGAATCGCGGGCGCGCCATTTGGCAATCTGCTCCCACCACGGCTGAAGCGTTTTCTTGTCGGCCTTGGCGGTTGCCCGCCACAGCCGCACCAGATCTTCCAGGACGCGACCGACATCGCCGATGATCGGCACGTCGGTGTGGACGTTCTTGTTGATCGACGACGGGTCGATGTCGATGTGGATCTTCTTCGAATTCGGCGAAAACGCCGTCAGCCGCCCGGTGATGCGGTCGTCGAAGCGCGCGCCGATGCAGAGCATGACGTCGCAATCGTGCATCGCCATGTTCGCTTCATAGGTGCCGTGCATGCCGAGCATGCCCATCCAGTTCTTGCCCGAGGCCGGATAGGCGCCAAGACCCATCAGCGTCGAGGTGATCGGAAAGCCGGTCAGGTCGACCAGCTCGCGCAGCAGATGGCTCGCCTCCGGGCCGGAATTGATGACGCCGCCGCCCGAATAGATGATCGGCTTCCTGGCGCCGGCCATCAGCTCGACCGCCGCCTTGATCTTTTCCAGATCGCCCTGGACCTTCGGTTGGTAGCTGGTGCGCGGCGCCGTCTGCGGCGGGACATAGATGCCCTTGGCGAACTGCACGTCCTTCGGGATGTCGACGACGACCGGACCGGGGCGGCCTGTGGTTGCCACATGGAAGGCCTCGTGGATCGTTGCCGCGAGCTCGTTGACGTCCTTCACCAGCCAGTTGTGCTTGGTGCAGGGCCGCGTGATGCCGACCGTGTCGCACTCCTGGAACGCATCCGAGCCGATCAGCGAAGTCGGCACCTGGCCGGTCAGGCAGACCAGCGGGATCGAATCCATCAGCGCGTCCTGCAATGGCGTCACCGCATTGGTGGCGCCCGGCCCTGAGGTCACCAGCATGACGCCGGCCTTGCCGGTCGAGCGCGCATAGCCTTCCGCCGCATGGCCCGCGCCCTGCTCATGGCGGACGAGGATGTGCTCGACCTCGTCCTGCTGGAAGATTTCATCGTAGATTGGCAGAACCGCGCCGCCCGGATAGCCGAAAACATGCTTGACGCCGTTGTCCTTCAGCGCCTGCACCACCATTTCGGCGCCTGTCATTTCGCGCCGCTCATTCTGTCCACTGCTCATCGGTCTGGTCCCGTACTGTTCGCCATCGGGCGATTGCTGGTCGTTTAGTCGTGTTTCGGGCAATAAAAAAGGCCCCCGAGGGAGCCTGTGTCTTGCGCATGGGAGGTCATCGCCTGGCGGTTACACCGCCTTGCCCACGCGCTTTCCTACGAGAATGAGTGCCTTTTTCATGGTGGCGGACAATAGAATTGGTTTGACGCCGCTGTCAACGGCGAATGTGCACGGGCCGGATCAGGCTGAACCGATGCGTTTCCAGTAGATGAGGGTGCCTGTCAGCCCGCCATGCGGCTTCAGCGCATAATCCGGTATTTCGCCGGCCAGCGCGAAGCCGAGCTTTTCATAGAGGCCGGAAGCCCCCTCCTCTTTTGCAGTATCCAGGACCAACAGCGTGCGGCCTTTCTCCACGGCAACAGCTTCCGCCTCCTCCATCAGGCGGGTTGCGATGCCCTTGCCGCGATAATCGAGGCGGGTCATCAGCTTGGCGATCTCGGCCCGGTGCGGCTGGTTGGGAGGGCAGTCGAGCAGCAAGGTGACGGTGCCGACCAGAGCCTCGCGGTTCCAGGCAGGCAGCACCACCCTTTCGCCTCTGGCGGCCGCCTGAAGCGACTTGCTCCAGAAGGCTGCGGCTATCTCCGGCGCCAGCGGATGCATAAAGCTGACCGAGCCGCCGGCGGCGACTGTCCCGATCAGCAAATCGACCAGCATTTTTTGCGTTCCGTCAGTATTGCTGAGTGGCCTGATTTCGATCGAACTCATGTGGTTTCCCCTTCGCCGCCCGTCAGTCGAAATGACTGGATCGCTTCCGCTTCCTGGCCCGGCGGATTTCCGCGATGCGCTCGGCGTCTTCCTCTTGCAGACGTCGCCCGCGTTCCAGCAGTTCGAGCGTGTATTCCTCGTAGGTCAGGCCCAGCCGCTCGGCCTTGTCCAGCCGCATCAGCATGATCTCGCGGCTCGGCACTTTCCATGCCTGGGCATGGGCGGTCCGCCATGCAAGAAAGATATAGGGGTCGCCCTTGCCCCAGGGCGGACCGTCATAGTCGTCGAGCGGCGGACCACCATTGTCAGAGCGTTTCGGACGGCGCGCCTTCACCTCAGCTCCTGGCCAACGCAACCAGATAGTCGGCGGCGTCCGGCCCCGGAGCGTGGAAGACGCAATCGGATGGCGCGCCGAGCGCCAGGCAGTCGCCGGGTTCGAGCCTGTGAACGATGTCGCCCTCGGTGAATTCCAGCCGCCCGGAGATCAGCCAGATCTGTTGCCTGATGAAGGCATAGGACGCCGCCGGGAAACTTACCTTGGCGCCCGCCGGCAGTTGGACCCGGATCAGTTCGAGCGGCATATCCGAAACCGGCGAAAGGTGCCGCCGCACATAACCCGTAGCCGGATCGCGCCAGACCGGCTGGTCACGTTCGCGAAGCAGACCGCCGCCCTGCAATTCCGCCCTTGCGATCAAAGTGGAAAGCGTCATGCCGAAAGCGGCCGCAATGCGCACAAGAAGTGCCGCCGTCGGGCTCGTCATGCCGCGCTCTACCGTGCTCAGCATGGCTTTCGAGACATCGGACCGCTCCGCCAATTCCGCCAGGGACCAGCTGCGAGCCACCCTTTCGGCGTGTATCCTTCTGCCGATAGTCGAGGATATATCGTTCGCTATATCATCCATTGATCCAATATAGCGAAATTCCGCGCTCGAGCAACGGCCGTTTCGTCCAGTTTTCGCAAACTCCTTAATGTCCGTTAAACCATCCGGCCTCATCCCACCTTAACCCCGTTCGCCTAGGCTCATCGCTTGGGAAAAGGGGACCGGCCTGTCCATGCTCGTTGAACGCGAAGCCTCCATTGGAGAACCGTCTTTGCTGGAGCGCCGCAGGGCGGAGCAGAACGACAAGCGGATTCTGGGCAATGTCGTGCAATGTGATGGCGCGCGCGCCACCATCAGCGCTTATGCCGACGATATCGAAGGCACGGTCACCGGCCTGTGGAGCGTCGGCAAGATGATCTCGATCAATCTCGGTACATCACGAACCGTCGGCCTGGTCTACGAAATCGGCAAGTCGGATCGTGCCTGGAGCAGCGAGGGCCAGAATCCGATCGAGGTCAGCATCGAATTGATCGGCGAGGTGCGCGATGGTGCCGAACCCGGCGCAAAGCCGGTCTTCGACCGTGGCATCACGACCTATCCGCATATCGGCGCCATTGCCCATCGTATCCGCAGCCGCGATCTGCAGGCCGTCTACGATCTCGCCGGTCGTGATTCGATCACCATCGGCACGCTGTCGCAGGACGAGGCCATCGACGCCAATATCGCCATCGACGATACGCTGGCGCGGCATTTCGCCATTGTCGGCACCACCGGGGTCGGCAAATCGACTGCCGTGTCGCTGCTCTTGCGCAAGTCGATCGCCGCCCGGCCAGACCTGCGCGTGCTCATCCTCGATCCACACAACGAGTTCGCCGCGTCGTTGCCCGAATATTGCGTCAGGGTCGATTCGACGACCCTCGACCTGCCCTTCTGGATGTTCAAGCTCGAAGAATTTGCCGAGGTGCTGTTTCGCGGCCGCGAGACGGTCCCGGAAGAGGTCGACGCCTTACGCGATCTCATTCCCGCGGCCAAGAACCTCTACCGCAATCCGAACTCCGGCAACTACCTACGGCGCAGCACCGACGCGCTGACCGCCGACGCGCCGGTGCCCTATCGCATTGCCGACCTCATCAAGCTGGTCGACGAGCGCATGGGATTGCTGGAAAGCAAGAACGATCGCCCGACCCTCAGGTCACTGAAGACACGTATCGAATCGGCGGCATCCGATCCGCGCTACCGGTTCATGTTCAACTCACGCCTGATCGAGGACACTATCCACGAGACGATCGGCAACATCTTCCGCGTGCCGCATCACGGCCGCCCGGTGACCTGCTTCGAAATGGCCGGCATGCCATCCGAGGTGGTCAATTCCGTATGCTCGGTGCTGGCGCGGCTGGCCTTCGACCTGGCGTTGTGGAGCGAAGGCCGCCTGCGGCTGCTCTTCCTGTGCGAGGAAGCGCATCGCTATGTGCCGGCCGATCCGCGCCTCGGTTTCGCGCCGACGCGGCACGCGCTGTCACGCATCGCCAAGGAAGGCCGCAAATATGGCTGTTATCTCGGTGTCGTCACCCAGCGCCCGGGCGAGCTCGACCCGACCATCCTGTCGCAGTGCTCGACGTTCTTTGCCATGCGGCTCGCCAACGAGCAGGACCAGGCGATCATCCGGTCGGCGATCGCCGATTCCTCGGCTTCGACGCTGGCGTTCCTATCTTCCATGGGCCAGCGCGAGGCTATCGCCTTTGGGGAAGGCGTGGCGACGACGATGCGGATGAAGTTTGAAAAGCTCTCCGAGGATTTGATCCCCGGCACGGCCAAGCGCGAGGACGCCTTGCCGTCCGAAACCGGCAACGAAGTCGACCTCGTGGCGATCGTCGAACGGCTGCGCAATGTGCCTAGACCGCAACAGGCAATGGCGTTCGCGGAAGTCGTCGATCCGGGCCGGCAGGCCGGCGATTCGGACTATCGCAAACCGCCGGCCGCACGCACCCAGCGGAACGACGATTTCGACTTACGCTACGGCCTCAAGCCGGCGACCTTCGGGCTACGCCCGCAAAACGAATAAGTCGGGCGACTTTAGGCAGACCTCATCGGTGCGGCCGCAGGTATCAAAGCTGAGCTTCGATGGCTGCCCTGTCTATAACTGACCACACCTGGCGAATTTTCTCTCTCTGAAACTCATAGAATACGTTCTCGGCAAACGAAATTCTCTTCCCGCTTACATCGAGCCCAAGGAACGTTCCCCTTGGAGCGCAGTCGAAGCTTAGCCGGCTCGCTATATAAGGCGGATCGGCAACCAATAGCTGAATGTCGAAGTAAAGGTCCGGAATTTCGTCGAAGTCTCTCACCAACATTTCGAGATAGCCGGACAATCCGAGCTTGCGACCGTTGTGGGTCACTTCATCATGGACAAACCGCCCCAGATTTGGCCAATCCTGCTTGTTCAGGCATGCAATATAGCCCCGGTAAAGATCGGAGAGATCGGATATAGTCACGGAACACCTCTATTCCCGGCAAGCCCCGCAAAGGCAGCATCTCAGCTTGACTGGGTGACATCGGTCTGCGTGCACCGGAAACGCAGAAAACGATACCAGACGGCCAGCATCGAATTCAATGACGGGATTTCAGGCGCAGACGCGGTTGCGCCCTTGCCTCTTTGCCTCATAGAGCTGGCGGTCAGCGCGGCGATAGAACTCCTCGGCGGTTTCCTTGCGATCCCAGACGGCAAGCCCGACGCTGGTGGTGATTTTCAGTCGGACATTGCCTGTCAGCACCGACATGTTGGCGATCGCCTTGCGGATGCGCTCGGCGAATTTGGATAGTAGCTCGGCGTCCATATTGGGCGTGACCACCGCGAACTCCTCGCCGCCCAGGCGCGCCACGACGTCGTGATAGCGTGTCATGTCCTTGAGACAGTTGGCGACGGCCCGCAACACCTCGTCGCCGACATCGTGGCCGTGGCTGTCGTTGACCTGCTTGAAATGGTCGAGGTCGAGGATCATCAGCCCTACTGGTTTCTCGATGCGACGGAACTCTTCGAGATATTCCTTCAGCGCATCGTCGAAGTAGCGCCGGTTCTGCATGCCGGTGAGGCTGTCGGTGAGCGCCGCATGCTCCAGCGTCTCCGAACGCGCGCTGAGCGAAACGGTCATGGCGCGCAGCTTGCCTTCTTCCGTCGCCTGCTTTCGGATCAGCGGATAGATGAAGAAAATGCCGAAGAACAGCGCAGTCGCCAGCAGCACGCCGGTCGCAAACAGCAGCTTGTTGAGATAGACGATTTCATCGAGTTCCGAAGGCGTATTGCTAATGTCGGCCGCCAGGGTTTGCAGGAGCCCATAGGCGTAAAGCGTCACCAGGCCGGCGGCCAGGATCACAAAAATAAAGACGAAAAAGGCCGATTCCGCCTTGTGGAAACGCATCTGCTCCCCGTTGGAAAGTTCCTATCGATTTTATGGCATGCGGGAGCTTACGGACAGTTAACCTGGACAACTTCAACGCGAAATGTCGCTTCGACGTCGACTTGTCAGGTTGCGCTCCAAGGAGGGGGTGAGATCATCGAGTCGATCCCGTCACCTGGGCGCAATCTCTGCCATTCCGGGCCCAATTGGTGCCTGAACCAGGTAGCCTGCCGTTTGGCATATTGCCGAGTCGCGATCTTCGCGCGCTCGATAGCCTCGGGAAAACTGATGGCGCCGGCCAGCGCGGCCTGAAGCTCGCGAACACCGATTGCTTTCATCGCCGGCAGGTCGGGATCGAGGACGAGCGCTGAAAGCTGTTTCACCTCGTCCAGTGCTCCCTTGTCCAGCATGCGGTCGAAGCGGGCATCGATCCGCTCTACCAGCGCCGCTCGCTCCGGCTCGATGACGAAAAAGCGCGCACTGCTCCTGTCGATCAACGGCTGGCCACGCGCGGCCTGCCAGTCCAGGATGGAACGGCCCGACGCGTCGAGCACCTCCAGCGCCCGCACGATGCGCTGGCCATCCGTCGGCCTCAGCATCATGCCGGCCGCAGAATCCTCGCGCAACAGGATGCGGTGCAATCTCACCGCGCCCTGTTCCTGGAGCTCGTAGCGCCAGCGATCACGGATCGACTTCGGAATGTCGGGCATCTCCGAGATACCTTCCGTGAGCGCCCGGAAATACAGCCCGGTACCGCCAACGAAAATCACTTGCCGCTCCGAAAGCGTGCCGTCGTCGATCAGCTTCATGACATCACGGAACCAGGCGCCGGTGGAATAGGCGGTGGACGGATCGACGTGTCCATAAAGAAAGTGGGGGACGCGGGCGAGTTCGGCAGGACCAGGCCGCGCCGTCAGCACGTCGAGCACCGAATAGCCTTGCATGGAATCGGTGTTGACAATGACACCGCCATTGCGCTCGGCGAGGTCGAGTGCGAGCGCCGACTTGCCGCTGGCGGTCGGCCCGGCTATCAGGATCGCGTTCTTCACGCGACCTTCGCCCGCCTGCCCGCTGGAATTTTCGATGCCGCTGATCGCCACGCTGCTATCCCATCCCGCCGGCCGCGCATTGACGCCGACGCTAGCGAATATGGCCTCGCGTTCGGTCGGCGCAAGCGCTGTTCGCTGGCTGGCCGAAGGCATCGCCTGCGAGCTCGATTTGCCGGAGACCGCCGAAGCTTCCGAAATGGCGGCGCGCCTGCATGCCGCGCTTGCTTCCGAACCCATCGACGTGGCCGTCCAACCGGCTGAGAACAGGCGCAAGAAGGTCCTGATCGCCGACATGGATTCGACGATGATCGACCAGGAATGCATCGACGAGCTTGCCGACGAGATCGGCGTCAAGGATCGCGTCGCCGCCATCACGGCGCGATCGATGAACGGTGAGATCGCATTCGAGCCGGCCTTGCGCGAGCGCGTGGCGCTGCTCAAAGGTCTCGATGCCGCAATCATCGACCGTATCATCGACAATCGCCTGACGCTTGCCTCCGGCGGTCGCACGCTCGTCCGGACAATGGCGGCCAACGGCGCCTGGACGGCGCTGATCTCCGGTGGTTTCGACATCTTCACTACCCGCATCGCAGCATTGCTCGGTTTTCACGAAAATCGCGCCAACCGGCTGATCGAGCAGGATCGCCGCTTCACCGGCTTGGTCGCCGAGCCGATCCTCGGCCGCGCCGCCAAGGCCGAAGCCCTTATCGAGATTTCCGCCCGCCTCGGCCTGACGCCTGCCGATGCCATTGCCGTCGGTGACGGCGCCAACGATCTCGACATGATCCGTCTTGCCGGCATCGGCGTCGCCTTGCACGCCAAGCCGGCCGTGGCGGCTGAGGCAAAGATCCGCATCGACCACGGCGACCTCACCGCCTTGCTCTATCTGCAGGGTTATCGCTGGGAAGAATTTGTCGAATGACGCCGATCCGCACCGAGCGCCTGATCCTGCGCAACTGGGAAGATCGTGACCGCGAGCTCTTCCATCGCATCAATTCCGACGAGCGCGTCATGGAATTCTTTCCGTTTCGCCGCGACCGCGCCCAGTCGGACGCCAAGATGGATGAATTGCGGAACGCCATAGACGGTAATGGCTTCGGCTTCGCAGCCGCCGAGATCGCCGCCACCGGTGAATGCATTGGCTTCGTCGGCATAACCGGAACTGATCATTTGCCATTCCTGCCGCCCGGCACGATCGAGATTGGCTGGCGGTTGGCACCCGAATTCTGGGGCAAAGCCTATGTCACCGAGGCGGCCGAGGCCTGGCTCGCCCATGGCTTCGAAGCGCTCGGCCTCAAGGAGATCGTATCCTTCGCTGTCGAGGGCAATCGCCGGTCCATCGCCGTTATGGAGCGTATCGGCATGACCGCCGACCCTGCCTCCGACTTCGACCATCCCGGCGTTCCGGACAGCCACACCGCACTCAGGCGACATGTCTTCTACAGGCTGTCACGCACGGACTGGCATGCAAGAAAAAGGGCGGCCCGCTAGCCGCGCTTTTCTTTTCAAGATCAGAGTGTTGCAGGCTCTTCCGGACTCAATCCATCCGGATTGTCACAAACCTCAGCTCGCCGGTCTTCGACGCCAGCATCAAAAGCGCGTTCTTGCGCCCTTGCTCCTTCAGCGCGCCGATCCGGTCCATGACGTCCTTGGGCGTCGCGACCGATTCCTGCGCGATCTCGGTGATCACCTCGCCCGGCTGGATGCCGCGTTCGGCCGCCGCCGAATCCTTTGAGACGTCGGTCACGACGACGCCGGAGATGTCGGCGGCGATGCCGAATTTCGTGCGCGTCTCGTCGTTGAGCTCGCCGATCGTCATGCCAAGCACGGCAGCCGTCGAAACGGCAGGCGCCTTGTCGGCATCGTCCTGGTCGGTGTTGCCGTTTTCACCGCCGCTGGCAAGCTTTTCGCCGTCCTCGAGCCGGCCGAGCGTCACCTTGACCGTCTGCTCGACGCCCTTGCGCACGATGATCACGTCGACCGCCTTGCCGACCGGGCTCTCCGCCACGACGCGTGGCAGGTCGCGCATTTCGTGGATGTCCTTGCCGTCGAACTTGGTGATCACGTCGCCGGCCTGGATTGTGCCGTTGTCGACCGGCCCGCCCTTGATGACGCCGGCAACCAGCGCGCCCTTGGCGGTCGCCATGCCCAGGCTTTCAGCAATGTCGTCGGTCACCGGCTGGATGCGCACGCCGAGCCAGCCGCGCCGCGTCTCGCCGAACTGGCGAAGCTGGTCGACGACGCCCGATGCAAGCTGCGACGGGATCGAGAAGCCGATGCCGATCGAGCCGCCCGACGGCGAGATGATTGCCGTGTTGATGCCGATGACCTCGCCGCTGCTGTTGAACAGCGGTCCACCGGAATTGCCGCGGTTGATCGCGGCATCGGTCTGGATGAAGTCGTCATACGGGCCGGAATTGATGTCGCGATTGCGCGCCGAGACGATGCCGACCGTCACCGTGCCGCCGAGACCGAACGGATTGCCGATCGCCATCACCCAGTCGCCGACACGCATCGTGTTGGAATCGCCGAACTTCACGGCCGTCAGCTTGTGCCCTTTCGGATCGACCTTCAGCACCGCGACGTCGGTCTTGGTATCGGTGCCGACCAGCGTCGCCTTGAGCGTCACCCCGTCGGAGAAATTCACCTCGATGTCGTCGGCATCGGCTATGACGTGGTTGTTGGTCACCACGATGCCCTGCTCGGCGTCGACCACAAAGCCGGAGCCCAGCGACTGAACCTTTTGTCCGCCGCCGCCCTTGTCGCCGCCACGGTTCTTGAAGAAATCGTCGAAGAAGTCCTGGAAGGGTGAGCCTTCTGGAAGCTGCGGCATCGGCACCGCGCCCGGTCCCTCAGTGCCCTTCACCGTCTGCGACGTCGAGATGTTGACCACCGCGCCGAGCAGGCCGGCGGCGAGATCGGCAACCGAGGGCGGCCCGTCGGCTGCCACTGTCGGCGTCACGAAAGACGGAACGGCAACGGCGCCGACCAGAAGCGCAGCGGCCCCGGCAATGAACGTCCGCCTCGCTGCACGCAGAAGGGTGGTGGATGTCATCGAAAGGCCTCCGGGTGTTCTAAAAAAGCGCTTCGGCAAAAACGCCGCGTCGCGTCATGTTGGCAAGAAATAAGGCACGTTTGCGGCTACGGCTACCGCCAGAGGATAAATCCTCCGTTACGCCGGCTTCCCCTGCACCGGCCCTACTGGCCGGTGCCTGGCTGTGCCGCTGGCGCGACGGGAGCGGCCGGCGCTGGTGCCGGCGGTGCCGCGGGCGTTTCCTTGCTGTCCGGGTCGCGGAAAAAGCGGAAGAACTCGGAATTCGGCGACAGCACCATCGTCGTTCCGCTGCTGTTCAGCGCAGTGCCATAGGCATTCATCGAGCGATAGAAATCGAAGAAGGCCGGATCGCGCTGATAGGCCCCGGCAAACGTGGCACTGCGCTGGGCTTCACCTTCACCGCGCAGGATTTCAGACTCTTTCTGCGCTTCCGCGACGATTTCGACCACTTCGCGGTCGGCGCGAGCCCTGATCCGCTGCGCTGCCTCATTGCCTCGCGCCCTCAGCCGCTCGGCTTCGGCGAGACGTTCGGCCTTCATGCGGTCGAAGGTCTGCTGCGAGACTTCGGCCGTGAGATCGGTGCGGCGGATGCGGACATCCTCGATCTGCAGGCCAAGCGAGGTGGCATCGGGCCTCAGCTGATCGCGCACCTCGCGCATCATCACGGCGCGCTCTTCCGACAGTGCCGCCTCGAAGTCGCGCAGGCCGTAGACGCGGCGCAAGGCGGCGTCGAGACGCGTCCTAAGCCGGGCCTCGGCCAGTTCGATCTGGCCGGAGACCGCGGCGCGGAACACACGTGGATCCGAGATACGATAGGCGATAAAGGCATCGACCTCATAGAACTTGCCGCCCGAAACCTGGACGCGGATGTTGTCGAGGTCGAAGCGCAGGACCCTGTTTTCGATCAGCTGAACGGTGTCGGCATCGAAAAAGGAGAATGGCGCCTTGAA
The DNA here is from genome assembly GCF_040322615.1 of Mesorhizobium sp. M0119. Taxonomy (NCBI): domain Bacteria; kingdom Pseudomonadati; phylum Pseudomonadota; class Alphaproteobacteria; order Hyphomicrobiales; family Phyllobacteriaceae; genus Mesorhizobium; species Mesorhizobium sp. M0119. The sequence goes on from NZ_JAMYTU010000015.1 coordinate 96,257, forward strand.
ATAGATGCCCGGCTGGTTCTTGACGTCGACGATTTCGCCGAACCTGAGCACCAGCGCCTGCTGGCGCGCATTGACGACGAAGACCGACGAATAGAGCAGGAACAGGATGACCGCGGCGATGACCGCAATGACGGGAAGACGGTTGGCCATCACTGGTTTCCTCCGGTGGCCGGTGCCGGCGCCTTCTGCTGCAATGCCGGCAGCGGCAGGTAGGGAACCACCCCTTGCCCGTTGCCTTGCTCGACAATGACCTTGCTCGAATCCTTCAGCACCCTCTCCATCGTTTCCAGGTAAAGCCGCTTGCGCGTCACTTCCGGCGCCTTGGCATATTCGTCATAGACCGAGATGAAGCGCTGCGCCTCGCCTTCGGCCTCCTGCACGACCCGGTTCTTGTAGGCGGCGGCGTCTTCGCGGATCTGCGCGGCCGCACCGCGCGCCTGGCCGAGCTTCTGGTTGGAATACTGATTGGCCTGCTCGACGAACTTGTCCTCGTCCTGTTCGGCCCGCTGCACCTCGTCGAACGCGTCTGCCACCTCGCGCGGCGGCGCGGCGTCCTCGATCGAAATGGCATTGACGTTGAGGCCGGCCTTGTAGCCGTCCAGCGTCGTCTGGATGATCTCACGCACCGACGCCGCAATGCCTTGCCGGTCGTCGCGGAAAATGTCCTGCGCCGGACGCCGGCCGACCGCTTCACGCATCGCGCTTTCGGCGACCTGCTGCAGCATGCCGCCCGGGTCGGACACGTCGAACAGATAGGCCTTCGGGTCGGAAACCTGATAGGCAACCGAGAATTGCACGTTGACGATGTTCTGGTCACCGGAAAGCATCAGGCCATTGCCGCTGGTGCTGCCGCCACCGATGCTGACAAGCTGCTCGGCGATGTTGGCGGTCTCGACCGTTTCAATGGGCCACCAATGGAAATGCAGGCCAGGCTGCGAAAGCTCCGCCTTCGGCTTGCCGAACCTGAGCTCCACCGCAACTTCGTCGGGCTGCACGGTGTAGACCGCCTTGAACGCCCATAGCACCACCAGCGCCGCAGCAATCAGCCCGAACACGGCCGGGCTCGCGCCACCGCCGCCCGGCAGCGCGCGCCGCAACCTATCCTGCCCACGCCGGATGATATCCTCGAGATCGGGAGGCGAGCCCTGCGGGCCACTGGGTCCCTTGGGCCCCTGTCCCCAAGGTCCCTGATTGTTGCCGCCGCCCCACGGGCCGCCGCCGCCGCTCTTGTCGTTCCAGGGCATGAATGTCCTTTCGCTTGGAATTCCCTCAAGCGCCGGCTCGCCGGCGCAAATCCAATATTATTATTCTATAGGGATGCAACGGCACGCTTTCAACGCGATCGGCTGCCGTAACAGTCCGCCTTTGGGTCCATTTAGACCTGTCGCGACGCTTTGTCGTCTTCAATTCACGTCGCGGCGCCGCTCGTAAACCGAATAGCGTGTCGCATGGCTGTCCTTCTCACCGGCCTCCACCTCCTGTGAGCGGACTATCCGCCATAGCGCCGGGTCGATCGGCGGGAAATGGGCGTCGCCGTCGACCGCGGCCAGCACATGGGTCACGTGCAGCCGATCGGCCAACGGCAGCGCCTGAGCGTAGATCTCGCCGCCGCCGATGACGCAGATCTCGTCAGCGCCGGCCATGCAGCGCCCGCGCACCCTCGCCAGCGCGATCGCGTCCTCGATCGAATGCGCGACTTCGACGCCCTCGGCGCGCCATGCCCTGTCTCGCGTCACCACGATGTTGAGCCTGCCCGGCAATGGCCGGCCGATGCCTTCATAGGTCTTGCGGCCCATGATGATGGGCTTGCCCATTGTATCGGCCTTGAACCGCTTGAGATCGGTGGAAAGCCGCCACGGCAACCCACCCTCGCGCCCGATCACACCGTTCTCGGCGATGGCGACATAAATCGCGAGGTCCATCAGCCGCCGTTCCCGCCATCGGATGGCTCCAGCAGCAATATGTCGATGTCGTGCTCGGGGTAGAAGTTCTGCGCCTTCATCTCGAATGTCGTCGGTCCGACCTTCCTGACGTTTTCGCCGCAAAACGAGACCAGGTTCTTCGGATCGCCCTTGTCGACGGTCAGCTTGAACGTGCCGATGTTTCCCGACGCCCAGTTGCCGCCTGTGGTCAGGATATAGGCGATGCGGTTCTCGAAATATTTGGGGTAGCCGTCGGGATCGTCCTTGGCTGCCTTACGCACCGCATTCTCGAACGTGCCATCCATGCAGTAGCGGGTCTTGTAGGCGGCATACTGACCCTGGAACTGGCCGTCATAGAAGAAGCTGACCGAGGAGGTGCCACCGACGCTCGGCTTGTAGCGATGCGAGACGTGGACCGCCTTGTTGGCCGGAAAGGTCGAGCGCCACCAATAGGTCGAGCGCAATTGCCAGAACGGTGTATAGGCGGTCTTCATGCCCGAACCGTCGTCGGCGGTGTCCTCGATGATGATGCCCCGGTTGACCCAGTCGTCGGCGACCGCTTGCGGCAGCTTTGCCAGTGCTGCCTTGGCCGCATCGCCGAACGGATAGAACGGCACCCCCTGCGCCTTCAGGTCAGCACCGATATCGATGCCGAGTGCGAACACCTTCTGCTCGAGCTGCGGCTTTGCCGGCAACCCGTCGATCGTCACTTCGAAGCCAAGGAAATTGTCGCTCTGCGCCTCCGGAATTGCCGGTATTTCTTCGGGGTCGCCTTCGATGTCGGGCATCGGAAAGGCGACGATCGCATCGACATCATTGTCGGTGTTATTGCGGAAGACGTAATCGACCGTCACTTTTTCCGGCGAGATGTAGAGATCCTCGCTTTCCATCGCCACCGCATCGCTGCGCGAAAGGATCAGCCCACCAGTGCCGAGTTCGGCGACCGAATCATTGGCGAGCGCAGGCGTAGCCGAGAGCGCCAAGGCTGCGGTCAGGACGTAACGGAACATGGAAACTCCCCCGGCGAGAATGCCAACATGACACTAGCTGTTCAATGTGGCGTTTCAAAGCCTTTCGGCAAATGCCCCGGCGCCTGCCGGCATGTCGTGTCGGTCTAGACACGTCGGTCCCGATCGGGCAGGAGTTCGCCCATGCGCAAGCTTCTCGTCATCGGCATCGGCACCGGCAATCCGGAGCACATGACGGTCCAGGCCATTAACGGCCTCAATCGGGCCGACGTGCTGTTCATTCCCGACAAGGGCGCCAAGAAGAACGATCTCGCCGAATTGCGCCGCCAGATCTGCGACCGCTTCGTCATTAATCCGAACTCGCGCCGTGTCGAATTCGAGGTGCCGGTGCGCGCCGAGCCGGCGCCTTCCTACCGCTCGACCGTCGACGACTGGCACGAGGCGATCGCCGCGATCTACGAAGGCCTGATCCGCGATGAACTCCCCGAAGATGGCTGCGGCGCCTTCCTGATCTGGGGCGATCCTTCGCTCTACGACAGCGCGCTGCGCATCCTGGAGCGCGTGCGCCTCAGAGGCAATGTCGCGTTCGAGCTGGATGTCATCCCCGGCATCACCGCTATCCAGGCACTCGCAGCCAGCCACAAAATGGCATTGAACCGCATCGGCGACACCATTTTGATTACCACCGGCCGCCGGCTCGCCGAGGAAGGTCTGCCCGAAAACGTCGGCAGCACCATCGTCATGCTGGACGGAAAATGCGCCTTCAACACGCTGGACGACAAGGACGTCACCGTCCACTGGGGCGCCTATCTCGGGACGCCCGACGAGATCGTCATCTCGGGCCGGATTGGCGACGTCGGCGACGAGATCGTGAGCACCCGTGAGGAGGCCCGTCGGAAAAAAGGCTGGATCATGGACACCTATCTGCTGCGCAAGCCGGGCGAGCCTGAGGAGTAGCAGAGATCGAGCGCGGCATGAATTCCGCCGAGTTCACGCAGCGTCGATCTCGGCCTGCAGCGCCTCCATATGTGCCGCCGCTGCTGAAGAAGCAGCCCGCTCGATGGCGCGGAAGCGGCTGACCACCGCAAGCCCGACCGACGTCAACTGGGCGCCACCGCCTTTCTTGCCGCCCGTCTGTGCCGCAACCAGCGGCTTGCCGAACACACGGTTCATGTCCTCGACCAGATCCCAGGCGTGCTTGTAAGACATCTCCATACCGCGCGCCGCGGCCGAAATCGAACCGAAGGCGGCGATCTGTTCCAGAAGCTCGATCTTGCCCGGCCCGAGGCGGCCATCTGGATCGAGATTTATCCGCAAACTCAGCGACGGCATTTTCTCCTCCGCGGTCACGCTATTCTACAAGTTCGCCAGCAATACCGCTATTCCAAAACGATATAGCGAATCATCGGCCGTTCACCCATCCGCCTCGGCCGGCAAGCCGGCGCCGGTATTCGCCCGGTCGAAGCTCACTGTCTTGACCACCGCGAAGACCTTTCGACCAGGCCGAAGCCGCAGCGTCTGCCGCGACTGTTCGGTGATGCGGGCAAGCACGGTTGCGCCATTGCAGTCGAGGCCAATCTCGACCGTAGGCCCTTCGCCCGGCTCTATCGCCACAATCGTGCCCGGCAGTATGTTGAGCGCGCTGAGGCCAACCGGCTGCTCGGTGGCGATCATCACGTCGCGGGCACGGATGCGGACGCGCACCGGCGCACCGACCGGTGTTGCCAGAAGCGGCACCCGGATCTCGCCCGCCAATGAGCCTAGCACCGTCATGCCAAAGGCTTCGTCGTGGCGCAGAACCGCGGCATCCAGCACGGCACCGCCCTCGCCGCGCTCTTCGGCCGGCAATAGATCCAGACGCTGCATGATCGCTCCGGTCGGACCGGAAGCAGCGACCTTGCCTTGCATAAGCACCACGACGTCGCTCGCCAGCCGCGCCACTTCGGCGATCGAGTGGCTGACATAGACGATCGGTATTTTCGTCTCGTCGCGCAGCCGCTCGATATAAGGCAAGATCTCGGCCTTGCGCGCCTCGTCGAGCGATGCCAGCGGCTCGTCCATCAGCAGCAATTTCGGACTGGCAAGCAGCGCCCTGCCGATTGCCACGCGCTGCTTCTCGCCACCGGAGAGTTTTGCCGGCCGCCGGTCGAGCAAATGGCCGATCCCGAGCAATTCGACCACGCCATTGATATCCGCGTAGCGCTCGGCAGCCGGCGTGAACCAACGGCCATAGCGCAGATTGCTCGCCACGCTCATATGCGGAAACAGCCGCGCATCCTGGAACACCATGCCGATCCGCCGTTTGTGCTTCGGCACGAACAGGCCGGCATCGCTATCGACCAGCACGCGGCCCTCGGCCGCGATGCGGCCTTTGTCGGGGCGGATCAGCCCGGCAATCAAATTGATAAGCGTCGTCTTTCCGGAGCCGGACGGCCCGAACAGCGCGGTCAGCCGCCCGGCGCTCTCGAAGCGGGCATTGACGGCGAAATCGCCAAGCCGGTGGCTGATGTCGACCTGAACCGTCATTCGATGTCCATCCGCCGGCCGACGCGCCGCGCCAGCACTTCCGAGGCCACGAGTGCAGCCATCGAGATGACGATCGAGATCAGCGTCAGCCTGAGCGCGCCGGGGTCGCCGCCGGGAACCTGCGTGAAAGTGTAGATCGCCGACGGCAGCGTCTGCGTCTCGTTCGGGATATTGGAGACGAAGGTGATCGTCGCGCCGAATTCGCCCATCGCCTTGGCGAAGGAGAGGATCGCGCCGGCGATCAGGCCGGGCAGGATCAGCGGCAGCGTGATCGTGCCGAACACCCATAGCGGATTGGCGCCGAGCGTGCCGGCGGCCGCCTCGATTTTGCGGTCGACCGCTTCGATCGACAGCCGGATCGCCCGCACCATCAACGGAAAACCCATCACGCCGCAGGCGAGCGCGGCGCCCGTCCAGCGAAAGGAAAAAACGATGCCGAAATGCTCGGCCAGGAAGGCCCCGGCCGGACCACGCTTGCCGAAAGTCAGAAGCAATAAATAGCCGGTCACCACCGGCGGCATGATCAGCGGCAGATGCACCAGCCCGTTGAGCAGTGTCTTGCCCCAGAACTGGCCGCGGGCGAGCACAAGGGCGATCGCCACGCCTGGCGGCAGGCTGGCAATCATCGCCACGGTCGCCACCTTGATCGACAGCCGGACCGCATTCCATTCGTCGGGAGCGAGATCCAGCAGCCAGTTCATGTGCGGTGCCGTTCGTCAGTTGCTCGGCGCAAGCATGGTAAAACCTTGCGCCTTGAAGAGTTCGCCAGCCTTGGCGGATTGCAGGCATTTCAGGAACGCCGGGGTATCCTTGCCCTTCGAATCCGCAAGCTGGGCAACCGGATAGATGATCGGCGGATGTGTATTGTCGGGGAAAGTGCCGATCACCTTCACGCCGGGCTCCGCATGCGCATCCGTGGCATAGACGATGCCGAGTGCTGCCTCGCCGGTCGACACCAGCTTTAGGGCGGCGCGCACATTCTCGGCCTGCGCCACCTTGCCTTCGACCGAAGACCAGACACCGAGCGATTCAAGGGCTGCCTTGCCGTATTTGCCTGCCGGCACCGCCTTGACATCGCCCATGGCAAGTTTGCCGTCACCGACGAGCCCGGCTAGATCGAACCCCTTTTCGATCCTGGTCTCGACCTTGGAATCCTGCGGCGCAATCAGCACGATCTGGTTACCGAGCAGTTTCACTTCGGTTTCGGGCTTGGTCAGCTTCCTGTCGGAAAGATATTTCATCCAGTCGAGATCGGCCGAGATGAACACGTCTGCCGGCGCGCCGCTTTCAATCTGCCTGGCCAGCGCCGAGCTCGCCGCGTAGGAAATGGTTGCCGCCTCGCCGACATCGGCCTCGCAGGCCTTGTTGACGGCATCGAGCCCGTCCTTCAGGCTCGCCGCAGCAAACACGACCACCTTGTCATCGGCATGGGCCGCCGGCACCGCGGCCATCAGGATGGCTGCGAGACCCGCGATGGCAATCGTCGTCGAACCTTTGCGCGCCAGCATGAAACTCTCCTCGTCTCGGAACGCCCGAAGCCGTCCATCGATATATCCATGTGAACATAACAAGGAAAGGCTCTTTACCGGCGACGGCATTCTGAGCTCAGGTTTCTCGGCGTGCGATAACCTCCGCTGGATACAGCGGTATCGAGGCCAAAGGAAATATCACATGAAATCAGTACCCGCGGCACGGGCAAACGAGGGCGCAGCCGCAGTAGGCAATTTCGATATGGACAGTCAGGTAGGTCCTAGACCGCGATCGGCGCCTTGATCGTCGCGTCGGCGAAATAGTTCTCGAGCCGGAAATCCTCGAAGCGGAAGGCAAAGAGATCCTTCACCTCGGGATTTATCCATAGCGTCGGCAACGCCTTGGGCGTGCGCCGCAATTGCTCGCGCGCCTGCTCGAAATGGTTCGAGTAAAGATGTGCGTCACCGAGCGTGTGGATGAAATCGCCGGGTTTCAGTCCGGTCACCTGCGCCACCATCAGCGTCAGCAACGCATAGGACGCGATGTTGAACGGCACACCGAGAAAGATATCGCCCGAACGCTGGTAGAGCTGGCAGGAAAGCTTGCCTTCCGAAACATAGAACTGGAACAGGCAGTGGCAGGGCGGCAACGCCATGGCCTCCACCTCGGCCGGGTTCCACGCCGAAACGATCAGCCGCCGCGAATTAGGATTTTTGCGTATCTCCTTCAGAAGATTCGCAATCTGGTCGATGGCGCCGCCATGGCCGTCCGGCCACGACCGCCACTGTTTGCCATAGACCGGGCCGAGATCGCCATTCTCGTCGGCCCACTCATCCCAGATCGAGACGCCGTGATCGTTGAGATATTTGATGTTGGTGTCGCCGGCCAGGAACCACAAAAGCTCGTGGATGATCGACTTCAGGTGCAGCTTCTTGGTGGTGGTGACCGGAAAGCCGCGGGCGAGGTCGAAGCGCATCTGGTAGCCGAATACCGAGCGTGTTCCGGTGCCGGTACGGTCGCCGCGATCGGCGCCGTTTTCCAGCACATGCTTCAGAAGGTCGAGATACTGGCGCATCGGCTCCGGTCCGATTCGGGTTGTCAGCCATCATAGCCGAATGACCGTCCGCCGAACACAGCAAAGCGAGACGATTCCACCGGAGCCCACCGACACCGGCGGCGAGGTTGTTCAGAGCGAGCCGAGCATGCCCAGATCCTTGGCGACGAGGTAGTAAAACGTCACCCTGCTCTTGCTGTTGTCCGCCGCCATCGCCTTGCAGGTCTTTTTGATTGCCGCATCCGCCTTGGCGCCGTCGGTGACGCCGAGCTTGCCAGCGACCCAGCTGTTCCTGACGCGCTTCAGTTCCTCCGGGTCGGTGCAGGACACCAGCGAGGAATCGCGGTTCCTGAGCGCGATGCCCAGATGCTTGACGATCTTGGCGACCGCGTCGGCATCCGCCGCCGCATCATATTTCTTTACGTCTGCGAGATAATCGGCCATCGAATTTCCCCTCGTCGGCGCCACGGGATCCGGTCGATGAGGATTGTGGCGCGCTGCCGCAACTATGCGCTGCGTCTCCTCACCGCCACAAAGCTTCGGTTGAGACCGGCCGCAAGTCAACCCTTGATGATCCACTTTGACACGGGCGAAAGTGGCATTCCGGCCTTTCATTTTCCACCGCCAGTCCCTATATTCGCTTCGTCGGCTCGACCGACTATGGCGATAAACAGGCGATGAAATAAGCCGTTCGGACCCGGGGGCGGTACCCGGCGCCTCCACCAAAAACCGCTGCTCGGGAGCGGCTTTTGCTGGGGGCGAAATAGGATCGACGAAGGTGTAAAGATCGTACTTTTGCCCGGCATTGTACCACCGTTATCGGGCTAAACTTATAGTTGCCAACGACAACTATGCGGAAGCACGTCTCGCCGCGTAAGCGGTGCGATAGCTTCAATTCAAGCCCTAGTGGTTCGCACTTCTAGGCGGGGTTCGGAGGTACCTGGCAACAGAAACCTCCATTTCTCCCCTTTTTGATATGTGCAGCTGCAGGCTCGCCGGCGGGCTTTTCATGCGCCCTGATAGGCCCAAGATGCCACGGCGTTCATACCAGCCCGTGGCTGATCGCATCGATCGCACCGGCGAATATTTCACCTGTGGCCTCTTCGGGCAACAGCATCTCGTTGTGCCCCCTGCCCGTCCGGATCATCGGAAAACAATTGGCGAGCTTGGCAACACGACAGTCAAGGAGCACGGGCCGGTCCACATCGATCATTTCCTGTATCGCATCGTCAAGGTCGGCTGGTTTGTCGCAGCGCAGGCCGACCGCCCCGAACGCCTCGGCCAATTTGACAAAATCGGGCAAGGCCTCGGAATAGGAATGCGCGAGGCGGTTGCCGTGAAGAATTTGCTGCCACTGGCGAACCATGCCCATATATCCGTTGCTCAGGATGAAGATCTTGATCGGCGCGTCGTACTGGACTGCCGTCGACATCTCTTTCATGGTCATCTGAACCGAAGCATCGCCGGCGATATCGATAACGAGGCTGTCCGGATGCGCAATCTGCACGCCCAGCGCCGCGGGCAGGCCGTAGCCCATCGTCCCGAGGCCGCCGGAACTCATCCAGCGGTTCGGCCTTTCGAAGCCGTAGAATTGGGCCGCCCACATCTGATGCTGGCCGACTTCAGTGGTGATGAAGGTGTCGCGATCCTTCGTCAGCGCGTAGAGACGTTCCACCGCATATTGCGGCATGATCACGTCTGTGTTCATCTCATAGGAGAATGAATTGCGCGCGCGCCAGCCGGCGATCCTTCTCCACCAGTCCTGGAGGCGGCCTTCATCCGGCTTGCGAGGCAATGCGCGCCATAGACGAACCATGTCACCCAGAACATTGCCGACATCGCCTTGTATGCCGATATCGACGTGGACGTTCTTGTTGATCGAGGACGGATCTATATCGATATGGATCTTCCTGGAGTTCGGCGAAAAAGCATCCACACGCGAGGTCACGCGGTCATCGAAGCGCGCGCCAATACAGATCATGACGTCGCAATCGTGCATCGCCATGTTCGCCTCATAGGAACCATGCAGACCGACCATCTTGAGCCAGTTCTTGCCGGAGGCGGGGTAAGCTCCAAGGCCCATAAGCGTCGAGGTGACCGGAAAGTCGGTCAGTTGAACCAGTTCCCGGAGCAATGTCGATGCTTCCGGGCCGGAATTGACGATGCCGCCGCCGGCATGAATAACGGGACGGCTGGCATTGGCCATCAATTCTAGCGCCTGGCCGATCTTGCCGATATCGCCCTGCAGCTTCGGTTGATAATTTTTCAGCGCAGCAACACCCGAAGGCGGCGTGTACATCCCAGACGCAAACAGGACGTCCTTTGGCATGTCGACGAGAACAGGCCCCGGTCGCCCCGACCGGGCGATATGGAATGCCCGATGGATCGCTGACGCCAGGTCATTGACGTCTTTGACCAAAGAGTTGTGCTTGGTGCAGGATCGCGTGATGCCAATCGTGTCACATTCCTGAAAGGCATCGGAGCCGATCAATGTTGTCGGCACTTGTCCGGACAGACAGACAATCGGCACTGAATCCATCAGCGCGTCCTGCAGGGGCGTCACGGCATTTGTCGTGCCTGGGCCTGACGTGACCAGCATCACGCCGACCTTGCCCGTGGACCGGGCATAACCCTCGGCGGCATGGCCGGCGCCCTGTTCGTGGCGCACGAGGATATGCTTGATGTCGTCCTGCTGGAATATCTCGTCATAGATCGGCAATATGGCCGCGCCGGGATAGCCGAAAATATGCTCCACACCATTGTCTTTGAGTGCGCGGAGAACGATCTCCGCTCCTGTCATGCGGTTGCTCGTATCCTGAATGGAATTATCGCTTGTCATGGTTCTGTCCCGTAGCGTGATGAGGATGGGTTGACGGGGCATCGCCGAAATCGGGCGTAAGAAGAATTTCGGGCATAAAAAAAGGCCCCGTCGGGAGCCTGTTTGTCGCGCACGGGTGGCTGTCGCCGGATGGTTACACCATCCTGCCCATGCGCTTTCCTACCACTGCAAGAACCATTGCGATCTTCATGATGATCGCTGCTACACAGAAAATCGCGCATCGTCAACGTCTCAGGCTGAGGCGTCTCAGGCTGAGGCGAACGCCCAAGGGCTTCCCATCATCGGAACCTCCGATGGCAGCATTCGTATCTTCCCGTTTCCCTTCTCTCATGCCTTTGCGGGACAAGGCCTCAGTTTCTCGCCGCGTGTGCTCATGCCCGGCGAGCTACCTGATGGAGATAAGATGAACCAGGAAACCACACCAAAACACGAACGCATCCTGATCGTTGGCGGCAGTTCCGGCATGGGGCTGTCGCTGGCCGAACAGCGGCTTGCCGCCGGCGCCGAGGTTACGATCGTCGGCCGCTCCGAGGACCGGTTGTCGGCCGCACGGCAGCGCTTGCCTCACCCGGAAAGGCTGAGGACGATCGCAGCCGACGTCACTAGCGAGGACGAGGTCCAGCGCCTGTTCCAGGACGTCGGTACGCTCGACCACATCGTCTCGACCGCCGCCGACGTTACCGGCGTCTATGTGTTGCTTCCCGAAATGGACATCTCGGTGGCGCGGAAAGTGATGGATTCCAAAGTCGTCGGGCCGCTGCTTCTTGCCAAGCATGGCGCGCCTCGTCTGACGCCCAGGGGATCGATCACGCTGACCTCGGGCATCGCCGCCTATCGTCCGGCGGCGAAAGGCTCGGTGGTGGCGGCCGTTAATGGGGCACTTGGCTCACTCGCCTACGCGCTTGCCGTCGAACTGGCGCCGATCCGCGTCAACGTCGTCTCACCGGGCTGGGTCGACACGCCGATTTGGGATGCCGTCGTCGGCAGCGGAAAGACCGTCGCGCTGGACGCCATGGCAAAGCGTCTGCTCGTCGGCCGGATCGGCCAGGCAGCCGACATTGCCCAAGCCATCACGTCCCTGATGCATAACGGCTTCATCACCGGAACCGTGCTTCATGTCGATGGTGGCCAGCGGCTGGTCTAGCGATGGCCAAATTTCGCGAACCATTGCGAGGAACAGCCGCAGCACCGGCGCTTGAACGCGCCGGTGGCGCCATACCATGGTGACCGGCGTCACCGGGCTGCTTGCGACCCAAGGCAACACGACGATATTGGCGTCAGCCGCGGAAGCCACGAGACGCGGAACCAGCGCGCATCCAAGACCGGCTGCGACAAGGCCCCGTATCGCACCCATGCTGGCGAACTCGCCGACGAGTTTTGGACGGTCAGGCAACGTTGCGGCAAACGTTTCGTCAAACATCCGCCGATAGACGCAACCGGGCTGAGTGACGAGGAAGGCCTCATCAGCCAGATCGTCGGGCGTTATGGCAGAATATCCGGCCAACCGGTGATTTGCCGGCATTATGATGACGAGCTCTTCTTCTGCCACTTGATCGCTTCGCAGCTCCGGCGCCGCCGCCGGGACGGCTCCGAAATGGAAAGATACGTCCAGCGTCCCGCTTGTCACGCCGGCACGCAACCCGCTGCTATCGTCCGCCTTGAGGTTCAGTTCCACATCGGGATAGCGCCGATGGAATTCCCCCAGCAAAGCTGGCAAGCGTGTCGAGCAAAGCGTCTCCAGGCCGCCGACCGTCAGGCGACCGGCAACCGTGCCGCTCGCGTCGGCGACAGCGGAACGGGCTTCGTCGGCGAGGTCGAGGAGATCGTTTGCGTAGTCCAGCAGGCGTTGTCCCGCCGCGGTCAGCTTCAAGCCACGCCGTGACCTGTCGAATAGCGACGTGCCCAGATCGGCCTCCAGCGCCTGGATCTGTTCGGTCACGCTCGATTGGGCAAGATGAACCCGCTCGGAGGCGCGCGTGATGTTCAAGGTGGCGGCGACCGCCACGAAGGTCTTGAGATGTCGAAGCTGCATGTCCTGAACCTGTCATATAGGCATAGGCTGCTTTGAACCGGGATCGCAAACGTGAAAGGCCGGGAACATCGCCCGGCCTTTTTTGTCTCAAGAGGTGAAGCTTACTCCGCCGGCGCTTCCGCAACGTCCCGGCTGCGGCCGAGCGTTATTTTGGCCAGCGTGAAGGAGATCGCCGCGCAGAGCGTGATGCCCGCCACCATCGGCAGCGGCGTGCCGTCGAAAAACGCACCGGCGACGCCCATGGCGACCGCGCCGATGGCGAAGTGCAGCGTGCCCATCAGCGCCGACGCCGTGCCGGCGATCTCGCCATGCTCTTCCATAGCCAGCACAGACGTCGTCGGGATGACCAGACCGAGAAAGCCGTAGCCGATGAACAGCAGAGCCGCCATCACGTCGAGCCGGTCGACACCCGATGCCATCACCGCGAACAGCACCACCATCGTCGTCGCATAGCCGGTCACCGCGACGCGCACCACGCGCTGCAGCCCGAACCGCTCCGATAGCAACCCGGTCAGCTGCGACATGCCGATAAAGGCAACCGCATTGATCGAGAAGAACACGCTGTAAACCGAAGGCGACAGGCCATAATGGTCGATCAGGATGAAGGACGAGCTCGACAGATAGACGAAGAAGCTCGCAATGCCGAAGCCGGCGATGGCCGTCAGGCCAAGGAAGTTGCGGTCGCCCATCAGGAAGCGGTAGCCGGAAAGTGCCGTCCCGAAGGACGACCCGGCGCGCTCCTCGACCGGCCGTGTCTCCTTGAGCGAGGTCGCCAGCAGGATGGTGGCGAGCACGGCCGCGCCCGTCACCGTCCAGAACACGGCGCGCCAGCCGAAATTCTCGATGATCTGGCTACCGGTCAGCGGTGCCAGGATCGGCGACACCGAAAACACCAGCATCAGCAGTGACATCAACTTGGCGGCCTCGGTGCCGGTATGCAGATCGCGCACGATCGCGCGCGGCACGGCCATGCCGGCGCTGGCGCCGAGCCCTTGCAGGAAGCGGAAGGCGATCAGCCATTCGATCGAGGGAGCCAGCGCCGAGCCGACGCCGCCGACCATGAACAGCGCCAGGCCGCCGTAGAGCGGCAGCTTGCGGCCGACCATGTCGGAGATCGGTCCGACGACGATCTGGCCGAAGCCCATGGAAAGAAAGAAGATCAGCAGGCTCATCTGCACCGCGGCAGTGCCGGCATGCAGATCCTCGCCGATTGAAGGCAGGGCCGGAAGATACATGTCGATGGCAAACGGGCCGATGGCGGACAATAGGCCGAGCACGACCGCAATGCGGAGGAATTTGGCATTCATGATAGCAGGCTCTTTCGAATTCTGGTTGCCGCCGAGGACCGGCGTGTAACCCTAGGACGTTCCATCCCGTTGAGTTCCGACTCCTCTGCGGAACGAAACCCCCTTCGTGCAAGTCCACAAATTTAGACAGGCTTGTCTAATTCGTCAACCACCTCTATATAGTTTTGCATGAAGGCCAACGTTTCTCCTGACATTTTCCCGCCGCGGGGCCATGAGGCCAAGCGGATGTCGATTGTCGACGCCGCCGCCTCGGTCTTCTGCCGCGAAAGCTTCGCCGGTGCCAATATCGACATGATTGCCGCCGAGGCCGGCGTCTCCCGCCAGACCATCTACAATCATCACGGCGACAAGGAAAAACTCTTCGTTGCCATCGTCCGCGACCTCACCGAACGTTGCAATGCCGGCATCTTTGCCACGATTTCCACTTTTCCCGATCAGCCGAAGGATCTCGAGGCCGACCTCATCGCCTTTGCTGTGCGGATGAACCACAACTGCATCTGCAACCGCGACGGCAAATTCCTGCGCAAGCTGATCCAGACCGAGGGCGGGCGCTATCCCGAGTTGTTCGCCGAATGGCGCGAAGAAGGACCGGGCAGGACGTGGCCGGCGATCGCCGCCCGTTTCGCCCGCCTCGCTCATGCTGGCTTCCTTGACATCGACGATCCCGATGTCGCAGCGCGCCAGTTCATGGCGCTTGCGAATGCCGAGTTGCAGACGACGTTCATGCTCGGCGGCACACCGACCGAGGACGAGGTGGTGCAATCGGCGACAAATGGCGTGCGCACCTTCCTGCGCGCCTTCGGCAAGCGGCAGCCTGTGGCCCGAGCAAGCAAACGGGGCGCGCTCGCCAACGCCTGAGGATCAAATCCGTTTGACGATCAAATCGTCGCCAATGGGCTTCGCTTCCGCACGCTGGCGATCTATATCCGGTTTACGCCGCGCTCAAGCTTGATTACAGCTATCAGGACGATTCAACGGAACCCGACAGCCACATGGCCGACGACCACATCCGCTACGACATTCTGGCCCAGGAGGCGTTGCGCGGCGTCATGCGCAAGGTCCTGGCCGAGGTCGCGCGCACCGGTCTCCCGGGCAACCATCACTTCTTCATCACCTTTCTCACCGGCGCGCCGGGCGTGCGTGTGTCGTCGCGGCTGCGCGAGCGCTATCCCGAACAAATGACCATCGTTATTCAGTTCCAGTATTGGGACCTGAAGGTGAGCGACACCGGATTCGAGGTCGGGCTGTCGTTTTCCGACGTGCCGGAGAAACTGGAAATCCCGTTCTCGGCCGTGCGCGGCTTTTACGACCCGTCCGTCAACTTCGAGCTCGAATTCGACGTCAAGACGGATACCCCGGCTGAACAGGAGACAAAGGCCAAGCCTGCTCCCGAGCCGCTGGCCATCGTCGCCGAGAAAAAGCCCGAGACGAAGAAGAAAGCCGCCGAGGCGGAAAAGAAGCCTGCCGCGGCCGACGCCGGTGCCAAGGGCGCCGACGTGGTGTCGCTCGACGCCTTCCGCAAGAAGTGACCCGACAGGCGGCGTGACATGGCCGAGATCGTCAATCTCCGTCAGGCACGCAAGCAGAAGGCGCGAGCCGAGAAGGAGCGCCTGGCCGAACAGAACCGGGCGCTGCATGGCCGTTCCAAAACCAGCCGGGATAGCGACCGCCTGATCGCCGACAAGGCCGACAAATTCGTCGCGGGCCATCGCCGCGAAAAATCCGGCGATTCGGACAAATCCGATGCTTGAATGTGAATAGGATCGTCGCGTGAGCCCGGTCGAAAAGCGCTCGGTCACCATTCGCGGCCATCGCACCAGCTATTCGCTCGAAAAGCCTTTTTACGACGACCTGGTCGCTATTGCGGCCGTGCGAAAGCTGACGCTCGCCGCGCTTGTCGCCGAGATCGACGAGAGCCGCCCGCGCGATGCCAATCTCTCCTCGGCACTCCGGCTCTATGTGCTGGATTGGGCCAAGCGCCGGATGACGGGTTCGCTCTAACCTCCCTCCAGCGACTTCAGCAAATTGTCGATCGATGAGGGATCGATCTGGGGTTTTGGCGCGGGTTCCGCTGGCGACTGATTGTCATCGGTTGCAGGCCGAGCCTCACGCTCCATCTTCTGCGCTTGCTCCGCCGCGGCCTTGCGTTCGGCGTCGAGCTTTGCCTTTTCCTCCGAGGCGATCCGCAACGCCTCTTCCGCCCTCTGGCGTTGCTGTTCTTCGGCCTGCGCTGCTTCCTCGGCAGCCTGTTGCGCCGCCTTGGCTTTGGCTTCGGCATCCGCTTTGGCCTTTGCAGCCGCCTCGGCTTTCGCCCTGGCCTCGGCTTCGGCCTTCGCCGCTGCATCCGCCTTTGCCTTGGCGTCCGCTTCAGCCTTCGCCCTGGCCTCGGCTTCGGCCTTCGCCTCGGCTTCAGCTTTCGCCTTGGCCTCAGCTTGCGCCTTCGCCTCGGCTTCAGCTTGCGCCTTGGCCTCAGCTTGCGCCTTCGCCTCGGCTTCAGCTTGCGCCTTGGCCTCAGCTTGCGCCTTCGCCTCGGCTTCAGCCTTCGCCTTGGCTTCAGCCTGCGCCCTCGCCTCCGCTTCGGCTTGGGCCTGCGCCTCAGCTTCGGCCTTTGCCTTGGCGTCGGCCTCGGCCTTCAGCCGCGCTGCTTCCTGTTGCCTGCGCAGTTCCTCCGCCGCTCTTTCACGCTCAGTTTGCAGGGCAGCGTAGTAGCGCACCTCACGCCGCAATCTTTGTTTCTCGAGCAGTGCGGCTTGCATGGCTTCGACCCGCTGCTGCTCCTTTTCCAGCGCACGCTGGGTCAGGAACTGTGCCAGCGGCTCGCTGTCGAACTGCCGTTTGGTGGCGCCGAACGGACCGTCGACGCTGAAATTCAAAATCGGTTCGGAGCCGACCAGCGCCTCATCGCCGGGTCGATAGGCGATCTCGCCCTTGGCATCGACGGTGCTGGTGTTCAGATCGGCGGTGATGTCGGCGGACAGCGTCGCGCCCGGGCTTTCGAATTTGACCGGCGGCGCCCTCAGCGTGCCGCCGGCGATGGTGAAGGCAATATCGGTGTCCTGCGCCGGAAAACTGCCCGCCGCGGCGATCTGCGGCACGAAGCCGGCAGTCTTCGAGGCGTCGATATCGCGCCCTATCGCATCGGCCTTGGCGATGAATGCGCCAAAGGCATCGGGATTGAAGCCGGCAATAGTCATGCCCTTGAGCGTTGCCGTGCCGGAACCGGACAGCGCCGCAACCATCGCGTCGACCGATTTGCCGCTGGTCGAAAGCGCCGTCGAGAACTCGCCGCTTCCGCTGATGCCGGCCTCCGGCAGTACGGCTACCAGATCGGCGCCGGCGAGTTTCATCTGACCGGAGAAAAGCCCGGTGCCGTCATTGTTCTTGAACTCGAACAGGCCACTCAACTCGCCGCCGAGGAACTTTGCCTTGAGGTCGGAAACGCGGATACCCTCCTGGTCGAGCTGCAGCGACAGCGCAGCGTCATAGGCGGTGGCAAGCGGGCCGGCGGCAAGCGACGCCGCCGTCAGATCGAGATCGGCGGTAAATGGCAAACTGGATTTCTGGCTGAACGGTGCCGTCGGCCAGGCCCCGTCATTGACAAGGAAGGCCTGGTCACCGAACAGCATCACCGCCATCGGATCGAGGTCCAACTCGTCCAGCGACAGCGCGCCGGCAAGATGCGGCAGCCCCTCTTTGACGTCGATATTTACGTCACCGGAAACCGCCGCTTCATTGACGGCGCCGCTGAGGCCGCTCAGCACCAAGAGACCGTTGCCGTAGTCGGCATCGGCAGCAAGCGACGTCGACATGCCGGTCCCCATGCCGGGCAGGCCGACGCCGGTCGTCATCAGCCATGGCTCGATGTCGGCCGTTTCAAGGCTGACCTTGCCCTTGGCTGCCGCGCCCTGAGGCGTGTCGGCAATTGTCCCGTCGAAACCAGCTTTGAAGTCATTGCCGGCGAGGCTGAATCGTGTCGCCAGGCCGCCGCCAAGCGTGCCTTTGGCCGAGACGTCGGTGGTCGCCTCGCCGAGCATGCCGAGTGGCAGCGCCGGCAGACCGTAAAGCGCCAGAAGCGCGGTGGCGTCGGCGTTCCTTGCGTTGAAGGTCAACGTCACCGGCGCTTCGAGAGGCCGGTCGAGCGCCCCTTTGCCGGACAATGACGCCGAAAAGGCCGAACCACCGGCCTTGCCCTGTGCGCTCATTGCCAGTCCGGTCGTACCATCGCCATTGTCTGCCGCACTCGTGACCGCGTCGATACGCGCATCCTGGAACAGCTCGGGATAGGCCGCAGCACGCTCCGCCAGCCCCCTCAGCACCGCGTTGTCCGGATAATGCTGGACGGCGACGTCGATCAGCGGCTTGAGGTCGACGGCGACCACCGAGGCGTCGAGCTTGCCGGTCGGGCTCGCCGGGAAATCCTTGATCCGGCCGGTAGCGCTGATCGAGGCGCCGGCAAGTCCGCCGACCGACAGTCGGTCGATCTCAAGCAGCCCATCGCGCAATCTAAGCGCGGTGTCGACGCTACCGGCGGTCAAGCCGCCGGCGCTGACCGGCCCGGCCTTGATCCGGAAATCGAGATCACGGTCGGAAAAGCGGTTGGCGCCCTTGTCGCTGACGAAGATCGAGGCGAAGGCGGCGAGCCCATCGACGTCGAGTTCGCCGCCTTCCAGTTGCATCAGCACCGATGGCCTGGTGTCGTCGGGCTGGCTGGAATCGATGCGGCCGGAGAACTTTGCCTTGCCGAGGATGAGTTCGAGATCGCTGAAGGCCTGGTGCTTCTCGCTCAAATCCACCTTGGCCTTGAAGCCGGCGGCCGGCAAGCGGCGGATCGCCTCGTCGACGTCCTTCGACAGCCAGGCGGCAAAGCCGGAGGGCTGCGCCACCGCCAGAAGCAGCGATCCGGTGAAACCGAAATGGTCCTCGACGCTGACCATGCCGTTGGCTTCCAGCTTGGCCCGGCCGGGTAGCGTGGCGGCCAGCGATTTTACCGCCCAGCCGCCCTCGGCCGGCTCGGCGGACAGATGCACGTCGCGAACCGTGGTGTCGCCTGCCACCACCGCCGGCAGTTCCACCTCGACCGTGCCCGGTATGGTCGGCTTCGGCAGATCGAGCAGCGCCTGCTCCAGCGCCGCCACCCTCTCGGACAGCGTCAATCCGGCACCGGCCGCCGCCCCCACGGCCTCATCGAACTGCACCTGCGCGCCATTGGCCTCTATCGAGAAATGCGGCTTCAGTCCAAGGTCGACCGCAGCCTTGCCATCGGCGGTGTAGGGATTGTCGAGCGGTCCGGTCTCGAAGCGGAATTCGTCGACGCCGAGCTTCTGGTGGTCGAGCGAAAACTTGCCGTTCAGCCTGAAGCCCGGGTCCGGTTTGCCGGCGCTGACTTTTAGCGCCTCGCCGCTGGCGCCGCGCGGCTGCGCCGCAGTCCGGTCTGCGCCCGATATCTTGAACTGGCCCGAATAGACCGCGGCGCCCTCGACGAGGCCCACATTGCCGTCGGTTTCGATGACCAGCGGATAGTCATCCGGATCGGCCTTGAGCCTGAGCCGCATTTGCCCGTCCGGTTCGGCCTTGCTGGTGGAAGCGGCGATCGTGGTCCGCAACCCGTCCAGCAACAGCGAACCGTCCAGCCGCCAGGGGCCGGCCAGCGACTTGGCCGAGATCGTTGAGTTGATCTCGGAAATAAGATGGCTGCGCCCGCCGGCGGCGTGGCTGAGCGCGATCTGTCCTTCCGTCACCGTCAGCTTCTCGATGGAGATCTGGCCGGGATCGAATGGCGAGGACGGCCGTATCGTCCAGTCGACCGTGCCGTCGGCGGCGATGTCGATGATCGCCTTCGGCCGCACCAAGCGCATGTCGAAGATCAGCACTTCGCCGCGCAGGAATGGCGCGAGTTCTGCATCCATCGAAAAGGTTTCGACGGTCATCGCCGGCTGGCCGTTGGGGCCGCCGGCAACGGCGACGTTGGAAAAGGTCACCGAGGGGAACGGCAACAGCCTTGCCGTTGCATCGCCTCGCACGGTCACCTTGCGCCCCAGAACGGCACTGGCCTCGCGTTCGAAATCGGCACGGTAACCCGTCCAGTCGACAAAGTACGGCACCACCAGCGCCGCACACAGCACCAGCACGAGAAGCCCACCGAAGATCACGAATAGGCGTGCGAGCATGAACTCCGAAGCGGTTGATTGAAAATCAGCCGCACTCTACCCGCATCAGCGTGTCGATAAAGAGGCAATTCCCGCCAGACAGGCTTCCAGAGCAAAAGAAGGCGGCCAAGAAAACTCAGCGGGCGTCGCGCTTTGCCTGCGCCACCTTTGCCGCCTGCCGCTGCCGGCCGAGTTCCATCGGCCGGATCAGATTCTCAGGCCGCCGGCTCACGATCGCGCGCATGCCTTTGTGCGCGGTGCGCGTGTTGAACTCGGGACCGTCCGCCGCGGCGCCTTGCTTCATGGACAGCGCCTTGCGTGCATTCTCGACCAGCGAAACACGCGCTGCCAATTGGCGGCGGCGTTCGGCCTCGCCATTGAGCCGCCGCATGGTCATTGCCAGAACCGCCAGCTTCAACTGCGAACCTCCATCGGCCTTCGAGGCGGCGGCGCCCTTTGGCGCACCTTTGCCGCGGATTTTCGCGGCGGCGGCGATGCGCCTCGGTCTGGGCCTTGTCGCGCCGCTCCCTTAGGAGCTTGACCAAGCTGGCGAGTTCGGCGTCGGCAAGATGCTGCACTGCTGGATGGTGCGACTTCTCGACGAGAGCATGTTCGTCGGCGCTTAGCGCCCGAGCCTCCTCCTTGCGCGAAATCGCCATGACACCGTTCCTCCGTCTGTGACGCCCGCCTGCCTCTCAGGTCCTTGGAGTCTTGATCCAAATGGTGGTGCGGTCAAGCCGGGCACCATTTTGGATCTTCCTCCACTATTCGGCCGGCAATATCTTGCCGGGGTTCATTATATTCAGGGGGTCGAGTGCCTGCTTGATCGTGCGCATGATGTCGACGCCATGGCCGAGCTCATGCCGCAGGAAGCCGATCTTGCCTTGCCCTATGCCATGCTCGCCGGTGCAGGTGCCGTCCATGGCGATGGCGCGCATATTGAGCCGCGCCACGAATTTTTCCGCCAGTGCGATCTCCTTCGGATCGTCCACGTCCATCAGCACCAGCACATGGAAATTGCCGTCGCCGGCATGGCCGACGATCGGCGCGACCAGGCCCATCTCGGCGATATCCGCTTCGGTCTCCGTGACACATTCGGCAAAGCGCGAGATCGGCACGCAGACATCGGTCGACAGGCCCTTGGCGCCCGGCCGCAGCGTCAGCGACGACCAGTAGGCATCGTGCCTGGCTTTCCACAATTTTGTCCGCTCTTCGGCGACGCTGGTCCACAGGAACGGACCGCCGCCATTTTCCTCGGCGATCATGCCGAAGGTCTCGGCCTGTTCGGCGACGCTGGCATCGCTGCCGTGGAACTCGACGAACAGGCAGGGGCTCTCCGGATAATCGAGCTTCGAATAGGTCTTCATCGCCCGCATCTGCAGCGCGTTGACCAATTCGATGCGCGCCACCGGAATGCCCATCTGGATGGTCGCGATCACCGCGTTGCAGGCAGCCTCAAGACTGGGGAACGGGCAGACGCCGCCCGAAATCGCCTGCGGAATGCCCTGCAGCTTCAAGGTCAGCTGTGTGATGATGCCAAGCGTGCCTTCCGAGCCGATCAGCAGCCGCGTCAGATCGTAGCCGGCCGAGCTTTTCTTCGCGCGCTTGCCGGTCGTCACTGCCTCGCCGTCGGCCATCACCGCGGTCAGCGACAGGACGTTCTCGCGCATCGTGCCGTAACGCACGGCGTTGGTGCCCGACGCGCGCGTCGCCGCCATGCCGCCGAGCGAGGCGTTGGCGCCCGGATCGATCGGAAAGAACAGGCCGGTGTCGCGCAGGTGCCGGTTGAGGTCCTCGCGCGTCACGCCGGGCTCGACGGTGCAATCGAGGTCCTGCGGATTGACCGCAATGATGCGGTTCATGCGTGACGTATCGAGTGAGATGCCGCCGCCCGGCGCATTGGTGTGGCCTTCCAGCGAAGAGCCGACGCCGAAGGCAATCACCGGCACGCGGTGCGCGGCGCATGCGCGCACGATCTCCTGCACCTCCTCCGTCGTCTCGGCAAAGGCGACACCGTCCGGCGCCTGCGTCGGAATATAGGTCGTGGTGTGCGCGTGCTGGGCGCGGATCGCCTGGCCGGTCTGGAATCGCTCGCCGAGCCGCTGCTTGAGGATGCCGAGTACGGCGGCAATCCCTTCTTCGTTGCGCTCGACCGGATTGAGGTCGCTTAGAGCCATCGATTCCTCCGCGAATGGACCAGCGTCCACCCTTGTTCTGCATCTAGGGATGCGTAGTCTCACCAACCACGCTCTGTCCAGTCCACGCTCAACCCGGCATGACGAGAAGGAAGTTTCCGATGCCCATTCCCGCCCCTTTCGTCTCTCGCGCCATGGAGATCGAGGAGGCCTGGATCGACTACAACGGCCATCTCAACATGGCCTATTACAACGTGCTTTTCGACCGTTGTTCCGACGAAGCCTTCGAGATGATGGGGATGGGGCCGGATTATGTGAAGGAACAACGGCTGACCATCTACACCGCGGAAGTCCATGTCTGCTACGTCCAGGAGCTGCATCTCGACCACAAGGTCACGGTCTCGTTCCAGTTGCTGGACCACGACGAGAAGCGGCTGAGGGCCTATCAGGAAATCCGCCATCTCGACGGCTGGCTCGCCGCCACCTCCGAAACGCTGTCGTTGCATGTCGACATGGCTGGCCCGAAGGTCGCGCCCTTCCCCGCCGACGTCCTGGCCAGGGTGGAAGCGATGCGCGCCGCCCATGCCGCCCTGCCGATGCCAGAGCGCGCCGGCCGCTCGATCGGTATTCGTCGTAAGCCGGCTTGAACCACGGTCCAACCGCCGTTAACCTTACCGAGGTTCTAACGTGAACAAGCCGAATTGAGACGTTGAACGACTCAGCGCGGCGTTGGAAAACCATCCGCATCGAATTGCGATACGGGCGGCGGAGCAGCAGCGGTTCGGGGAACGTGCATGAAAACCGACATCAAGGTCGAGGCGGACAGGCTGGCGGCTGATCCACGCATCACCGACTATGATTTCTGGCGCTCGCTGAAGAACCTCAACAACGAGATCTTCCACATCGCCAACAACAACGAGCCGATCCCCTTCGCCATGATCCGCTGGCGCGCCATCCTTAAGCAGGCGCGGATCAAACGCGGCCACGCCTGAACGGTGCGGGAAGAAACAGACCGGCCGTCCGGTTTGCATTTGGTATATTTGCGCCGCCCCTCGTCGCCCCGCCATACACTTCTCCCCATCGCGCCAACGCGTTCCGCGACGGTTACAGCGTCGGTGAATTGCGTCGGTGAATTGCATTGCCTACTCCCTGCCGATATGGATTGCGGGGCGGATCGCGATGGAGATGCGGGATGGCGAATGACTCGCTGTCTGAAATCGAAGCAGGATTGCCGACATGGGCGGCGGCGATCGCTCGTCGACTTGACTTCTTCCGGAGCCGGCATTTCAGCAAACATAGCATCAGTGAGTTGACGGTCGTTCTGGCTGCGCTTCGCCGCCGCGTCGCGGCACCCGGTGGCGGGGATCAGGCTCTCC
Organism: Mesorhizobium sp. M0119; assembly: GCF_040322615.1. Taxonomy (NCBI): domain Bacteria; kingdom Pseudomonadati; phylum Pseudomonadota; class Alphaproteobacteria; order Hyphomicrobiales; family Phyllobacteriaceae; genus Mesorhizobium; species Mesorhizobium sp. M0119. The sequence goes on from NZ_JAMYTU010000015.1 coordinate 120,032, forward strand.
TTGCTTTTCTGCACGCCTGCCTGGCGCTGCTTGAAGAGGCAGCGGTCTCGCGAACGGACCTAGCCAGTATCTCCCGTGACTTGGCAACGTTGTGTGACATGGCGCGAATATCCCTTCACGGCGATTGCGACGATCGGCCGTTGATGGCCCACGAGGGCAATATGAAAGATTTGTCTGGTGCATCGAGCTGGGCCGCCCGAGTCCCAGCTCGCGTGGTTTGGTTGGCTGCAATGGTTGCCGAAGTGCCAGATGCAGAAGGCGAAGCCGCCGTTATGCTGGTGAATGACCTAGCTGCCGTTGACGCGGACTTTCCTCTGCGCGCCCTTCGTGTCGCGTCCCGAGCTTAAGCGTCGTCTTGCGGCTTATGGCTCGCTCCTTGCGACCGCTGCCGCCGCGCGATAGGGCTACCGTGGCTATTGCCTACCCGCTCACGAATGATCGCCCCGTCCTTGAACATCACAGCAGCCGCTTCACCGCTCCCAGCGGCGATCGCGGCACCACCGGCGACGACTGGATGATCGCCGTATTGGTCATCGCGAACGGAATGATCCGGTCGATCAACCGCTCGAGCTCGGCCACCGAGCCGACATGCGCCAGCGCGATGAAACAGTCTTCGCCGGTGACCCGGTCGCATTGGGCGATTTCCGGCAGGTCGCGGATAATTTCGGCCACGACAGCCAGTTGCCCCGGCACCGGCCTGATCCGCAGCCATGCCGACAGCTTCATGCCGAGCGCGGCGGGATTGATGCGCACCGTATAGGCCTCGATCACGCCGCTTTCCTGCAGCCGCTTGATGCGCTCGGCAACGCTCGGCGCCGACAGGCCGACCGACCGCGCCAGCTCGGCGGTGCTGGTGCGCGCATCCTTCTCCAGCAGGCGCAGGATTTTCAGGTCGGCCGGATCCAGATCGCTATTTTCATTTCGAAGGCGTTTCAGCGGAATACTCCTTGCTTTCGGAAAGCAAATAGCCGCAGAGACCGGCCATCATCCATATCAATGGCAAAAATCGCCTGCGATACTGATCCCATGCAAGATCGGACGCAAGCCCCGGCAGCGAGTCCGGCACTCGCCGGCCCCGCCTTTACCTTGGCAAACGCGGTCCCGCCGCATCTCTGGTTCGGCGTCAGTGCCGTGTTCCACTATCTCGGACCGGCCTTCGCGGTGCTGCTGTTCCCGCAGGTGGGCGTGCTCGGCATGGCTTGGCTGCGCATCGCCACCGCTGCACTCGTCTTTGCCCCATTGACCCGTCCATGGGCGGTCTTCGCCCGCGCCGATCGCTCGACGCGATTGTTGCTTGTGGCTTTCGGCGTCTGCCTTGGGGTGATGAATTGCTCGTTTTACCTGGCGCTCGACCGGCTGCCGATCTCGCTGGTGGCGGCGATCGAATTCGTCGGCACGATCGGCGTCGCGCTTGTCGGCCTCAGAAGCCCGCGCAATCTCGCCGCCCTTGCAATCGCCGTCGCCGGCACCTTGCTGCTGATCGACGTCAAATGGTCGAGCGATCCCGTCGGCCTGTTCTGGGCTTTCCTCAACGGCGCGCTGTTCGTTGGCTATATCGTGCTCGGCCACCGCGTCGCGCGCGCCGGCGCCGGCGATGGCATCGCCGGGCTGGGTGCCGCCATGGCGGTCGCCCTTCTCGTCGTACAGCCGATCGGTTTTGCCGATGCGCTGCCGGCTTTCTCGGCGCCGCCGCTGCTGCTTGCGGCGGTCGGCGTCGGCATATGCTCGTCGGTCATTCCCTATATTTGCGACCAGCTCGCCATGTCGCGGCTGCCGCGCTCCAGCTTCGCGCTGATGCTGTCTTTGCTGCCGGTCACCGCGACGTTGATCGGCGTCATTGTGCTGCGGCAGGTGCCGAGCCTCACCGACTGCATCGGCATCGCGCTGGTGGTGGCCGGCGTTGCATTTCACAAGCCGGCGCCGGCGCCCGCCTGATCAGGCCAGCTTCTCCTTGAGGAAGGCGATCGTCCGGCCCCAGGCGAGATCGGCCGCCTTCTTGTCGTAGCGGGCAGCCGACGTGTCGTTGTTGAAAGCATGGTTGGCGCCTTCATAGACATAGACCGAGTATTCGACATGAGCCGCGTCGAGTGCCGTCTTGAAGGCGTCGATGCCGGCATTGGTGCGGGTGTCGAGCCCGGCATAATGCAGCATGAGCGCGGCCTTGATCTTCGGCACGTCCTCGGCCTTTGGCTGCATGCCATAATAGGCGACGGCGGCGGCGAGGTCCGGCGCGTTGACGGCCAGCATGTTCACCGTGCCGCCGCCCCAGCAGAAGCCGACGGCGCCGACCTTGCCGTTGCCGTCCTTGTAACCTTTGAGGTAGGCGACCGTTGCGACCGCATTGGCGGCGACCTGTGCTGGATCGAGCTGGGAAAACAGGTCACGTGCCCTGTTTTCATCGGCCGGCGTGCCGCCGAGCGGCGTCATGAAGTCCGGTGCGAGCGCTACGAACCCTTCCAGCGCAACGCGCCGCGCCACATCGCGAATATGCGGGTTGAGTCCCCGGTTTTCGTGCACGACGATGACGGTGCCCAGTTTGCCGGACTGACCCGCCGGCTTGACCAGATAGCCCTTCATCTCGCCGCTGCTGCCGGGATAGCTGATGTCCTCGCCTTTCACACGCGGATCGTCTTCCGCCACGATTGCCGCCTGGGCCGAGTTCGCCGCCAGCAGCGGCGCGATCGCGGCAGCTGCCGCACCCGATCCGGCAAGCCTGGTCAATTGCTCCATGAAGCGCCGCCGGTCGAGTGTCAGATGCGTGTATTCGTCATAGGCATCGATCATCACTTGGGTAATGACAGGCTCGGCGGCAGTGGGTCCGGCAGGTGTTGTCATGGCGCGCTCCTCGTCGGCCCCCCGCGGCAACATAGAGCCGAGGCTTGCCTGGTCCAGTCACGGCTGAGTGAGGCTGCCAAAAGTCCCTGCACTGAGGGCCGTGATGCCGCGCGCCGCACTGTCGTTAAATTTTGGTCCTTTGTGGCAATGCTAAATGCACGCACCACAATGTAAAAAGAAGTTACCGGGCTATGCCTCACTCGGGCCATTTGGCGAACGAGAATGGCCATTTGGCGGGAAAAGAATGCCTGACGACGAAGGAATAAGCCCATGACCTTTCCCTTCCCGCTTCTGGCAAGTGGGTTCGCACTCGCCGCTATGACTTTGCTGGCGCTGCGGTTCACCGCCTTCAAACGATCGTTGATCAAGGTCCGCTCCAACCGGCACCCGCCCACAAACACCAAAGCCTGAGGAAAGGTCATGGACGTTCAGGACATCATCAACACCGTCTCCCAGAAATCCGGTCTCAACCGGGCTTTGACGGAAAAGATCGCCGGCACGATTTTCTCGGTGCTCGAACACGAGGCGGAAGGTACGACCCTGTCGAGCTTCTTCGCCAAAATCCCGGGAGCCGACGCCCTGGCCAAGCAATATGATGTCATGGCTCCCGGCGCAGCTTCCGGTGGGGGTCTCCTGTCCTCGCTGGAGGGCGCGCTCGGCGGTGCTCTCGGCGAAAAGACCGGCGCGCTGATCAACGGCGTCGCCATACTCAAGGCATCAGGCCTCACGCTCGCACAGATCAGCCAGGCCGGCAGCATGCTGGTCCAGCAGGCCGAGACAGCCGCCGGCCCGCAGTTGACCAATGAGGTACTTGCATCGGTACCCGACCTGAAAGGGCATCTCGGGCTCTGAAGGAACTTCTCTATTTCGGCAGCGTATACGCCATCACATAATCGCCCGGCTTGGTGCCGACCGAGCCGTGGCCGCCGGCAACGATGACGACGAACTGGCGCCCGTCGGCTACCGTGTAGGTCATCGGTGTCGACTGCCCGCCCGCCGGCAGCCGCGCCTGCCAAAGCTGCTTGCCGGTCGTGAGATCATAGGCGCGCACATAGTCGTCGACTGCCGCACCGAGGAAGGCGACGCCGCCCGCAGTGATCATCGGTCCGCCAATGCCGGGCACGCCGACCTTGAATGGCAGCGGCAGCGGCGTCATGTCGTAGACGGTGCCGTTGCGATGCTTGTAGACGATCTTGCCGGTCCGGAGATCGGCGCCCGCCACATAGCCCCAGGGCGGCGCCTGGCAGGGAATGCCGAGCGGCGACAGGAACGGCTTCAATATCACTGCGTAAGGCGCACCGTCATTGCGGTTCAGACCCTGTTCGCTGCCCTTGGTGTCACCGGGCGGCGGCACGTCGGCGCGCGGCACCAGCTTGGAGATGAACGCCAGATATGTCGGCATGCCGAACATCACCTGCCGGACCGGATCGACTGCCACGCCGCCCCAGTTGAAGGTGCCGAAATTGCCGGGGTAGATCAGCGAGCCCTGCAGCGACGGCGGCGTGTAGCGGCCCTCATAGCGCAACTTCCGGAGCTCAATCCGGCAGGCCAGCTGGTCGAACATGGTGATGCCCCACATGTCCGCGCCGGTCAGCGGTTTCGGACTGAAGCTGAGGTCCGAGGTCGGCTGCGTCGGCGAGGTATGGTCGCCTTCGATCGCGCCGCCCGGCGCCGGTACTTCCTTGACCGGAACGATCGGCTCGCCACTGCGCCGGTCGAGAACATAGAGGTCGCCCTGCTTGGTCGGCCCGACCAGCGCCGGCACCACGCCACTTTCCGTGGTGATGTCGACCAGCGTCGGCTGCGCCGGCACGTCCATGTCCCAGAGGTCATGGTGCACGGTCTGCCGCACCCAGCGCAATTGTCCGCTGTTGAGGTCGAGCGCGGTGATCGACGAGGAGAATTTCTCGTCATTGGCGCTGCGCCCGGCGCCGAGCTGGTCCGGCGTCTTGTTGCCGAGCGGCACATAGAGCAGGCCGAGCTTCTCGTCGGTGCTCGCCGTCGACCACATGTTGGACGAGTTGTTGGTATAGGTCTGGCCCGGCGGCAGCGGCGTCGTCTGGTCAGGATTGCCGGAATCCCAATTCCACAACAGCGCGCCGGTGTCGGCTTCGTAGGCACGGATGACCCCGGACGGCTCCTGCGTCGAATAATTGTCGTTGACCGCGCCGCCGACGATGATCTTGTTGGCGACGATCAGCGGCGCCGAAGTCGAATAGTAATAGCCCGGCTTAGGATATGGCATGTTGGCGAGCAGGTTCAGCGTGCCACCTTCGGCGAAAGTCGGGCAGACCTGGCCATTCGCCGCATCGAGCGCGATCAGCCGGGCGTCGGACGTCGGCAGGTAGATGCGTGTGGCGCAGGGCTGGCCGGCGGCGATCTTGGCGTCGGCATAATAGGACACGCCGCGGCAGGTCTGATGCTGGCGGTCCTTGTCGAGCTTGACCTGCGGATCGAAGCGCCATTTCTCCTTGCCGGTGGCGGCGTCTACGGCGATGGCAAAATTATGCGGCGTGCAGATGTAGAGCGTGTCGGCAATTTTCAGCGGCGTCACCTGATAGGTCGTCTCGGCGATGTCGTCGGGCCCTTTCACGTCGCCGGTGCGATAGGTCCAGGCCGGCTGCAGATTGGCGACGTTTTCGGCGGTGATCTGGTCGAGCGGCGAATAGCGCTGGCCATATTGCGTGCGACCGTAATAGTGCCATTCGCCGGCCGGCACGTTGCCGCCGAGGTCGGCCGTCGGCGTCACCTTGTCGGTGTTGAGTTGGCCGGCAATATCCTTTGGGTCCGTCGTCATCGAATAGCCGGCGACCGCAAGCGATGCCAGCACGGCGAGGATAAGCGGTGCGCGTCCGTCGGGACCGGTAAGCCCGCGCCGCGCCCATGGCGTCAACAGCCACAGCGCGACAAGCACGATGATGCCGCCGCGCGGGCCGAGTTCCCACCAGTCGAAGCCGGTTTCCCAGACCGCCCAGGCGAGCGTGCCGAGCACGATCGCCGCATAGAGCCACAGCGCCGTGGATCTGCGCCTGTAGAGCAGCCAGGCCGCGACAAGGAAAGCTAGACCGACAATGACGTAATACCAGCTGCCGCCAAGCGTCACGAGCCAGATGCCGCCGCCGCCAAGCGCTAGGCCGATGAGGAAAAGGATCAGGGAGGTGATGACCACAGCCAAGACGGTGCTCCTTCGACTGGTGCGCTCCGCGACGCGTCCATGGGCAACCCCGCATTGCGTTCCTGCCCCCACGCAACTTTCTCCGGCCCGCTTCCCCTGTCAAGCAAGCTCGGCGTTTTACGGCGCCGGCCCATCGCAAGCCCGGCGTTTTGGTTAGCGGACCCATTTCAGATTGTGAGTCCACCGGCTGGACAGAGAACAAAACGGAGACACTTCTGGCCTTTCGCTGCCGAATCACTACATTCGGGGAGAGATGTCCGGCTTTTCGGAAGACATGCCCTTTTTTGACGAACCGAACGCGCGGCCCGTGGCCCCGTCGGGCATTGCCGCGCGCGCCATGGCTGCCCGCAGCAACCAGAACAACGCGCCCGATTATCTCAACGGCCTCAACCTCGAGCAGCGGCTGGCGGTGGAAACTACCGAAGGCCCGGTGCTGGTGCTGGCCGGCGCCGGCACCGGCAAGACGCGCGTCCTGACCACGCGCATTGCCCACATCCTTGCCACCGGCAAGGCCTTTCCCTCGCAGATCCTCGCCGTCACCTTCACCAACAAGGCGGCGCGCGAGATGAAGCAGCGCATCGGCCTGTTGATCGGCGAAGGCAATGTCGAGGGCATGCCGTGGCTTGGCACCTTCCATTCGATCGGCGTCAAGCTGCTGCGCAGGCATGCCGAACTGGCCGGGCTCAAATCCGACTTCACCATTCTCGACACCGATGATGTCGTGCGGCTGATCAAGCAGCTCATCCAGGCCGAAGGGCTGGACGACAAGCGCTGGCCGGCCAAGCAGTTCGCCCAGATGATCGACGGCTGGAAGAACAAGGGCCTTGGTCCCGCCGACATCCCCGAGGGCGATGCCCGTGCCTTCGCCAACGGCAAGGGCCGCGAGCTCTACAAGGCCTATCAGGAGCGGCTGCAGACGCTGAATGCCTGCGACTTCGGCGATCTGCTGTGCCACCCGATCCGCATCTTCCGCGCCAATCCCGATGTGCTGAAGGAATACCACAAGCGCTTCCGCTACATCCTCGTCGACGAGTATCAGGACACCAACACCGCCCAGTACATGTGGCTGCGCCTGCTGGCACAGCGGCCTCAATCCTCCCCCCCTGCGGGGGTGGATTGAGGC
>NZ_JAMYTU010000016.1:0-123983 GCF_040322615.1 Mesorhizobium sp. M0119
GCCTTCGGCGGCGCGCGCGGCCGCACCGACGTGCCGAAGATCGTCGACTGGTACATGGATGGCAAGATCGAGATCGATCCGATGATCACCCACACACTGAAGCTCGAGGACATCAACAAGGGCTTTGACCTGATGCATGAAGGCAAGTCGATCAGGAGCGTGGTGGTTTACTGACGAGGAGAAAGCCGCCGGCTAGCCAGCCAGAGGCCGAAAAATGCAGATGTTCAACAAGGGAGGAGACAAAAATGCCGGAAAAACTGCATCCTAAAATCGACAATGGATTGCCCCGGGAAAAGGCTGATTTTGCCGGCGGGACGCTGGTCTGCGCCTGCACCAGCAACCCGGTCAAGGTGAAGGTCAAGGGCCAGATCGCCCACAACCATGCCTGCGGCTGCACCAAATGCTGGAAGCCGGAGGGCGCGCTGTTCTCGGTCGTGGCGGTTGCCGGTACGGGCGACGTGACGGTGACCGAAAACGGCGACAAGCTGAAGATCGTCGATCCGGGCGCGCTGATCCTGCGCCATGCCTGCACCGGCTGCGGCGTCCACATGCACGGCCCGGTCGAGCGCGACCACGCGTTCAAGGGGCTCTCCTTCATTCATCCGGAGCGCTTCCAGGAAGACGGCTGGTCGCCTCCGGGCTTCACCGCCTTTGTTTCGTCGATCATCGAATCCGGTGTCGATCCGAGCCGCATGGACGGCATCCGGTCACAGCTGAAGTCGATCGGGCTCGAACCCTACGATTGCCTCAATCCCGGCCTGATGGATTTTATCGCCACCTGGACGGCCAAGAGATCCGGCGCGTTGCCGGCCTAGTAGCTGCTCGACTATCATCGATCGAGCCGGGCGACGCCGCCCGGCTCTTTCACATTTGGAACAACGATGCCCGCACCCGCCATTCTCGTCGATGCCGACGCCTGCCCGGTGAAGGCCGAGGTCGAAAAAGTCGCCGAACGGCACGGCATCGTCATCACCTTCGTCTCCAATGGCGGCTTGCGTCCATCGCGCGATCCGATGATCCGCAATGTCGTCGTCTCCAAGAGTGCCGACGCTGCCGACGACTGGATCGTCGACAATGCCCAGCCCAACGATATCGTGGTGACCGCCGACATCCCGCTTGCCGCGCGCGCCGTGGCGCTTGGCGCCCATGTACTCGGCCCGACCGGACGCCCGTTTACGGCGGAAACGATCGGCATGGCGGTGGCGATGCGCGACCTCAAGCAGCATCTGCGCGAGACCGGCGAAAGCAAGGGCTACAATTCGAGCTTCGCGCCGCAGGATCGCTCGCGGTTTCTTGGCGAGCTTGACCGCATCTTGCGGCGGGCGCTGAAATCCGCCTCAGCGGACTGAAACCATGACGACCGGTGCCCCGACCAAGATGCCCATGCAACGCCACACGCCGTTCGCGCTGTCGGCCTGCATCGGCGTGGCAGCCTTTGGCGCGGCGCTGATCTGGCGCGCGCCGCTTGCCTATTCGATCGGCGCCAATGTGTTCTTTGCCGCCTATCTCGTTCTTGTCATCGCCCACATGCCGCGGCTTACCGGCAGCTACCTGCGCAAGAATGCAGGCGACACGGACCTGCCGGTATTGGCGATTTTCGCGGTCACTCTGGTTGTGGTCGCTATTGCCATCATTTCGTTGTTTCAATTGATCAACAGGGAGAAGAGCGCGGACGCCGTCGAGCTTACGGTGGCGCTGCTGTCTATCCCGCTTGGCTGGTTGACCATCCATGCCATGGCGGCGCTTCACTACGCGCATCTCTATTGGTTGGACGGCGATGCGATGGATGGCGACACCAAAAAGAAAATTCCGGTCGGCGGCCTCGACTTCCCGGGTGGCAAACGGCCGGAAGGCTCGGATTTCCTCTATTTTGCGACAGTGATCGGCATGACGGCGCAAACCGCCGACACCAACATCACGACCTCGCAAATGCGCCGTGTCGTGCTTGTGCATTCGATCCTGGCGTTCTTCTTCAACACGGTCGTCGTGGCAGCCGCGGTCAATCTCGCCGTCAGCCTCGGCAGTCCGTAATAATTCCGTGATCGGGTGAAACATCGCTTAAGCTGGCGACGTATTGGGAGGAGAAGAGATCTGACAGGCCGCGGCGAACACGCGGCCGAAGGGAACAACAGATGGAATCGCTTGCCAGAAACCAAGCCGCCGGAGCAGATACCGCCGCGCCGAGCGATGCGACGCTGATCTATCGCCAGTCGCGCTGGACGCGGCTGACGCATTGGCTGTGGGCGATCGCGCTGTTCTTCATGCTGCTTTCTGGGCTGCAGATCTTCAACGCCCGCCCGCAGCTCTACGTCGGCAAGGAGTCGGGCTTTGGCTACAACAACACCATCTTCGCCATCGGCGCCGAGAACACCGCAAGCGGCCCGCGCGGCTACACCGAAATCTTCGGCAAGCGCTTCGATACCACCGGCGTACTAGGCTGGTCGGGTCCGGCCGGCCAGGAGACCTCCCGCGCCTTCCCGTCCTGGGCGACGATCCCTTCCTACTACGATCTCGGCACCGCGCGCGTCGTTCATTTCTTCTTTGCCTGGGTGCTGACCGCCACGCTGCTGGTCTGGCTGGTCGCCAGCCTGATCAACGGCCATTTGCGCCGCGATCTTGCCCCGCGCCTCGATGATATCAGGCGCCTGCCGCGAGACATCGTCGAGCACGCCAGGTTCAGATTCCACCACAAGCGCGAATACAACACGTTGCAGAAGATGGCCTATGGCGGCGTGCTGTTCCTGCTGCTGCCGCTGATGATCATCACCGGCCTTGCCATGTCGCCGAGCATGGATTCGGTGCTGCCATTCCTGAACGACGTACTCGGCGGCCGGCAGACGGCGCGCACCATTCATTTCACGGTGATGCTGCTGCTCGTCGCCTTCTTCGTCATCCACATCCTGATGATCCTGGCCGCCGGCCCGATCAACGAGCTGCGTTCGATCATCACCGGCTGGTACCGAACCGACCCGCCGGCGCATGGCGACAAAGCGCCAGAGAGGAGTGCCTGACATGGCGAAACTTGAGATCAGCCCCAAGCTACAGATAAGCCGAAGAAAATTCCTGACTTCGGCCAGCCTCGGCCTTTCCGGCATCATGCTGTCGGGCTGCGACGCCTTCGACAGCCAGCTTGGTGTCGGCGACGGCCTGCGCAGCTTCCTCGAAAGCGCCAATGGCCTGACCTGGCGGGCGCAGCGGCTGCTTGCCGGCCGCGATGCGCTGGCGCCGGAATTCACTGAGGCCGACATTCGCCAGCCGCAGCGGCCGAACGGTGTTACCGCGCCCGACGACGATTTCTACAAGGGCCTGCTCGCCAACGATTTCGCCGACTGGCGGCTGGAGGTTTCAGGCCTCGTCGAAAAACCGCTGTCGCTGAGCCGCGAGCAGCTGATGAACATGCCAAGCCGCACCCAGATCACCCGCCACGACTGCGTCGAGGGCTGGAGCTGCATCGCCAAGTGGACCGGCACGCCGCTGTCGCTGGTGCTCGACCAGGCCGTGGTCAAGCCGCAGGCGCGCTATGTCATGTTCCACTGCCTTGACACCATCGACCGCAGCCTGGCCGGCGATATCAAATATTATGGCTCGATCGACCTGATCGATGCCCGTCATCCGCAGACGATCCTTGCCTATGGCCTCAACGGCAAGCCGCTGCCGGTCGAGAACGGCGCGCCGCTGCGCGTCCGCGCCGAGCGCCAGCTCGGCTACAAGATGCCGAAGTACCTCTACAAGATCGAGCTCATCGACGGCTTTGCCAATATCGGCGGCGGCAGAGGCGGCTATTGGGAGGACAATGGCTACGACTGGTACGGCGGCATCTGACGACCGACGATTTAGTGCCTTTTGTTCAGGCGACCTTGTCGATCAGCGGTTTGAGCGCCGGATGGATTTCCGGCGAGGCGTGCTTGATCAGCGTCAGCAACGCGCGCTCGTTCTCATGCAGCGGCCGGTCGCCGATGTGTTCAGCGAGCCATTTGGCCTCGCCGGCGTCGACCGTTTCGGCGCGGCGGGCGAGAGCCTCGGCTGCCTTGTTTCTCGATTCCCATTCGGCCTCGACGTCGCCCGGTGAGCGATAGGCCTCCATAATGCCGGACAGGCCGCCCGACACCATACGGCTGAAGAAACCGCCGATCTCCGGATCGGCCTGCTCGAAAAACGAATCCCGGCGCAGCGCCACATCGCGGATCGGCGCTTCGTAGCCGGCCGAGCACATGACGAAATTGGCGATCGCCTTGACGAACAGATCGTTCCAGGACGGATCGTTGTCGGCCGCCGCTGTCCGCTCGTTGATCTTGAACAGCACCTCGGCCTCGGCGCGGCTGATGGCGATGTTGCCATCGCCGCCATAGGCGTAAAGGATGCGGCGCAACAGCTCGACCTCGGCCTTGGCAATCGACCCGGGGATAAGCCTGCCGCCGGCCATTAGCGGCCCCTTGCCGTCCGCGACCGCATGAGCGACCTGCTCCAGCGCATAACTGGAAAGCGTGCTCGGCGATGATTTGGCAGCTTCCAGCACGTGCACCAGCAACTCGAGTTCTGTCCGGCTATCGACCATGCCGTCGCGCGAAATCGTTCGGATCAGCCAGTCGGCATTCTCCTGCGAAACATAGCCCGCCGGCTTTTCCTGGCGGACGATGAAGTCGGTGACGGCCTCGACGAAAAACTCGAGCCATTCCGCGCATTTGTCCCGCGCCGTCGCGTCGAGTGCAAACAGCGCCTCGGCCTCGCCGCGCGTTACCACGCCGTCGCCGAACACTTCGCCGCGCAGCATGACCACGTCTTCCGCCGTGATCCGATTTTTCGAGGTCAGCCCGGCCATCGGCGCGCTCATGATCAATTCGCCCATTTTCTTCCCCGCCCGCCGCAATCGCCGGTCCTTATCCGGTATATCGGCAAGGTCTTGAGAAACCGGCAAGCAGCGTGGTTAGCGAAGGCTTGCCTGTTCAGAAGGCCTGCAAAGAAGTCTGTCAGTAAAAATGTCGCTGGCAGGTGACAAGGTGTCGTCCACGGGCTATGGATGACGAGTCGAGGGCTTTTAACCGAGTCCTACCTGTTTGCGGGAGAGAGCAGCGAGAGCTGCCGCCGAAGGGGAAATCGCCCGAAATCTCTCAGGCAAAAGAACCGTAGACGGGAAAGACACTCTGGAAAGTCGGGGCTTGCCCCCGCGCCGAAGGTGTAAGCGCTGCCGACAGAGTTACGGGGCGCGAGTCTCTCAGGCTTCAGACAGAGGGGCACGGACTGGTCGCCATTCGCGGCCGCTTGCGTGCGACTCTGGAGATGACATGACGGGCGACACCAAACACCTTCCCCTCGAAGATCTGCACATGGCAGCCGGTGCGCGCTTCGGCGCCTTCGCCGGCTGGTCGATGCCGCTGACCTACCCGGCCGGCGTGATGAAGGAGCACCTTCACAGCCGAGAGCATGCCGGCCTGTTCGACATCTCGCACATGAAGTTGTTCGAAATCAGCGGCCCGGGCGCAGCAGCGCTTCTGAACCGCGCCTGCCCGTTCGATGCCGGCGCGCTTGAGATTTCCCAGTCCAAATACACGTTCTTCCTCAATGAGGCCGCCGGCATTCTGGACGATCTGATCGTCACCAGGCTCGGCGTCGAGCGTTTCATGATGGTCGCCAATGCCGGCAACGCCGCCGCCGACGAAAAGCATCTGCGCGCACTGGCCGGGGATTTCGATGTAAAAGTGGACGCGCTCGACCGCGTCTTCCTGGCCATCCAGGGCCCCGAGGCGTGGGCTGCCCTTTCTCGCGCCGGCATCGAGACCGGTTCGCTGGTGTTCATGCACGGCATCGAGCCGCGCGAAAAATGGTTCATGAGCCGGTCGGGCTATACCGGCGAAGACGGCTTCGAAATCGGCCTGCCGGAGGCGGATGCGCGAAACCTCGTCACCAGGCTGCTCGAGGACGAGCGGGTGATGTGGATCGGCCTTGCCGCCCGCGACAGCCTGCGGCTCGAAGCCGGACTGTGCCTGCACGGGCTGGACATCACGCCGGAGATCGATCCGGCCAGTGCCGGACTGATGTGGGCGATCCCCAAGGAGGTTCGCGCCTCCGGCGCGTTCATCGGCGCCGATGCATTGCGCGCCATCCTGGAGCGCGGCGCGGCGCAAAAACGCGTCGGCCTAAAGCCGGACGGCCGCCAGCCGGTGCGCGCCGGCGCTGCCCTTTTCGATGCCGACGGCAACCCTGCCGGCCATGTCACCTCCGGCGGCTTCGGCCCCTCGGCCGGTCATCCGGTCGCCATGGGCTACGTCCAGACGCCGCTTGCCAAATCCGGCGCAAAACTGTTCGCCGATGTCCGCGGGACGAAAATCCCGGTCGACATCCACCCTCTGCCCTTCACGCCCCATCGCTACCGCAAAGGATGATTTCAATGGCAAAGACCTATTTCACCGAAGATCACGAATGGCTGCGCGTCGAGGGCGGCGTCGCCACCGTCGGCATCACCGACTACGCACAGCAGCAGCTCGGCGACCTCGTCTTCGTCGAGCTGCCGGAATTAGGCAGAAAACTGGCCAAGGGCGACACCGCCGTGGTGGTCGAATCGGTCAAGGCCGCATCGGATGTCTACGCGCCGGTCGACGGCGAGATCACCGAGGCCAACACCTCGCTGTCATCGGATCCTTCGCTCGTCAATTCGGCGGCAACCGGCGACGGCTGGTTGTGGAAGATGAAGCTGGCCAATGAGAGCCAACTCGACGGGCTCCTCGATGAAGCCGCTTACAAAGCCCATATTGGTTGATAGCAGGACCAGGAAGATGACCGCAGCACCCTACCCCTTCTCGGCTCGCCATATCGGCCCGGGCCTCCATGACGTCAGAGCCATGCTGGCGACGATCGGCGTTCCTTCGGTCGAGACGCTGATCAGTCAGGCAGTGCCGAAGTCGATCCGGCTCGACCGGCCGCTGGCCCTGCCCGCCCCCGCAAGCGAAGCGGAAGCGCTGGCCGAGCTCGCGGCGACGATGGCAAAGAACACGGTGCTGAAGAGCTTCATCGGTGCCGGCTATCATGGCGTCCATGTGCCGCCGGTGATCCAGCGCAACCTGTTCGAGAACCCGGCCTGGTATACGGCTTACACGCCTTACCAAGCCGAGATCAGCCAGGGCCGGCTGGAAATGCTGTTCAACTTCCAGACGCTGGTGACAGAACTGACCGGCCTGCCGGTGGCGTCGGCCTCGCTGCTCGACGAGGCGACGGCGGTGGCCGAAGCTGTCGGCATTGCGCTGCGCCATCATCGCGACAAGCGCACCAAGGTGGCACTGGCCGGCACGCCGCACCCGCAGACGCTGGACGTCGTGCGCACGCGCGCCGAGCCGCTTGGCATCGAGGTCGACGGCGAGGTGATCGACGACAACACCGCCGCCCTGCTGGTCTCCTGGCCCGATTCGTTCGGCGTCTACGGCAATCACAAGGCAGCAATCGACAAGGCCCGCGCGGCCGGCGCGTTGGTCGTCTTCATTGCCGACCCGCTCGGCCTGACGCTGACCGAGGCGCCGGCCAGGCTTGGCGCCGACATCGCCGTCGGCCCGATGCAGCGTTTTGGCGTGCCGATGGGCTTTGGCGGGCCGCACGCCGCCTATTGCGCCGTGTCCGACAAGCTGACGCGGCTGATGCCCGGCCGGCTCGTTGGCCAGTCGACGGACAGCAAGGGCCGTCCCGGATATCGCCTGGCTTTGCAGACACGCGAACAGCATATCCGCCGCGACAAGGCGACCTCCAATATCTGCACCGCACAGGCGCTGCTCGCCAACATGGCGACGGCCTATGCGATCTGGCATGGCCCTGCCGGGCTGCAGGCGATTGCCGGCCGCGTCCACACGCTGGCCAACCGCCTGGCTGCCGGCCTCAAGGCAGCGGGCGTTTCGGTGGTCGGCGAAAGCCGCTTCGACACGGTGACCGTGGAAATGAAGGGCAGAGCCGGCGCGATTGCCGCCGCCGCAGAAAAGACCGGCCGGCTGCTGCGCGTCATCGACGCCGACCATGTCGGCATCAGCTTCGACGAGACCTCCACCGAAGCCGATCTGGAGGCGATCGCTGCACTTTTCGGCGCCAAGGCCGGCGTTGCCGCCGGCAGTTCCATGCCAGGAAAACCGCGCGGCAAGGAGTTCCTCACCCAGCCCGTCTTCCGCGAAAACCACTCGGAAACCGACATGATGCGCTTCCTGCGCCGGCTGGCCGACAAGGACCTGGCGCTCGACCGCGCCATGATCCCGCTCGGCTCCTGCACCATGAAGCTCAACGCCGCCGCCGAAATGATGCCGGTGAGCTGGCCTGATATCGCCAACCTGCATCCCTTCGCGCCGGCAAACCATTCGATAGGCTATCGCGCCATGATCGAGGAGCTGGAAGGTTGGCTGGCCGAGATCACCGGCTTCGATGCGGTGACCCTGCAGCCCAATGCCGGCAGCCAGGGCGAATATGCGGGGCTGCTCGCCATTCGCGGCTATCATCTGTCGCGCGGCGAAGGCCATCGCACCGTCTGCCTGATCCCGTCCTCGGCGCATGGCACCAATCCGGCAAGCGCGGCCATGGCCGGCATGAGCGTCGTCGTCGTGCGCTGCACGGAGGACGGCAATATCGACATGGCCGACCTGCAGGCCAAGGCGGCCGAGCATTCGCACAATCTTGCGGCGCTGATGTTCACCTACCCTTCGACGCATGGCGTCTTCGAGGAAGGCGCGCGCGACCTCTGCGCCCTCGTCCACAGCCATGGCGGCCAAGTCTATTTCGACGGCGCCAATCTCAACGCGCTGGTCGGCCTCGCCCGTCCAGGCGATATCGGTGCCGACGTCTGCCACATGAACCTGCACAAGACTTTCTGCATCCCGCATGGCGGCGGCGGCCCCGGCGTCGGCCCGATCGGCGTCAAGGCCCATCTGAAGCCATATCTGCCCGGCCACGTCACCGAGGGGTCGGCCCATGCCGTGGCGGCGGCACCGTTCGGCAGCGCCTCGATCCTGCCGATCACCTGGATGTATATCCGCATGATGGGTGCTTCCGGCCTGAAGCAAGCGACCGAGACGGCGATCATCTCCGCCAACTATGTGGCGACGCGGCTTGGCGAGCATTTCCCCCTGCTTTACAAGGGGCGCAACGGACGCGTCGCGCATGAATGCATCCTCGACACCCGCGTGCTCAAGGACAGCGCCGGCATCAGCGTCGACGATATCGCCAAGCGGCTGATCGACTATGGCTTTCACGCGCCGACCATGTCGTTCCCGGTGGCCGGCACACTGATGGTCGAGCCGACCGAATCCGAGCCCAAGCGCGAGCTGGATCGTTTCTGCGAGGCCATGATCGCCATAGCCGGCGAGGCAGCCAAGGTGGCGAAGGGCGAATGGCCCTTGGCCGACAATCCTCTGGTCAATGCGCCACACACCGCCGCCGAGGCGTTGGCCGGCCAGTGGACCCATCCCTATTCGCGTCTGGAGGCGGCCTACCCCGCCGGCGATGCCGATACCGCGGCAAAATACTGGCCGCCGGTGTCACGCATCGACAACGTCGCCGGCGACCGCAACCTGGTCTGCTCCTGCCCGCCGCTGTCGGAATATCTGGGTGCGGCGGAATAGATCATGATCCCGAAAAGTGGAATCCGGTTTTCGGACAAGATCATGGTCTAACAAGAAGATAGAAGCCTCAATCAGGCAGAACGCAAGGCCGGCCCGTCGGCCTTGCTCGCCCGGTCCCGGGCGACGACGCGATTTCGCCCGGCGCGCTTTGCCGCATAGAGTGCTGCGTCGGCTTCGGCCAACACATCGTCGAGACCGGTGCCGCTTGTTCCGCCAAAGCCGATGCCGCCACTGACTGTGCTTCGCAACGGACCAAGCTGGGTGGCCACGACTTCCGTGCCGAAGGCGACGCTGATCTTGCTCGCAACATCATAGGCCTTCTCTTCCGTCATCCGCGACAGGACGAGGACGAATTCCTCGCCGCCCAGTCGGAAGGCGTCGACGCCGGTCCGGGCGTATTTCCTGATGACGGCGGCAAAGCGGCGCAGGACCTGGTCGCCGACCGGGTGACCGAATACGTCGTTCGTCCTCTTGAAATGGTCGAGATCGAACATGGCGACGGACATGAACGGACCGAAGACCCGCTCGCCGTAGAGTGCCGTCAACGCCCGCCGATTCATCAGCCCGGTCAATGGATCGGTCATCGTCTCGGCCTTAAGTTCGATCTGCGCCTGCAAATGGTGCAGGGAGAGCGTCAATGCGCCGAGCCCGGTCATGCAGGCGACGGCCACGACGGAATTCACCCGCTCGGCCCAATTGTCCGGTGCTACACCGAGCACCCATTGGCCCTTGACCAGCAGGACCGCGCCGCAAAGTCCGAACGACAGCGCACAGACGCCGCTCAGGAACGAGACGACCAGCAATATCCGGCGATCGTGACCACCCTCAATCCAGAACATCGCCCCGATGAGCGAGAGCAGCGCCGTTACCGTCGCGTAGGTGACAATAAAGCCGACACCATCAAACCCGAGATACGTCGCGCCCGCGCAAACAGCCATCGCAACCAAGGCCGGCAAGATGGCTCGCCTGTAGTCGCCTATGCTGAGATATTGCATGGCCGACAGGCAGATAATCAGGAGGCCGAGGCTGAGAAGCACAAGCACGATCTGGCAAAGCCAGGCGCTTGGATCCCTGGTGTAATGCCAGAACAACACTACATGTGCGACGAGCACGAGAA
Source organism: Mesorhizobium sp. M0119 (assembly GCF_040322615.1). NCBI lineage: Bacteria > Pseudomonadati > Pseudomonadota > Alphaproteobacteria > Hyphomicrobiales > Phyllobacteriaceae > Mesorhizobium > Mesorhizobium sp. M0119. Next base: position 10,699 of record NZ_JAMYTU010000016.1, read on the forward strand.
TGCCGCACGCCACCGTCAGCACAAATCGTGCCTGTGGCGCGGTGAACCAGATCGCAAACATGGTGATGCTGAGGCACGTGCCCGACAGCGCCGCCGCGAGCAGGAGCGAACTGTAATCCAACATGCTAAAGCGACAGCCTCTTGAGGGTTCCGCTGCATTCTAGGTCAGCGACAGTCCGCAAATACCGTTTTTTCAGCCAATCTTCCGGCGTAACCTTCGGACAGGGTTTACAAAACGTCGATGCTCCAGGCTTCGACCCCATTTCCGCCGCTTGGTTGTCGAATGGTTTTGCAGTAAGAGGCTCTATCCTCGAACGTAACAGGAACCTCCGTCGCCTGCCCGCGAAAAGCGTGGCAGTATCGGGTGGTGATTCGCAGCATCGGAATCCAGAACCAGCATGGACGACAACAACGATCTTTTTGCCAATTTGGGTAAGCAGCCGCAACCGGTTCGCGCCGCCGTGCGCCCAGCCGACCCGCTGGTGCAGGCGGCGAAGCGGCCGGCGGCCCGTGACGCCAGCGAGAGCTACAGTGCCGCCGACATCGAGGTGCTGGAGGGGCTGGAGCCGGTGCGCCGGCGCCCGGGCATGTACATTGGCGGTACCGACGACAAGGCGATGCACCATCTGTTTGCCGAGGTCATCGACAATTCGATGGACGAGGCGGTCGCCGGCCATGCGACCTTCATCGATGTCGAACTTTCCGCCGACGGATACCTGTCCGTTACCGACAATGGCCGCGGCATCCCGGTCGATCCGCACCCGAAATTCAAGAAGCCGGCGCTCGAACTCATCATGACGACGCTGCATTCAGGCGGCAAGTTCGACAGTAAGGTTTACGAAACATCCGGCGGCCTGCACGGTGTCGGCGTTTCCGTCGTCAACGCGCTGTCCGACCATCTCGAGGTCGAGGTCGCGCTGGGAAGGAAACTTTATCGGCAAAAGTTCTCGCGCGGCATTCCTGTGACCGGCCTGGAGCAGCTCGGCGAGGTGCACAACCGCCGCGGCACGAAGATCCGCTTCCATCCAGACGAGCAGATTTTCGGCAAGGGCGCGGCTTTTGAGCCGGCGCGGCTCTACCGCATGGCGCGGTCAAAGGCCTATCTGTTCGGCGGCGTCGAAATCCGCTGGACCTGCGATCCCTCGCTGATCAAGGAAAAGGACACGACGCCGGCCAAGGCAGAATTCCATTTTCCGGGCGGCCTCAAGGACTATTTGAAAGCCTCGCTTGGCGACGAATTCCAGGTGACCCGTGAAATGTTCGCCGGCAAGAGCGAGAAGCAGGGCGGCCACGGTTCGCTCGAATGGGCGGTGACCTGGTTCGGCGGCGACGGTTTTATCAATTCCTATTGCAACACCATCCCGACCGCGGAGGGCGGCACGCATGAGGCCGGGTTCCGCAACGTTCTGACGCGCGGCTTGCGTGCCTATGCCGATCTGGTCGGCAACAAGCGCGCCTCGATCGTCACGTCCGAGGATGTGATGATCTCGGCGGCGGGCATGCTGTCGGTGTTCATCCGCGAACCGGAATTCGTCGGCCAGACCAAGGACAGGCTGGCGACGATCGAGGCGATCCGCATCGTCGAAAGCGCCATCCGCGACCCGTTCGACCACTGGCTGGCCGACAATCCGCAGGAAGCTTCGAAACTGCTCGAATGGGTGATCGCGCGCGCCGACGAGCGGGTGCGCCGCCGCCAGGAAAAGGAAGTGTCGCGCAAGAGTGCTGTGCGCAAGCTGCGTCTGCCCGGCAAGCTCGCCGACTGCACGCAGAATGCCGCCGCCGGCGCCGAGCTTTTCATCGTCGAGGGCGATTCGGCCGGCGGTTCGGCAAAGCAGGCGCGCGACCGCGCCAGCCAGGCGGTGCTGCCCCTGCGCGGCAAGATCCTCAACGTCGCCAGCGCCGGCAACGACAAGCTTGCCGGCAACCAGCAGATATCCGACCTGATCCAGGCATTGGGCTGCGGCACACGCTCGAGATACCGCGACGAGGACCTGCGTTATGACCGGGTCATCATCATGACCGACGCCGACGTCGACGGCGCCCACATTGCCTCGCTGCTGATCACCTTCTTCTACCAGGAGATGCCGAGCCTGGTCCGCGGCGGCCATCTCTATCTGGCGGTGCCGCCGCTGTATTCGATCCGGCAAGGCGGCAAGGTCGCCTATGCGCGCGACGATGCGCACAAGGACGAACTCCTGCGCACCGAATTCACCGGGCGCGGCAAGGTCGAAATCGGCCGCTTCAAGGGGCTGGGCGAAATGATGGCTGCTCAGCTCAAGGAAACCACCATGGACCCGAAAAAGCGCACACTGCTCAGGGTCGACGTTATCGACGCCGAGGCGGCAACCAAGGATGCGGTCGACGCATTGATGGGGACCAAGCCCGACGCCCGCTTCCGCTTCATCCAGGAACGCGCGGAATTCGCCGAGACGGAAGTGCTGGATATCTGAACGTCTTCTGCCTGGCGAGCCACAGACGGCGGTTGTTACTTTCCGGAGTTTTCGCGCAAGGTGAGCCTAAAACGGTTCAGCGTTTCACGGAAACGCCGAACCGCTCTATCTTTTGTTTTGACGCAATTCCGGACGGAAAACCGTTTCACACTTTCCTGGAATTGCTTTAGGCAGCCGCGATCGCCAGCGCGTGCCCGCGTGCGTTTTCGCGCAGCGCGTCGAGGTGGATCGATTTGACCAGCCCGGCGAGATCGCCTTCGGCGGACTGCCCGCCCAATTCCTTCAGCATCAGCCAGCTGACTTCCTGGACGCCGGCGAGGCGTTTGCCATTGGCGACCTCGCGCCAGACCTTCAGCGCGCGCAGAATGATGGCGTGGGTGGCGGCGGCAAGCCCGGCGCGGCGGAACAGTGCCTGCAACGCTATGTCATGCCCGCCGGCCAGCAGCGCCCTCACCCGTTGCTCGGACTGCTGGCTGAGCGCGACCAGCGCCGAGCCAAAGAAGTCGACCTTGCCGTGCGCGATGGTGCGGATGATGAAGCTTGCGGTCAGGTCGCCGCGCAGGCGCAGATGTTCGACAAGTGCGGTATGTTCCTCTGCCCGCGTGCCTTCGATCAGCGTCACCGAAGCCTTGACACAAGCATCGCGCGTGACGCGCTCGGCCCTGGCGGCGCCCATCAGCGCCAGCACCAGCGGCGACCCCTTGAGCATCTCCCCGAGCTTGACCAGCAGCATATGCCGGCAGTCGGCGGGCAATCGGGCGTCGGCGATCAGCGCCTCGCGCACCAGAGGCAGATGGCCGTGCCGCTCGGCCATGCGGCGAAAGCTGACGGATGCGATGTCGGCGCCGCTGTTGGCGAGCAGCGTGGCGCAGGCCTCCGGCTCGCCGATTTCGGCGATCGCTGCCGCAACCGACATCGAGACGCGCGGCCGGTCGGCAATCACCTTCTGCGTCGCCTTCTGGCCGCCGGCAACCCGATCGATCAGGTCGGCATCGGTAAGCAGCGGCGACCGCGCCAGCACCAAGGCTGCGACTTCCGGCTGGTCCGAGGCCAGCGTGCTGACGATCTGCGGCGGCGCATGATGGCTCATGGAAAGCGCGTCGGCGATCGCCAGTCGCACCTTCGACGATGCGTCGTCGAGCAGCAGCGTCAAGGCCGCCTCCGCAGCGCAGCGGTCCTCGAAAGGCAGGTCCGAGTCGACATAGGCGCGAGCCAGTGCGCTTGCCGCCGCGGCGCGCTCCGACACCTTTGCCGTGTGGATCCATTTCAGGAAATGCGAAACGACCATGTCGCCTGCTTACGCCCTTTGCCAGAACGCTTCTGGCCCCTGTCGAGACCGTAGGCACAAATGGTTTACGAACGGTTCACCATGTTCGTTAACTGGCTTGCGAGCCCGGTATGCAAGTCCTATCAACCCTTAAGCAGCGGAGGAGATCGACCATGGCCGGACTTTATCTTGAGGAGTTCGTTGTCGGCAATGAGTTCAAGCACACGCTGCGCAAGACCGTGACCGAAAGCGACAACATGCTGTTTTCGGTGATGACGCTGAACCCGCAGCCGCTGCACATCGATTTCGACTTCGCCGCCAAGAGCGAATGGGGCAAGCCCCTGGTCAATTCGCTGTTCACGCTTGGTCTGATGATCGGCATCTCGGTCAACGACATCACCGTCGGCACCACCATCGCCAATCTCGGCATGAAGGAGACGGTATTTCCGCACCCCGTCTTCCATGGCGACACAATTCGCGTCGAGACCACGGTGGTTTCGGTGCGCGAATCCAGGTCGAAACCGGACCGCGGTATCGTCGAGTTCGAGCACCGCGCCTATAACCAGGACGACGTGCTGGTTGCCAAATGCACGAGGCAAGCCATGATGATGAAGAAGGCATAACCGATGCGTTCACTGCTCTTCGTTCCCGGCGATTCGGAAAAGAAGCTGGAAAAGGGCTTTAGCGTGGGCGCCGACGTGGTCATCGTCGATCTCGAGGATTCGATTGCCGCGCAGAACAAAGGTCTGGCGCGCGACACAGCGGCGCGTTTCATTGCCGAGCACAGGTACCGAACCAACTCCGTGATCTATGTGCGCGTCAATGACCTTTCGACCGGACTGACCGACGACGATCTGGCGGCGCTCGTGCCAGCAAAACCAGACGGCATCATGCTGCCTAAGTCGAACAGCGGACTGGATGTCCAGCATCTCTCGGCCAAGCTCAGGGTGCACGAAGCTGAAAGCGGCCTGCCGGATGGAGCGATAAGGATCCTGCCGATCATCACCGAAACCGCCGCCGGCGTCTTGGCCGCAGCGACCTACGCCCGTGCAAGCGCGCGGCTTGCCGGCGTCACGTGGGGCGCGGAGGATTTGTCGGCGGCAGTCGGCGCGCGCGCCACGCGCGACGCGAATGGCCGCCACACGGATGTGTTCCGCTTCGCCCGCACGATGACCATCCTCGCCGCAAGTGCCGCGGAAGTCGCGGCAATCGACACCGTCTTTCCGGATTTTCGCAACATTGCCGGTTTCGAGGCCGAATGCGCCGAGGCCGAGCGCGACGGTTTCACCGGCAAGATGGCGATCCATCCGGCGCAGGTGCCGGTCATCAACGCCGCCTTCACGCCTTCGGCGCAAGCGGTGAAAAGCGCCCTGGCGATCGTCGAGGCGTTCAAGGCGGCAGGAAATCCCGGCGTCGTCGGCATCGAAGGCAAGATGTACGACCGGCCGCATCTAAAACTGGCCGAGCGGCTCCTGGCGCGGGCCAAGGCATCGGGGCTTGATCCCTAGGGTCTGTTCCGCGCCGAATTTATCCCACCCACGGCCCTGAATAGTCGGCATAGAGCTTTGCCGGATCGGGCCGCGGTCGTTCCGGCGCTGGTCCCTGGTAAGAGCCGATGTGGACAAAACCGACGACCCGCTCATGCGGCGCCAGGCCGAGGATCGCCCTGCCCTCGGGCACGTCGGAATACCAGTTACTGATCATGTTGGTGCCGTAGCCCAGCGCATTGGCGGCAAGCATCAGGTTCATCGCCGCCATGCCGCCGGACAGGAACATCTCCCATTGCGGGATCTTTGGATTTTCCCTGGGGATCGAGATCACGCCGATGACCAGCGGGGCCCGCGAAAAGCGCGCCAATTCCTGGTTGCGCCGGCCTTCCGGCAGCGGCCCTTCGCGCTGTTCGGCAAGTTCTGCCAGCTTCTTGCCGATCTCGATGCGAGCCTCGCCGCGATAAAGGATGAAACGCCAAGGCTCCAGCCGGCCATGGTCCGGCACCCGCGAGGCGGCGGCGATCATCGTCGCGATCTCCGTATCGCTCGGCGCCGGTTCTTTCAAATCCGGGATCGGCGCGGAATTTCGGGTCAGCAGAAGATCGATGATCGGCGACGCCATGGGCGCAAGTCTCCTGGAATTTGAGCTGAAGCGCACCATCGGGACATCGGGCGGCTTGGGCATTGGCGCGGCGCGCCGGACAAAGAGCCCTGTAGCAGAAGCCGACCGGACTCTTAAGCCTTGAAATTGCCACCGCCTTGGGCTTCAACGCAAGGCATGTTTGAGGGGACATTGCGTCTTTTCCTGATATGGCTCGCTGCCGCACTGTTGATGGTGCCGGTTTCGCTCGCCGTCGCCCAGGATGTGGACGGCCTCGGCGAGCTGAAACTTCCCGGAATTTCGGGCTATGCGCCTCCGAAAAGCGAGACATCGCTGGCGTTGGGGAGCAGCGGGGCAATCACGCTGTCGGCGCAATTGACCGACAAGGGCGCCGACATCACGCGCGGCATCGTCTGGCGCGTCTTCAAGCCCGAATCGGCCAGCGACGGCAAGCTGCCGATGGTCGCCTCCGCTCATGGCGGCACCGCCGTATTCCAGCTTGAGCCGGGTTCCTATCTGGTCCACGCCTCCTACGGGCGGGCCGGCGCCACCAAGCGCATCACCGTCGGCAAGGAAGCCAAGCGCGAGAGCCTCGTGCTCGATGCAGGCGGCCTCAAGCTTGATGCCGTGCTGTCCGGCGGGGTGCGCATACCGCCGAAGAAGCTGCGCTTCTCGATTTATGAGAGCCACGCCGCGGCCGATGGCGATCGCGCCCTGATCATACCCGATGTCGAGCCGAACAGCGTCGTGCGGCTCAATGCCGGCACCTATCATGTCGTCTCGACCTATGGTGCGGTGAACGCGGTCATCCGCTCCGATATCCGTGTCGAGGCCGGCAAGCTGACCGAAGCGACGGTCGAGCACCGTGCCGCCGAGATGACCATGAAGCTGGTGCGCGAACCGGGCGGCGAGGCGATCGCCGACACCTCCTGGTCGCTGCTCAACGAATCCGGCGATCCGATCAAGGAAACCGTCGGCGCCTTTGCCTCGATGGTGCTGGCCGAGGGCGACTACACCATCATCGCCAAAAACCGCGACCGCATCTACCAGAAGGATTTTACGGTGGTGGCCGGGCACAACCAGGACATCGAAGTCCTGGCCACCGAGGCTTCGGCCATCGATTCCGAGGAAGGCGCCGACTAAGCCCTGCCTCTCTAAGCTGCCTTGCGCATGCGTCGCGCCAGCAACGGCACGCGGCCACGCGCCTCGACCGGCGCCAGGTCGAAGACGCCACGCTGAAGGCGGTCGAGCAAGGCCTTGCGGTCGCGCAGCTGCTCCAGTTGGTCCCACCCCAGCGCATCGCCCACGCGCACGTCGATCGATTTGCCGGATAGCCGCGCAAATTCGCGGATGAGCAACGATGTGCGCAGGGTCAGCGAGGCCTTGCCGACGAATTTCGCGACACGCCCGTCGCGCTCGGCCATGTTCATCGGCCCGCTGACCAGATGGAACAGCCGCCCGTTCTGCCCGGAAAAATGCATCGGGATGACCGATGCCTTGGCATCCTGGACGAGACGGGCCGGAAACATCTTCCACGGCAAATCGCGCGCCCGGCCAAATCCCTTCGGCGCGGTGGCAACACCCCCCGCCGGGAAGACGACGATGGTGACGCCCTGCTTGAGCAGCCGCACCGCTTCATGGCGGACCGCCATGTTGTTCTTCAGGGCGTCCTTGGTCTCGGAAAAGTCGATCGGCAGCGAATAGGGTTCCATCTCGCGTATCTTCAGCAGATCCTTGTGGATCATGACGCGGAATGGCCGGCCGAGCTGCTCCGCCAGCGACAGCACGGCAATACCATCGCCGATGCCGAACGGATGGTTGGCAACGATCACCAGCGGCGTGTCGGGCAGGTTTGCCGGCGGCCATTGACCGGCGGTCCGCACCCGGACATCGATCAGCTCCAGCATGCGGCTGAACACGCGCTCGCCGCTCGGCACCACGTGCCGGCGCCAGAAATCATAGAGTGCCGCGAAACGATCGCGTCCAGACAGGCCTTCGACCGATTGGATGAACCAGCGCGTCAGCGCCGGCTGATGCGGACTGGCATAGGAGAGCTCTGGAAATGGTCTTTCACGCATCTTCAGCTTGAGCATGGGGCTCGCTATACAATTGGCGTGACAGGCATATGAAAATGGCGGTGGATCGCTCCACCGCCATTCATTGCTGGTCGGCTGGTTCAGGCCGCGCGGCGCCGGCGGTCAGGCGTCACCGCCTCGTCGGCAAGCAGCTTTACGGCGGCTGCGAGGCCGAGCGATTCCTGGTCGCGCGACCCGAGACGGCGGACATTGACCGTTTCCTCCTCGGCCTCGCGCTTGCCACAGACGAGGATGACCGGGACCTTGGCAAGCGAATGCTCGCGGACCTTGTAGTTGATCTTCTCGTTGCGCAGGTCGGCTTCGGCGATCAGCCCGGCCGCCTTCAGCTGCGCAACGACCTTTCGCGCGTAATCGTCGGCATCGGAAGTGATCGTCGCCACCACCACCTGCAGCGGGGCGAACCAAAGCGGGAAATGGCCGGAATAGTTCTCGATCAGGATGCCGAGAAAACGCTCCATCGAGCCGCAGATGGCGCGATGCACCATCACCGGCTGCTTCTTTTCCGAATCCGAGCCGATGTAGAAGGCGCCGAACCGTTCCGGCAGGTTGAAATCAACCTGCGTGGTGCCACATTGCCAGTCGCGGCCGATGGCGTCCTTCAGCACATATTCGAACTTCGGCCCGTAGAACGTGCCCTCGCCCGGATTGACGCCCGTCTTGATCCGGTTGCCCGACCGCGCCGCGATCTTGTCGAGCACGTCCTGCAGCACGCCCTCAGCATGATCCCACATCGCGTCGGTGCCGACCCGTTTTTCGGGGCGGGTCGCCAGCTTGACGGTGATTTCGTCGAAGCCGAAATCGGCATAGGTCGACAGGATCAGGTCGTTGATCTTGATGCACTCGTCGGCGAGCTGTTCCTCGGTGCAGAAGATGTGGGCATCGTCCTGGGTAAAGCCGCGCACGCGCATCAGCCCGTGCAGCGCGCCGGACGGCTCATAGCGATGCACATTGCCGAATTCCGCAAGTTTTACCGGCAGATCCCGGTAGGACTTCAGCCCGTGCTTGAAGATTTGGACGTGGCCGGGGCAGTTCATCGGCTTCAGCGCAAATACCCGGTCGTCGTCGGTGTCGTCGCCGGCGACCGTCACCTTGAACATGTTGTCCCGGTACCAGCCCCAGTGGCCTGACGTCTCCCACAGGCTCTTGTCGAGCACCTGCGGCGCGTTGACTTCCTGATAGCCCTGCTCGTCGAGGCGGCGACGCATGTAATTGACCAGGTTCTGGAACATCCTCCAGCCCTTGGCGTGCCAGAACACGACCCCGGGGCCCTCCTCCTGGAAGTGGAACAGGTCCATCTCACGGCCGAGCTTCCTGTGGTCGCGCTTCTCGGCTTCCTCCAGCATCGTCTGATAGGCTTCGAGCTGCGCCTGATCGGCCCAGGCCGTGCCGTAGATGCGCGTCAGCATCGGATTGTTGCTATCGCCGCGCCAATAGGCGCCGGCGACCTTCATCAGCTTGAAGGCGTTGCCGATCTGGCCGGTCGAGGCCATATGCGGGCCGCGGCAAAGGTCGAACCATTCGCCCTGTGCGTAGATCTTGAGGTCCTGATCCTCGGCGATGGCGTCGATCAGCTCGAGCTTGTAGCGCTCGCCCTTGTCGGCAAAGATTTTTTTCGCCTTTTCGCGCGACCAGACCTCTTTGGTGAACGGCTTGTTGCGCGCAATGATCTCGCGCATTTTCTTCTCGATCACCGGGAAATCGTCGGGCGTGAACGGCTCGTTGCGGGCGAAGTCGTAGTAGAATCCGTTCTCGATCACCGGCCCGATGGTCACCTGCGTTCCCGGCCAAAGTTCCTGCACGGCTTCGGCCAGCACATGCGCCGCATCATGGCGGATGAGCTCCAGCGCGCGCGGGTCTTCACGGGTGATGATCTCGACCTTGCCCGATCTGCCGATCGGGTCGGAAAGATCGCGCGCTGTGCCGTCGATCGAATAGGCAACGGCCTTCTTGGCCAGCGACTTCGAGATCGATTCCGCCAGGCCGGCGCCGGTCATCGCCGCGTCGTAGTCGCGGACAGAGCCATCGGGAAATGTCAGGGAAACGGAATTCAGCATAAAGATTCTCCTATCCAGTCCCGCAAACGAGCGCGGGTGGTGAAATGCATGTCGCCCAAAACTGCCTAGCGGTTTTGGGGCTGCGACATGCATCAGTAAGAGCCGGATGCGTCCGGCGGCGAGCGGTCTTTTATGGACAGTTTTCGGTGCCGTAAAGCCGGATGTAGGTCACCTGACGAGATTCGGCAGCTCTTTCAGGAACATCGCCCGCGTCTTGAGCCCCTTTGGCGTGTCGGAACGTTTCGTATCGACTACCAGGCGGGCAAAGACGATCTTGCGAGCATCGGTCTGCGCCCAGCCGACAAACCAGCCAAGCGAGCGCTTGTCGGCGCTGTCGCCAACCTTGGTCGTTCCGGTCTTGCCCTGCACCGTCCAGCCGCCTGCCCGGAAGGTCGGGACAATCGCGCTGGTCATCGCATGGGCCTTGTCCGAGACCGCCAGTTTCCGCGCCAGCAGCTTGCGCAGGAAATCGACCTGCTCGACCGGCGATATCTTGAGCGAAGAATTCACCCAGGAATGGGTGAGTCCGTCATTCCTGCCGGCAGTGCCGGAGACGTCGGTGTTGCCATAGTCCAATCTCGACACATAGCCGGCAAACTGTTTGCTGCCGAGCCGGCGCGTAACCTCGCGTGAGAACCAAAGGACCGAATCCCTTTCCCAGATCGTCGGGTCGACGGTCTTGCGGTCCCGTTTCGGCGCATTGAACTCTGCCTTGTACTCCCAGCTTGGCGTGTGCTCGTCGCTCAGGATTCCGGCATCATAGCCGATCAGCGCCAGCGGAACCTTGAATGTCGAGGCGGGACTGAAGCGCTGGTCGCAGCTCCCTTGGCGATACAGCGTCTCGCCGCTTGCGGCGTCGACGATCAGGGTGCATTCGACGTCCGCGAGCGGCGCCGACTGCGCACGGATCGGAAAACCCAACAGCCACGCCAGGACATAGAGAACCACGGCGAAAACGAAGGGAAGACGATCTATCCGGCGCATTTGGTAACCTCTCCTGAAGGGTGTCAGGAGCGGCTTAGCGAGGCGTCTTGTCTCGATTTTGTCTCAAATGCGCGATGTCCGCGCAAGCTGCGGTTAACCCTACCAGATCGTAAAAGCGGTCCGGTTGTGCACTGAACAGTTGCGGTCAGCTGTCCAGGTCGCTGCGTTTTTTCCCGATCCGCCAGTACTGCCATGGCGTGAACCAACGGTAACGATCAGCCAAGATCTCCGGCACGCGGTCGATGCCGTGCGTTCCGAACGGTCCGCAGCGCAGCACCCGGAAAAACCCCATCCAGCCGCCGGCCCACAGCCCGTGGCGGGCGATCGCTTCGTGCGCGTATTCGGAACAGGTCGGCAGATGCCGGCAGGAATTGCCGACGAAGCCGGACAGCGTCAGCTGGTAGAGCCGGACAAGCGACGTGCCGAAGACGCGGCCCGGCGTCTTGCGCCACGGGCCGGGCCAGTTGCGTCCTTGTCGAATCGGCCTGGCGCCGTGCGCATGCCGATGTTGGTCAACCACCGCAGTCTCCACATCGCATTTTCCCACACGATAGATGTGCGCATCGGACTGGGAACGCAATGGCGTTCCGGCAATCCCGTCATGGCCTGGTACGGCGAACCGGGTAGCGGTCGGGCGCCGGCTTCCGGCATACGGCGACGCTGGTCGGCGGCCTCTCCTCGTACCAATCCCTATGCGGTTTCTCGTCGTGCCATTGAAACGTCGCGATCCGCACGACATCGCCCAGAATGTTGAGAAACTGGATCATGGCAGCACTCCTTGAGCACCGATTAGAGCGCCGCTGGCCTTGATCTTCAAACGAGTATAACGTTCACGTCAGATAACTCTGAGTTATGCGAATGAAGCGCGGACACCTTCCCTTGACGGCTCTTAGAAGCTTCGAAGCAGCCGGTCGTCACCTGAGCTTCAGCCGTGCGGCCGAGGAGCTTTACGTTTCGCAGGCAGCGATCAGCCGCCAGATCCGCGAGCTCGAAACCTTCCTGCGCCAACCTTTGTTCTTCCGCCATCATCGCCGCGTCGAGTTGACCGACACCGGCCGGCGGCTGCTCGACCAGTTGGTCAGAAGTTTCGAGGGGATCGACAGGCTGCTTTCGGAATTGACGGCGGCCCCGACGCAGTCCGTGGTCCGTGTCAGCGTCGAGCCGTCGCTTGCATCCGTATGGCTGGTGCCGCGGCTCAACCGGTTTCGCGAGTTGCGACCCGATATCGACGTTTCCCTTGAGGTCGACCCGAGGTTGATAGAGTTTCGCAGCGATCAGCCCGAACTTGCCCTACGCTTCAGTGCGCATGCCACCTCATGGCCACGCAGCGAAGCCGAACAGCTTGCCGCGGTCGTCGATTCACCAGTTCTATCGCCGGCACTTCTTGCATCCGGCCCAGTTCTGGAAAAGCCGATCGACCTTGGTCGCTATACATTGCTGCACGAAGAAAACCGTCAGGCTTGGGCGCGCTGGTTCGAAGCGGCCGGCGTGACGGCTGAAGCCGTGCCTGCGCGCGGCCCGATGCTCGCGGATGCTTCGCTTTCGAAGCAGGCAGCCTTGCTTGGACATGGCGTCGCACTGGGCGATCTTTTGCAGATCGGCGAAGAACTTGCATCCGGCGCGCTGATCAAGCCTTTCGACATCGACGTCGCGTCCGGCGCCTATTGGCTAGTGGCCAGAAGGCTGAATGACCTTTCCGAGCCGGCCACGGCTTTTGCCGACTGGGTCCGGGCGGAATTCGCCGAAAGCCGGCGTTTCCTTGCCGAGATCTAGGCCGCCTCTTCCGCCCGCTTCTTTTCGATCTGGCCGACGGCATCGACCACTGCGTCGAAGGTCAGCATGGTCGAGGCGTGGCGCGCCTTGTAGTCGCGCACCGGTTCCAGGTATTTCAGGTCGGCGAAGCGGCCTTCGGGCGGCGGGCCATTTTCCTTCAGCATCTTCAGCATCGTCTCGCGCACGCTGCGCAATTCTTCGGCGCTGGCGCCGACGACATGCTGCGCCATGATCGAAGACGAAGCCTGGCCAAGCGCACAGGCCTTCACGTCATGCGCGAAATCGCTGACGACGCCATCATCCATCTTCAGATCGACGGTCACCGTCGAGCCGCACAGCTTGGAATGTGCTCGTGCGGTTGCGTCGGGCCGCTCGAGCCGGCCGATCCGTGCGATGTTTCCGGCAAAACCCAGAATTTTCGCATTGTAAACATCGTCGATCATATTTTTCCAATCCGTCGCCGCCCAGCGAACAGTCATTGCCGCTCTGGCGTCTTCCTTTCGCTCGGCACGAACATATATAATGGCGATAGTCGGGTATCGACAAGGCGACCACAAACCTCGTCATACCCAATTCTGTTCACGCCACTTACGGGCTGGAAACCGGGCGAGTTTCTGACACCCGAAAGGTCGTGGTCCGTTCAACTCGTTCCTCCTGAGAGAGGAACTACGGGAGACGCCTTTATGGACGCCGTTATCAAGAAACTCATGCCGCGGTCTGCCTATATGGAAAAGCCGGTCACCGACCGGCCGAGCGAGGCCGAAGTCGAAGCCGCTGTGCGCACCTTGTTGCGCTGGACCGGCGACAACCCTGACCGCGAGGGCCTGATCGACACGCCGAAGCGCGTCACCAAGGCGTTCAGCGAAATGTTCAACGGCTATGATATGTGCCCAGCCGAGGAACTTGGCCGCACGTTCGAGGAAGTCGCCGGCTATGACGATCTCGTCCTCGTCAAGGACATATCCTTCCACTCGCATTGCGAGCATCACATGGTGCCGATCATCGGCAAGGCGCATGTCGGCTATCTGCCTGACGGCAAGGTTGTCGGCCTGTCCAAGATAGCCCGCGTCGTCGACATCTTCGCCCATCGCCTGCAGACCCAGGAAGCGATGACCGCGCAGATTGCCGGCGTCATCCAGGACGTGCTCAATCCACGCGGCGTGGCCGTTATGCTTGAGGCGGAGCATATGTGCATGGCCATGCGCGGCATCCGCAAGCAGGGCTCGACCACGCTGACCTCAACCTTCACCGGCGTCTTCAAGGACACACCCGAAGAGCAGGTCCGCTTCGTTACCATGGTGCGCGGCGGCAGGATCTGATCGGCCTGCCGGCTTCGCTAGATGAGGACCGGCGAATGTCGGCATTGGAATTCCCGAAAGCTCCAACAGACAAGAAGGCACTCGAGGAAGGCGCGGTCCTGTCACCGCGCTTCGATGCCGGGGGCCTCGTCACTGTCGTGGTCACCGATATCGAAGATGGCATGCTGCTGATGGTCGCGCATATGAATGCCGAGGCGCTGGCGCTGACGCTCGAGACCGGCATCGCGCACTACTGGTCGCGTTCGCGCAAGGCGCTGTGGAAGAAGGGCGAAACCTCGGGCAATGTCCAGCAGGTCGTCGAGATGCTCACAGATTGTGACCAGGACGCGATATGGTTGCGCGTCAAAGTGCTGGGTCATGAAGCAACTTGTCACACCGGCCGACGTTCATGCTTTTATCGGACGGTGGGGCTGAGCGATGGCAAAGGGACGCTTGCCAGCGACGGCAGCAAGCCGCTGTTCGATGCGGAAAAAACCTATCGAAAGCCCAATACACCATCAATATGAACCATTCGCAGCACTTCAGCCACGTATATTCATGATTTCGATACGGCCCGCCTGTAGGATGACCGTGGGACAAGGGAGATTGTGATGCTCGACTGGGCGTCATTGCGCAACAGACCTGACGTTCGGGAGGCCAATGGCCTCTCCTCGGCCGCAGGCGCATCCGAAACCAAATCTCCGGGCAAAACAGGGATTTCGCTGGCATTGGGTGGCGGCTGTGCGCGCGGCTGGGCGCATATCGGCGTGCTGCGCGCGCTTGACGAAGCCGGCATCGAAGTGTCGATGATCGCCGGCACCTCGATCGGCGCGCTGGTCGGCGGCTGCTATGTTGCCGGCAAGCTCGACGAGCTGGAAGAATTCGCGCGCAGCCTGACCAGGCGGCGCATTTTTGGCCTTCTCGACCTCAATCTACGCGGCAGCGGCCTGTTCGGTGGCATGAAGCTCGATGCGCGGCTGCGCGAGCACATAGCCGGCATCCGCTTTGAGGACCTGCCAAAACCATTCGTCTGCGTCGCTTCGGAAATCCGCACCGGCCATGAAATCTGGCTGTCGAGCGGCTCGTTGAGCACCGCCATGCGCGCCTCCTACGCGCTGCCCGGCGTGTTCGAGCCGGTCGCCTGCAAT
The DNA here is from genome assembly GCF_040322615.1 of Mesorhizobium sp. M0119. NCBI lineage: Bacteria > Pseudomonadati > Pseudomonadota > Alphaproteobacteria > Hyphomicrobiales > Phyllobacteriaceae > Mesorhizobium > Mesorhizobium sp. M0119. The sequence goes on from NZ_JAMYTU010000016.1 coordinate 25,860, forward strand.
GGGCGTGTGCTGGTTGACGGCGCCTTGGTCAATCCGGTGCCGGTCTCGGTCTGCCGTGCCTACGAGCAGCCGCTCGTGGTTGCGGTGAACCTTCACTACGATCTGTTCGGCCGCGCCGCGGTGATCAAGCACAGTGCCGGCGAGCTGGTCATCGAGAAAGACGCGCCGAGAGCGGGCCACGCCGATCCCGAACGCCAGTCGCGCGAGACGCGGCTCGGCATTACCGGCGTCATGGTCGAAGCCTTCAACATCATCCAGGACCGCATCTCGCGCGCCAGGCTGGCCGGTGACCCGCCGGACATATCGCTGCAGCCGAAGCTCAGCCATATCGGCCTGACCGAATTCCACCGCGCCGACGAAGCGATCCGTATCGGCTACCAGGCAACGATGGCGCAGATCGGCGATCTGACCCGGCTGCAGACCGTCCTCGCTTAGGCAGAGCGGTCAGCGAGCTCTCAGGCAAGCGCCGCGTCGACGATACGAAATTGCACCGTGCGGTTGCCGTTCCAGTGGTTGCCCGACAGCGAGCCGGCTACATGCACCGGCTTGCCCCTGTTCTTGAACAGGAATTCGCCAAGAGCCGTCTCGACGGCGCGAAAGGCGATCGCCTGGATGCGGCCGCCGCTTTCCGACTGCAGTTCGGCGCGGATGTGGTTGCTCCCGACCGCCCGCGCATCGACAAGCCGGTGGCGCGGCAGCGCGAACACCGGCGCGACGTGCCCGGCACCGAACGGCCCTGCCCTCTCAAGTGCATCGAGCAGCGCGAGCGTCGCGCCCTCGGCGGCAAGCGCGCCGTCGATCGCCAGGCTCTCCTCGCCTTGCAGCCGGAACACATCCACCGCCGCGCGCTCTTCGAAAAAAGCCCGGAGCGCGCCGAGCTTCGCCCGCTCGACGGTGATGCCGGCCGCCATTCCGTGGCCGCCGCCCTTGACGATAAGTCCGGCATCGGCAGCCTCGCGCACCAGCCGGCCGAGGTCGAAGCCAGACACTGAACGGCCTGAACCGGTACCGACACCATTGGCGTTGAAGGCGATGGCAAATGCGGGCCGGCGCGCATGGTCCTTGAGCCGCGAGGCAAGCAGGCCGACAATGCCCGGATGCCAGTTGCTGCTGGCTGTGACCACGATTGCCGGACCATTACCGCCGGCAAGCTCGGCGTCGGCCTCTGAGCGCGCCGCGGCCAGCATCTCCTGCTCCATCGACTGCCGCTCCTGGTTGAGCCGATCCAGCGTCTCGGCGATGGTGCGGGCTTCGACCGGGTCGTCGGTGGCAAGGAGGCGACTGCCAAGTGCTGCGTCGCCGATGCGCCCGCCGGCGTTGATACGCGGACCGATCAGAAAGGCCAGATGGAACGTGCTGATCGGCTCGCCTATACGCGAGACCCGCGCCAGCGCCGCCAGCCCTTCGTTTCTCTGCTGTCGCGCCACCTGCAGCCCCTTGACCACGAAGGCGCGGTTGACGCCGGTGAGCGGCACCACGTCGCAGACTGTGCCCAGCGCCACCAGGTCGAGCAGGGCAAGCAGGTCCGGCGGTGCGGCATCCGGCAGGCGGCCGCGCAGGATCTTCGCCGTCTGCACCAGGCAAAGGAAGACAACGCCGGCGGCACAAAGATGGCCCTGTCCGGAAAGGTCGTCCTCGCGATTTGGGTTGACGACCGCAGCCGCTGCCGGCAACGGCCCGCCGACCTGATGGTGATCGAGCACCACGACGTCGGCGCCGGCGGCCTTCGCCGCGTCGATGGAAGCAGCACTGTTGGTGCCGCAATCGACGGTGACGATCAGCGTCGCGCCGCGCGAGACGAGCTCGCGCATCGCTTCCGGATTGGGGCCGTAACCCTCGAAGATGCGGTCCGGTATGTAGATCTCCGACGGCACCGAGAAATGTGCGAGGAAGCGCTTGAGCAGCGCCGACGAGGCGGCGCCGTCGACATCGTAGTCGCCAAAGATCGCCACCTTTTCCCTGGCCGTCACCGCCTGGGCGATGCGGGCGGCGGCCTTGTCCATGTCGGTCAGCGATGCCGGGTCGGGCAGCATGTTGCGGATGGTCGGATCCAGAAACCGCTCGGTCTGCTCGGCGGTGACGCCGCGCCCGGCCAGCACGCGCGCCACGATATCGGGCACGCCATAACCTTGCGCGATGGCGAGCGCAGCCATGTCCTGGCGCTCGGTCAGCCGGTGTTCCCAGGAAACGCCGGTGGCCGATTGCCTGACATCGAGGAAAAAGCGTCTTTCCCCCGTCACGTGATGCGCCGTCTGCAATTTGTCATTGCGCACAATATGCAACGGCTAACTGAGTCGAAATCAAAACTTTTCCAGATCCTGGTGCCTGGCCTTGATCTCGCGCACGGTCCGCGATGACGAGCGCAGCACGATCGTATGCGTGGTGATGAAATTGCGGCCGAACTTGACGCCGGCCAGCATGTTGCCGTCGGTGACGCCGGTCGCGGCAAACAGCACGTCGCCGCGTGCCATGTCTTGCGTGTGGTAGATCCGTTTGGGGTCGGAGATGCCCATCTTGGCGGCGCGCACCAGCTTTTCCGGCGTGTCGAGCATCAACCTGCCCTGCATCTGGCCACCGGTGCAGCGCAAGGCGGCAGCTGCGAGTACGCCTTCCGGCGCGCCTCCGGTGCCGAGATAGATGTCGATGCCGGTCTCGTCCGGGTCGGTGGTGTGGATGACCCCGGCGACATCACCGTCGCCGATCAGACGGATTGCGGCTCCGGTCGCCCGCACGGCTTCGATCAACGCGCCATGGCGTGGCCGGTCGAGAATACAGGCGGTGATCTCCGCCACCGGCACGCCCTTGGCCCTGGCGAGGCTGGCGATGTTTTCGGCCGGCGAGGCATCGATGTCGATGATGCCGTCGGCATAGCCTGGGCCGATCGCGATCTTGTCCATATAGACGTCCGGCGCGAACAAAAGGCTGCCTTTTTCGGCAATGGCGATAACGGCCAATGCGTTGGGCAGGTTCTTGGCGCAGATCGTCGTGCCTTCGAGCGGATCGAGCGCGATGTCGACAGCCGGGCCTTTGCCCGTACCGACCTCCTCGCCGATATAAAGCATCGGCGCCTCGTCGCGTTCGCCTTCGCCGATCACCACCGTGCCGTTGATGGCAAGACGGTTGAGCTCCTGCCGCATGGCATCGACCGCGACCTGGTCGGCGGCTTTCTCGTCGCCGCGTCCGCGCAATCTGGCGGCCGCGACCGCGGCGCGTTCGGTGACGCGCACCAATTCCATGGTCAGTATCCGGTCGAGGCCGGCGACAATGTTCTGGGCCACATTCATTGATGGACAATCCTCGTTGGCACTTTGTTTTTATGCATGTCGTTGTCCCAAAACCGCCGCACACTTTTGGGCGACATGCATTAGCCTCCCGCCAGAGACGCGCTTCTTGTGTCAAAGCCCCGTGACAACAGCAAGACCTGCGCTGGACCTTTTTGAAAGCGCAGCAATATCAATCGATTAAACGCAAAATGTGAGACTGCTATCCGGCCCGCTCGATGCGGATGACTTGCGGCTTGTCGGTCAGAAGGCTGTCTCTGATGATGCCGTCGACAGCCTTGCGCACCGCCGCCTCGGTCGTCTCGTGGGTCACCAGGATGACGGTCTTCTGTGCCTCGGTTTCCGGCCCGGCGGCATGCTGGACGATCGATTCCAGCGAAATGTCGTTGTCGGCCATGCGCTTGGCTATTGCCGCGAAGACGCCGAGGCGGTCGTGCACGGTCAGCCGGATGAAATAGCCGCCGGCATGGCTGCGCATCTGCGCCTTCTTGTAAGGCTTCAATTCCTTCGCCGGCCGGCCGAAGACCGGACCATGCTGGAAGCCAGGCCGGCTCTTGGCGATGTCGGCAATGTCGCCGATCACCGCCGACGCGGTGGCGTTGCCGCCGGCGCCAGGGCCGGAAAGCAGCAATTCGCCGAGGATGTCGGTTTCTATCGCGACCGCATTGGTGACGCCGTGCACCTGCGCGATGACCGAGGCCGTCGGCACCATGGTCGGGTGCACGCGCTGCTCGATGCCGCTTTCGGTGCGTTGGGCGACGCCAAGCAGCTTGATCCGGTAGCCGAGATCGCCGGCCGCGCGGATGTCGGCTTGGCTGATGTTGGAGATGCCTTCCATATAGATATCGTTGGCGGCGATCCTCGTGCCGAAGGCAAGGCTGGTCAGGATCGACAGCTTGTGCGCGGTGTCGTGGCCCTCGATGTCGAAGGTCGGGTCGGCTTCGGCATAGCCCAGCCGCTGGGCATCCTTCAGGCAGGCATCAAAGGACAGGCCCTCGGCTTCCATGCGCGTCAGAATATAGTTGCAGGTACCGTTGAGGATGCCGAAAACGCGGGTCACCGAATTGCCGGCCATCGCCTCGCGCATTGTCTTGATAACCGGAATGCCGCCGGCCACCGCCGCCTCGTAATTGAGCAGCACGCCTTTCCTCTCGGCGATCTCGGCCAATGCCACCCCGTGCTTGGCAAGCAACGCCTTGTTTGCGGTGACGACATGTCGGCCGGCCTCGAGCGCCGCTTTGACGGACGAGCGTGACGGGCCTTCGTCGCCGCCGATCAGCTCGACGAAGACATCTATCTCGGCGGTCTGCGCCATCTTGACGGCGTCGTCGAACCACTGTGCTGTGCCAAGATCAACGCCGCGGTCGCGTTTGGGATCGCGGGCCGAAACCGCCGACACGACGATGTCGCGTCCGCACTGCCGCGTCAGTTCGGCCGCCTTGTCGCGCAGCACGCGGGCCACCGACGCACCGACGGTGCCGAGGCCGGCAATTCCAACACGCAACGCTTCAGCCATGTCCGGCGACGCCCCATTCGGTCGATTGATGTGTAAAAAATCAGCGATGCGCGGCGAGCGGTACGACGTTATTCGGCTGCTTGGCGCTGGACGCGAGGAAGCGCTTGATGTTGCGCGCCGCTTGCCGGATCCGGTGCTCGTTTTCGACCAGCGCGATACGCACGTGATCGTCGCCATGCTCGCCGAAGCCGACGCCCGGCGCCACCGCGACGTCGGCGTGCTCGATCAGGAGCTTGGAGAACTCAAGCGAGCCCAGGTGCTTGAACGGCTCCGGGATCGGCGCCCAGGCGAACATCGATGCCGCCGGTGCCGGAATGGTCCAGCCGGCACGGCTGAAGGCGTCGACCATGACATCGCGGCGTTTGCGGTAGACGTCGCGCACTTCGGCGATGTCGGCGCCGTCGCCGTTGAGTGCATGCGCGGCCGCCACCTGGATCGGCGTGAAGGCGCCGTAGTCGAGATAGGATTTCACACGCGTCAGCGCCGAGATCAGCCGTTCATTGCCGACCGCAAAACCCATGCGCCAGCCCGGCATCGAAAAGGTCTTCGACATCGAGGTGAACTCGACCGCGACGTCTATGGCGCCCGGCACCTGAAGCACCGAAGGCGGCGGATTGCCGTCGAAATAGATCTCCGAATAGGCAAGATCCGACAGGATGATGATGTCGTTCTTCCTCGCGAAGGCCACCACCTCCTTGTAGAAATCGAGCGAAGCGACCAGTGCCGTCGGGTTGGACGGATAATTGAGGATCAGTGCCAGCGGCTTCGGGATCGAATGGCGGATGCCGCGCTCCAGGGCCGGGATGAAGCCGTCGTCCGGCTCGGCCTGCAGCGAGCGGATGACGCCGCCCGACATAATGAAGCCGAAGGCGTGGATCGGATAGGTCGGATTGGGGCACAGGATCACGTCGCCGGGGGCGGTGATCGCCTGCGCCATATTGGCGAAGCCCTCCTTCGAGCCGAGCGTCGCCACCACCTGGCTGTCCGGGTCGAGCTTCACGCCGAAGCGGCGGGCATAGTAGTTGGCCTGGGCACGGCGCAGACCCGGAATGCCGCGCGACGACGAATAGCGGTGCGTGCGCGGATCGCGCACCACCTCGCAGAGTTTGTCGACGATGGCCTTGGGCGTCGGCAGGTCCGGATTGCCCATGCCAAGGTCGATGATGTCGGCGCCGCGCGAACGCGCGCTGGCCTTCAGCCGGTTGACCTGTTCGAAAACATAGGGCGGAAGCCGGCGGACCTTGTGAAATTCTTCCATGGCAGTTCCAGACAGTGAGGTTGCGGTCGCGCGTATAAGCTTATTTGCAATTAGGGTCGAGAGCGGGGTCGCATTTGCCTTCGATCTGCTTCAGCGCCTCGGCGCCGTGTTTTTTTGCCAGCTGGTCCAGCGCTGCCTGGTCCGCGACCTTGACGCCGCCGCCCTTCGCGGCCTGATTCTGCTCCTCGGCCTTCAGTTGGGCAAGCTTGGCGTTCTTTTCCTCGTCGGTGAATTGCTCGGCCGCCACCTGCGGCGGGATGTTCAGGTTCGGATAGGAACCGGTGTCCTTCGCCCCGACAAGGCCGGTGGCGGGCGCTGCACCTTCTATGTTGCTGCTCGTGCAACCGGCCATCGCCAACAGGACGAGCGCCATGCGGCAAAAACGACCAGTGCCGGAAAAAACGTTCTTGCCAATATTAATCGTCATATTGTTTTCCTGGCGGGCGGGTTAGAGCACATTGGACCCTGTCCGATATCCCATGGTAATATGTCAACAAAACGCTTCGGGAGGAACCCCGCGAACCATGTCCAAAACACCCGATTCGGGCAAAGCGGAAGATGACCAACCTTCGACCGTCGAGCAATATCTGGTGAAGGACCCGGAACGCTTCGCTCTGAACATGGCCCGCATGATCGAGCAGGCCGGCAAGGCCGCCTCGGCATGGGCCGAGCCGCGGGAAAAGGGCGAGGTGCGCGATCACGTCGCCGAGCCGGTCGTCGACATGGTGAAGACCTTCTCCAAGCTCACCGAGTACTGGCTCTCCGACCCGCAGCGCGCGCTGGAGGCGCAGACGCGGCTGTTTTCCGGCTACATGACCGTCTGGGCCAACGCCGTCCAGCGCATCGGCGCCGGCGCCGAGGACGCCGAGGACGCGGTCAAGCCCGAGCGCGGCGACAAGCGTTTCCAGGACCCCGAATGGGGCCGCAACGCCTTCTTCGATTTTCTGAAACAGGCGTATCTGGTCACCTCGCGCTGGGCGGCCGAACTGGTCGAGCACGCCGACGGCCTGGACGAGCACACCCGCCACAAGGCCAGCTTTTATGTCAGGCAGGTGTCCAACGCCATCTCGCCGTCGAATTTCATCCTGACCAATCCGGAATTGTTTCGCGAGACCATCGCCTCGAACGGCGAAAATCTGGTGCGCGGCATGAAGATGCTGGCCGAGGACATTGCCGCAGGCAAGGGCGACCTGAAGCTGCGGCAGGCCGATTATTCACCCTTCGAGATCGGCAAGAATCTCGCCACCACGCCCGGCAAGGTGGTCGGCCGCAGCGACGTCGCCGAAATCCTGCAATACGATCCGGCGACCGAGACCGTACTCAAGCGGCCGCTGCTGATCTGCCCGCCATGGATCAACAAATACTACATTCTCGACCTTAATCCGCAAAAATCCTTCATTCGCTGGGCGGTCGAGCAAGGCCACACCGTCTTTGTCATCTCGTGGATCAACCCGGACGAGCGGCACGGCGCCAAGAGCTGGGAGGCCTATATCCGCGAGGGCCTGCAATACGGCCTCGACACGATCGAAAAAGCCACCGGCGAAAGCGAAGTCAACGCCATCGGCTATTGCGTCGGCGGCACGCTGCTGGCGGCAGCCCTCGCGCTAATGGCGCAGGAAGGCGACCAGCGCATCAAATCCGCCACCTTCTTCACCACCCAGGTCGATTTCACCTATGCCGGCGATCTAAAAGTGTTCGTCGACGAGGAGCAGGTCGCGGCCGTCGAAAAGGCGATGAACGAAAAAGGCTATCTCGACGGCACCAAGATGGCGACCGCCTTCAACATGCTGCGCTCGGGCGACCTGATCTGGCCCTATGTCGTCAACAACTACATGCGCGGCAAGGATCCCCTGCCCTTCGACCTGCTCTACTGGAATGCCGATTCGACCCGCATGGGCGCTGCCAACCATTCTTTCTATTTGCGCAATTGCTATCTCGAGAACAGGCTTTCCCAAGGCACGATGGAACTGGCTGGCCGCACGGTTTCGCTGAAGGACGTTACCATTCCGGTGTACAACCTCGCCTCTAAGGAGGACCACATCGCGCCGGCGCTTTCGGTATTCCTCGGCTCGAATTATTTCGGCGGCGAGGTCGACTACGTCATGGCCGGCTCCGGCCACATCGCCGGGGTCGTCAATCCGCCGGCGGCGCAGAAATATCACTACTGGACCGGCGGCAAGCCGGCCGGCGACTTCGACCAATGGCTCGCCGGGGCCACCGACCATCCCGGTTCCTGGTGGCCGCACTGGCAACGCTGGATCGAAGCCAAGGACAATACCCGCGTACCGGCCCGCAAACCGGGCGAGCATATGCAAGTTCTAGGCGAAGCCCCCGGCACCTATGTCAAGGTGCGCGTGTAACCATCTGTAATGTGTGGTGAGTTGACGCGCCGCCAAAAGCGGGCGAAATGGTGCCGTCAACCCTGAGCAGCCTTGATTCATCCTCTAGCCGCCAAATTACTTTGAGGCTTGCAGATTTGACACAGGTCTCGTTTCCGGTTCGGGGAACAAGGGTCATTTCGACGAGACGTTTCGACGCCGCGCCAATGACGAACCGGTCGGATATCGAGGGGGAATTTTGTTTTGAGATCAGCAGGATCGCGCCTCGCGAAGGGAGAAAGCCGCGCCATTGTGGCGGCGCTTTTCTCGGTGCTCCTGGCGTCCTGCACCTCCGCCGGCGACCCGACCATGTCGGTCGGCATGCCAGGCTACAATACCTCGGCTACCGAAATCAGCACGGCCGCCGGTGCGCCCCAGGCCAGCACGGCCGCGTCATCGTCGCAGATGACAACCGCACAAATGACGATGAATGCAGAGGGCGACGCCAACCTTCCCGAGCAGGTCGCCTATGTGCCCGTGGCCAAGCCAGGGGCCAAGCCCGATGCCGGCTTCCCGATCGCCGTTCCCACGGCAGCCGAGACGATCGCGGGACACACGCCGCAACCGCTGCATCCAAACGCCGAGGCGGCTGAACAGGCCAACGTTGTGGCGCAGAACAGTGCCGCCGCCGATGCCGGCGCATCGAAGTCCGACGCCAAGGCAGCCGCACCGGCGATGAACAACCCGGTCTATGTGACCGCCGGCGAGATGCCGCAGCCACAGGCCTACGCACCGAAGAAAAACTTCCTGGCCTCGCTGTTCAGCGCCACCCCCGCTTCGGCGGCATCGCCGGCCAACAGTCGATCGGGCGGGCAACCAACGGTCGTGCAGGCCAACGCGACGCCTGCGGCAAAACCTACCGTTACCCTGGCCTCGGCCAATCCGGCTGAAAAACCGGTGCAGTTGGTGTCGACAGGCGATACCAGCCACTTCACGGCCGATGCGCTGCCCGGCGTGCGCCAGACGGCGCTGTTCGAGATCAAGCGCAAATCCGGCCTCGACGATGAGAGTGATGTCGATCTCAACGAAGACGAAGGTTCGGGTGGCGCCTACCAGGTCGCCTCCGCCGCCGGCCTCGCCCGGCTGGCGCCCAATGGCCTCCTGAAACAAAACGAAAGCGTCGATGTTGCCTGCTTGAAGCCGTCGTTGGTTCGCGTGCTGAAGACGATCGAAGGCCATTACGGCCGCAAGATGACGGTCACCTCCGGCTATCGCGATCCGGCCCGCAACCGCCGCGCCAACGGCGCCAAGAATTCGCTGCACATGTACTGCGCCGCCGCCGACATTCAGGTTCCCGGCGTCTCGAAATGGGAACTGGCGAGCTACCTCCGCACCATGCCGGGCCGCGGCGGCGTTGGCACCTACTGTCACACCGAATCCGTTCACGTCGATGTCGGGCCCGAGCGCGACTGGAACTGGCGCTGCCGCAGGCGCGGCTAGGGCGAGGTTCTTCCGCCACTGCGAAGGCTCCCCTCGGCGGCGTTGCATCATGCCGCAAAAACCAGTTTGGCTGTCGGAAAAACGCGGTTTGGAGCCAAAGGAAAAAAGTTGTCGCAGCCGGCGCCAGACGGGTTGCCGGTTTGTCGCGACGCAACTATAAGCGCTCACATCTGAGCGCGCCCATCGTCTAGCGGTCAGGACACCGCCCTTTCACGGCGGTAACAGGGGTTCGATTCCCCTTGGGCGTACCAGCAATTTCAACTTGGCATATGTCTATCGCCAGCGTGATGCTGCGCAAGCTTTGCTGGACCCGCCACTCTGATGGGGATGTCGGCAAGAGGAGGCGAAGACAGACTGAGGATTGTGTCGAAGGCTTCCTACGCCCGCAGTCCCCTCGCCTCGCCGCCGCGCTTGCGTGGAACCATCATGTCCCTGGCAAGGAGGCCGCTCACCCGGCAAAAGGCCATGAAGGCCCGCCATGCGTCTTCGGTCTCGACGATGTCCACCGTGGCACCAAAACAGGCGTTGAATGCGGCCTGGTAGGTTGGCCCCTTCCGGCGAACCGGCCACGTTTGCAGGAAATCGAGCGCCTGCTCGACACTGTAGATTTCCTCGACCGGCTGGCCGGGCACAGGCGCGATCCGCACCGGCACCTCGAATTGCAGTCTGTCCATTCGATCTCTCCCGAACCCGACGCCCCCGCAGCAACGCCGTTCGTCGCAAAAAAATTGCCGTGGCGGCTTAATGCTTGGGCCGCTTCTCGCCTAGAAATGTGTCGTCACTACGGTAGCCAATGAACCCGGCGGAAGCATGGGCCGCTACACGCAAGGAGAATGCCCCCAGGGCGTGAATATCGCCGGTCTTCGGCCGTCGCCGGCAGTTCGTCCTTGAACCTTGCGCTTTCCAGTGCCAAATCTGGGGAGATTTCTCTCGCGGAGGCTCATCCAGCCTCGCATCTCTGCAAGACGGATAAAAATGGTCACCTATCTCGACGCCGCCACGGCACCGCTCAGAAACACCGGCCAGATCCGTCTTTACGACGAGGAAGGTTTTGTCGGCATGCGCAAGGCTTGCGATCTCACCGCGCGCTGCCTCGACGAACTGGTGACGATGGTGGCGCCCGGCGTCACCACCGAAGCGATCGATCGCTTCGTCTTCGAGTTCGGCATGGACCATGGCGCGCTTCCGGCGACGCTCAACTACCGCGGCTACACGAAATCATCCTGCACCTCGATCAACCACGTCGTCTGTCACGGCATACCCGACAGCAAGCCGTTGAAGGATGGCGACATCGTCAATATCGACGTCACCTATATCCTCGACGGCTGGCATGGCGACTCCTCGCGCATGTATCCGGTGGGCACGATCAAGCGTGCCGCGGAGCGGCTGCTCGAAGTCACGTATGAGTGCCTGATGCGCGGCATCGCGGCAATCAAGCCGGGCGCCCGCACCGGCGCCATCGGCGCCGCCATCCAGACCTATGCCGAAGCCGAGCGTTGCTCAGTGGTGCGCGATTTCTGCGGCCACGGCGTCGGCCGGCTGTTTCACGACGCGCCGAACATCCTGCATTACGGCAGCGCCAGCGAAGGCGTCGAGATGCGGCCGGGCATGATCTTCACCGTCGAGCCGATGATCAATCTCGGCCGGCCGCATGTAAAGGTGCTGTCGGACGGCTGGACCGCGGTGACGCGCGACCGTTCGCTGTCGGCGCAGTACGAGCACACGATCGGCGTCACCGAGACCGGCTGCGAGATCTTCACGCTATCGCCAAAAAATCTCGACCGCCCCGGCCTGCGGGCCTAGTGTCTGGCAGATCGGGCGTTACCTTGCCCGGCCAATGCTGGTGGGGCAGCCATGAACGGTGACGACGACGAGCGGGCCTTCTTTCCCGAAAGGCCGGTGCGATCGCCCGCCAAGGCGGTGGCCGCCGACAAGCCGCATTATCTCGGTCATCGCGACCGCCTGCGCGAGCGCTTCGCGGCCGGTCCCAACACCCTCCCCGACTACGAACTGCTCGAGCTTTTATTGTTTCGGCTGATCCCGCGCGCCGACACCAAGCCGGTCGCCAAGGCATTGCTGGCACGCTTCGGTACATTGGCCGAGGTCCTCGGCGCGCCCGTCGAGCGCCTGCAGGAGGTGAAGGGCATCGGCCCGGCGGTGGCGCTCGACCTCAAGGTGGTTGCGGCAACGGCGCAGCGCATGGCGCGCGGCGAGATCGCCGGCCGCGAGCTGTTGTCGACCTGGACGCAGGTTCTCGAATACTGCCGGTCGGTGATGGCCTTCGAGGAGCGCGAGCAGTTCCGCATCCTGTTCCTCGACAAGAAAAACGCGCTGATCGCCGACGAAGTCCAGCAGGTCGGCACCGTCGACCACACACCGGTCTATCCGCGGGAGGTGGTCAGGCGCGCCTTGGAGCTCTCCGCCACGGCGATCATTCTGGCGCATAACCATCCGTCGGGAGACCCGACGCCGTCGCGCGCCGACATCGAGATGACCAAGCTGATCATCGAGACGGCCAAACCGCTGGGCATTGCCGTTCACGACCACATCATCATCGGCAGGAAAGGCCACTCCAGCATGAAGGGCCTGCTGCTGATTTGAGGTTTGTTGTTTTCAGCTTTGTTGCGCGGATGTACCGCGACGCTCAAGGCGGGTCGGGTCGGTAAACTCCGGCGCCGAGGCTCAGCTGGCCGTGCGCATGCGCCGCGATCGGACAAAGGTCTTAAGTCCCTCGGAATCGAACGCGTGGCCGAAGGCATAACCCTGCAATATGTCGCAGCCCAGGCCCTTGAGTAGCCGTGCATGCTGCATCGTCTCGACGCCTTCCGCCACGACCTCGATACCCAGCGACTTGCCGATTTCAATGATCGACGAGACAACCTGCCTTCTCTGCGGCGATTTGACGATTGGGGTGACCAGCTGCCGGTCTATCTTCAGCCGGCGAGGCTGCAACTTCAGCAAACTGACCATCGAAGCGTAACCGGTACCAAAATCGTCTATTTCGACGTCAATCCCCAGTTCTTTTATCTGCTCGATGTTCCAGGTGACAAGGTCGTCGTTCTCATCCAGGAAAATCGACTCAACAAGCTCAAACGAAACTGTTCCTTTCTTGATATTTTGTTCTCGCAGGCTCTTGATGAGCTCCTCGTCTTGAAGGCGCCGCGCCGAGACATTGACCGACACCCGCGGAATGCGAAGTTTTGCAGCGGACCACTCTTCGAAATCCAAAAGCGATTGCTTCAATATGGCTTGGTCGATGAACGAGACGACGTTCAGTTCTTCTGCAATCCTCAGGAAGACGTCGGGCGCCAAAATACCCTTTACTGGATGTCTCCACCTCGCCAGCGCCTCAACCCCAACGATTTCGAGCGTCTTTGCGTCAAATTGGGGCTGGTAGAACGGGATGAACTCGTTGCGCTCGAGGCCGCCGAGAATTTCGTCGGCGATCCGCTTTGTATCGACGATTTCGCTTTGCATCGCGCCAGTGAAGAATTCGTATCGATTGCGCCCACGCCTCTTTGCTCGGTAAAGCGCGATGTCGGCGTTTACCAGCAGGTGTTTGGCTTCGACACCTTTTCCGTTGTCGACAGCTATACCCACGCTGACGCCAAAACGGCATCGATGGCCTTGATAGTAGACGGGTTCGCGCATTTGGCTGATTACCCGATCGGCAAGCAGCGCCAGTTGCTTGGTATCGTCGCGTACCACGCACAGAACGATGAATTCGTCTCCTCCGATGCGGGCGACGAATCCTTCGTCGCCGACCTTCGATCTGAGGACTGTCGACGCGTGAACCAACATCGCGTCACCGGCGGCGTGGCCCAGCGTATCGTTGATGTGCTTGAACCGATCCAGATCTATGTGAAGCAGTGCCGCATGACCGCCTGAGCGCCTGGCGTTTGCCGCGTAGTCTTCCAGTACCTGGTCGAGGTAACGCCGATTGGGCAAGCCGGTCAGCGAGTCATGAAGCGCGATGTGCTCTATGCGCGCCTTGGCCGACTCGAGTTCTGCATTTTTCGACTCGGACAGCTGTTTTGCGCGAACCAGATCCTTGTTCAGCAGGACGTCGGCAGTCACATCCCATTCCGCGCCGATCATTTTTGGGGTGTCGTTTGTGGCACGGTAAAGGATCGCCTTGGACCGGACATGACGGATTTCGCCATTCGGGCGCACAATCCGGTACTCCGACAAATACGGTCGTCCGCTGGCCACCGCCCTATCGAAATCTGCGTTGGCGCCAGCCAGATCATCTGGATGGATCGCTCCCGCCCAGTCTGTGTAGCCCCGGTGCTCCCCCGCTGGTTTGCCATATATTTCATTGACGCGTTCATCCCATGTAAGCTCGTTGGTCGCGAGATCGTGTTCCCAAACCCCGATAGCCGAAGCTTCCAGGGCGAGTTCAAGGCGCCGTGACAATCGGCGCAATTCCGCATAATTGCGCTGTCTTTCGCCTATCAGACGGCCAGTGACCAGGAAGGGGAACACAACCAAGGCCCCGGCCGTCGCCATGATCGCGCGCAACAACCATGCGTTACTTGGCGTCGAAGGCCAGCCATTCTTGGGAATGGCAGCGAGCTGCCACGAACCGGAAGGAAGCAAAACGTCAGCCGTCACCGGATCGCTTTTGCTGATCTCCTCATTGCCGTAGAATTGACCACCACGGTGACCAAGGGCGTCCCTGCCGATCAGCGCGACGTCGATCCCGAGATCGTCGTCAAGCATGCCGCTCGCTCTGTAAAGGCGCTGCACGTCGACAACGGCGGAAATAATGCCCCAGAATCGTTCCGTGTTGCCCGCGCTCGGCACGAAAACCGGAAAGCGGCCGATGAAGCCTTGTCCTCCCTGCTTCAGCTCGACGGGACCGGCAAGCACCAGCTTGCGTTCATCTCGCGCCCTTAGCGCAGCCGCACGCTGCCGCTCGTTCTTGCGGTAGTCCAGGCCCATCGCCTGCTCATTACCCTCCATCGGGTACATCAGGGAAACGACCAGATCGGGCGCGCCGGCAATATTGTTCAATTGCGAGTCGGAGCCAAACAGGTTGCTCGCCAGCGAGGCGAAGCGTTGCTGTCCCATATAGGGCTCGGTCACGACCGCCGCGACCAATCCACGCACGAGTTGAAGGTTTCCGTTGATATTGCCTTCGAGCTTGGCACGGATGAGATTGACCTTGGTCAGCACGTCCGCACGGACGGCCTGGTCCGAGACGACTTTGTTCTGGTGCTCCGCGAACGCTGCGCTGATAAGTATGACGACAAGCGCGATCGCCGCCGGAATATTTGCCGACGAAAAGACGACCTCCTTGATGCCGCCGAACCTAGCGCGGAAAAAAGCCAATAGGCGATTCCTCAAGTGCCATTTCAGGTTCCCGGGTCGACCCGATGAGGAAACATTAGCTTTCAATGTTTAATTTGACCTTCACGCTCCTTAGAGCTTTTGCGCTTTCCGACCCATTGCTGATGTTGCAGGCCCGAGCGGCTGGAGCCAGCTGCCGACTTCCACTGACATCGTCCCACTGATTGCGATGCGCTGGCGCCGGGGATCCAGAGTCTGTTGACCATTCGCGAGGAGATCTGATGGGAGCAAGAAACGGCGGCCGGCCGCCGTTTCCTGCTCATCTCAAGGCGTTCGTCTGTGGAAACGGACCCACAGAGAGGCCAGCTAGACCATGCTTGCTCGGAAGATCAAGGAGCGCGAGCGCGATTGCACACTTCGACGCTCCGACCCGAGTACTCAAGAGCGTTGGCCTGGACTAGTGGCCCTCAATCGCCTTGGGAGACACAAGGTACGGTATCTTGCCGACGCTGCGTTTCGTCGCGCCAATGGAATAGGCCATCGGTATCTTGGGAGAGTTCTCCGGCAGGCCGTACATATCCTTGCCGGCCCGCACTGCAAATGAAAAGTGCTGCCACGAAACGGTGTCATGCTCATTGAGAAAATCGAGCGTCAGACCCGCTGAAATCAGCGCATTCACCACGTCACTGATCGGGTGGATCCACTCATAATAGCGAGGATGCTTCAAGATGCGGTCATCGCCGGTGTAGGTCAGTTCCTCGTTCCAGGCGAGCGGCCGAGCTATCGGCGTTCGCCAGTCATGCTTCAATTCCAGGGCTGCGGCCTTTCGATCGCACTGAAACATCAATGGATGGCCCTCGGCCATGTAGAGGCGGCCGCCGGGTCGCAGGAGATCGGCAACCACCCGCGCCCAACGGAACACGTCGTCCAGCCAGTTTACCGAACCCCAGGTAACATAAGCGATATCAAAGGTCCGACCGAGCGCTTCCACCGCCTCGAACAGTGGCGCTTCCACGAAGCGCACGTCGGTGCCTGCCTTCGCAGCAAAATCCCGCGCCGCCACGATCGCCGTCGGTGAAAAGTCGAGCCCGGTCACGCTGCCTGCGCCGAGATTCTTCAGGCTGATCGTGTCAAGACCGATGTGACATTGCAGGTGGACGATATCCTTTCCGGCGATATCGCCGAGCTCGCGCGTTTCCAGCTCATAGAGATTGGATCCGCCGGCCAGCACATTCTCGATGTGGTAGCTGCCCGTTGTGTCGGTCGAGTGCAGTTCGGCCCGATCATCCCAATTAAGGCGGTTCGCGCCCAGAAACCGTTCCAAATTCCCCCCACCCCTGACTGACGCATGGTAAACAAGTCGTTAAAGTACCTTTGCAGCGAAAATATCGCGCGTCAATCCGGACCGGGCGGCAGTGTGCGCCGCCGCTCGCGAAAGCCATAGCTCCGGGAAGGCTTGCTGCTGATCAAAGGCTCCTGGCGCAGTCGCCGTGCCCGGCGACAAGACCCCGCAGGCGACCCCCGACGCCACCGTCGTGGTCTGCATGTGGATTAGTCGGTTCCTCAGCCCCCGCGGCCACCATCGCGATGTTTCTGGAGAGCTCGTTTGTGGGGTCAACTGCGTCTGCTCTGCCGCTCGTGAGTGCTCGGTAAAGTGCCACATAATCGCTGCACATGCGCTCGACCGTGAACCTCGTCTCGAACGTCTGCCGCACTCGTGCGCGCTCGAGGCTGTCTATGCGCCGGAGCGCGCCCACAGCTTCCTCCACCGTATCCACGATCCATCCGGACACACCGTCATCGATGATCTCCGGGACGGCGCCACGCCGGAACGCAACCACCGGCGTACCACAGGCCATTGCTTCGATCGTTACGAGCCCGAAGGGTTCCGGCCAGTCGATTGGGAACAAAAGCGCTTTCGCATTGCCCAGAAAATCCGCCTTTTGCCGCTCATCGATCTCGCCAATGAACTCCACGTTCGAATGCCGCAGCACTTGCGGCTCGACCCTTTCCTTCCAGAACGACTGGTCCACCTTGTCGATCTTGGCGGCGATCTTCAGAGGAATCCCGGCCCGCGCTGCTATTTCTATGGCCGTTTCCGGCCCCTTTTCCGGCGAGATGCGACCGAGAAACGCAAGATAGCCAGAGGTGTTCGGGTGGAATGGCAGAAGATCGCGGGGCAGGCCGTGATGCACGGTTCCAACCCAATTGACGGGTGGCATGGGCCGGCGCTGGTCGAAGGAAATCGAGACCAGGGGAACGTCGTCGAACATCGCATAAAGCTGCGCCAGATCGGGCAGGTCGAGCCTGCCGTGAAGCGTGGTAACCGTTCGTCTGGCAAAATCCCGAATTATGGGGAAGTGCAGGACATCGACGTGGAAATGTAAAACGTCGAATTCATCGGCTCGCCGGCGCACCCGTTCAAGCATCATAACATGGTGCGGACCACCGTCCTGGACCCTGGGGTTCAGGCGCAGCGCGACGTCGCAACACCGCACCAGCTCGGCTGAGGTACGAGAATCGGCGCTGGCGAACAGCGTCACCTCGTGGCCCTGTCGGACAAGTTCTTCGGTCAGATACGAAACAATTCGCTCGGTTCCACCGTAGGTTCGGGGCGGCACGGATTCGGTTAGCGGTGCGATCTGGGCTATTTTCATTTAGAAAATCTTTTCGGCGGCGATCGCCGTCTTTCAAACAAGCTTCGGCGGCAACCAAGACAAGCGAGAGCTTCCCGTTGCGAAGTATTCTATGCAGAGCGTATTTATAGTTGTGCCGTCCGTGCTCCTCCCGTGCAATCAGGTTTCCCTTATTCAACTCCTCTGCATCCAAGAACTGCGATCCCTGAGAAATGTTTCACCGGCTCGATAAAAAGACAGAATGAGCTACGCGCCGCCGCCCCGCCGCCCCCTGACAGGCAGCTTTGGATTTGTTCGATCACCACCAATTGATCCAGGCGTGCCGGTGCCGAATGGAACATAAAGCCCGGAATTCAGTTAGATAGCTGGATTTGGCTGGAGTACCGCCAGATGCGGAATTCCAGCCGGGCAGGGCACTACCGTGACACGGAGTGAGCGGCTTCGGGCGCATCTCGCCGAACTCAGGCACCACCTTGCCGAACTCAGGAGCCATAAACGCTCCTTATGGAGGATGCCATGAACCAGTGGACAAACGCCAGGCTCTGTGACGTAGCCAACCTGATCCTTGGGGCAATTCTGTTCTTCTCTCCCTGGATCTTCACATTTGCGGCAGGCCCGCAGACGCAGAACGCCCTCGGCAGCGGAATCTTGATCGTCGTGCTTTCGGTTGCCGCCCTCGCAGCATTTGCCGTGTGGGAAGAGTGGGTGAACCTGGTCGTCGGACTGTGGGTTCTCGCATCGCCCTGGGTGCTTGGATTCCAGGCGACCACGGCGATGACCGTGCATGTCGTGATCGGCATTCTGGTCGCCGTGCTGGCGGCGATCGAGCTCTGGATGATGTATCAGAACCCGCCGACCCAGTCCGCCGCCTAACAGGCGCAGCCAGCCAGCGCCCTTTTTTGGGCCTGACGGATCTATCGGTCGTCTGCCGGTCTCTCGGCAACAGCCGCCGGAGGCCGGGCAGGCGGTTGTTTGGACGAGAATAGGAAGGGTGGCGCATTATGGTCGGTGACAATCCGCGTTCGACGGCCAGGATTGCGGGACATCCTATTCATCCGATGCTCGTGCCATTTCCGATCGCCTGCTTCGTCGGCACCCTGCTGACGGATCTAGCCTATTGGCGAACAGCGGAGATGATGTGGGCTGACTTCTCCGCTTGGCTGGTTACCATCGGCGTGATCATGGGCTGCCTAGCAGCGATCGCGGGGCTGATCGATTTCCTGGCCAATCCGCTGATAAGGGCACAGCCCCCCGCCTGGCCGCACGTGCTCGGCAATCTTCTGGCGCTGGCGTTATCCATCATCAACATGCTCGTGCACACCCGCGATGCATGGACCTCCATCGTTCCTACCGGCTTGATCCTCTCGGCGGTTGTCGTGCTCATCCTCATCTTCACTGGTTGGCTGGGCTGGTCCATGGTTTACCGGCATCACGTCGGAGTGGCGGATTGATGCGCGTAGCAAGCTCCATCAGTCAGACCAGGCGCATCGCGGTGTCCGTCCTCATTGGCACTGCGGCGATCACGCTTGCCGCATGCAGCGGCAACGACCCAGATCCCGGCAGGCAGATAGGGCCAAATCCAAACCTGCCCGAACCGATCCAATATTTCTTCCCGCCCATGCATCTCGCTTCCGTGGTCGGATGGAAGAACGACGAAAAGCCGACAATCGCGCAGGGGCTGCAGATCCAGGCTTTTGCCCACGGCTTGCAGCATCCGCGGTCGCTTTATGTGCTGCCCAATGGCGACGTCCTGGTGGTCGAGTCCAAGGCGCAATGGCTACAAGGTGGTGTTCGTACCATTCAGCGGCGGCCATCCGAGCGGCGTCGCTACCGACGTGGTGACTGACTTCCTGGATAAGGACAACAAGGCGCGCGGCCGGCCTGTCGGCCTGGCTGTAGACAAAACCGGGGCCCTGCTCATCGCTGATGACGTCGGCAACACAGTTTGGCGGGTGACATCTGCCGGCCAATAAAGTGGCTCCACTCCCTTCGTCGAGCTGTCGGTCGAGCAGGTGGAACCGACACTGCTCCAAGCAATCGTGCTGGCGTTCTTCGTCATGCTGCTGTTCCTGCAGAACCTGCGCGCGACGATCGCCGTTCCGGTGATTCTGCCGGGCACATCGGCGTGCCGCCATTGCCGGTTACTCGACGCTGACGATGTTTGCAGCGCGCTCGCCATCGGGCGGCTGAGCTGGAATTGGATGAAGGCCTGCCCTGATCACCGCCGAGCCTAAGGACCGCCAGCGCCGAGAAATGGTATTTTTGCCCTTCCCACAGCCGGCTCTAGAATTTTCATCGCAAATCAAGTTATGATGCACTTGGTATTTCCCGGGACGGCTTTGCGCCGCTTGGAATACCGGGAGGAACCGGGACATGGCCGTTGCGCTTGTACTCGTTCTGATAGTCGTGGGCTCGGTGTTGTTCCACTTCCTGAGCCCATGGTGGTGGACGCCGATTGCCTCAAACTGGGACTATATCGACAAAACCATCATCATAACTTTCTGGATCACCGGCGTCGTCTTCGCCGCCGTGGTTCTTTTCATGGCCTATTGCGTCTTCCGCTTCCGTCATCGGGAAGGCAATCAGGCGGCATATGAACCTGAGAACAGGCGGCTCGAATCCTGGCTGACGGTCGTCACCGCGGTTGGCGTCACGGCCTTGCTCGTTCCCGGCCTGTTCGTCTGGAGCCGGTTCGTCAACGTTCCAAGCGACGCAACCGAGGTCGAAGTCGTCGGCCAGCAGTGGCAATGGAGTTTCCGCCTCCCCGGCAAGGACGGCAAGCTCGGCACATCGGACACCCGCGACGTCAACGCTGAAAATCCACTCGGCGTCATCGCCGCCGATGTCAACGGCCAGGACGATGTCGTAGTGGAAGCGGCCGACCTGCACCTCCCGGTTGGCAAACCGGTCAAGATGCTGCTCCGGTCGATCGATGTGCTGCACGATTTCTACGTGCCGGAATTCCGCGCCAAGATGGACATGATCCCGGGCTCGGTCACCTATTTCTGGTTCACTCCGACCAAGACCGGAACCTTCCAGGTCCTGTGTGCCGAACTCTGCGGCCAGGGACATCCGATGATGCATGGCGTGGTCATGGTCGATACTCAGGAAGACTATCTGGCGTGGCTTGGCCAGCAGCAGACTTTTGCGCAGCTGTCCGCGCCCCAGCAGATGGGCTCGGCAGAGTAGGGAACCGGAACGACGGCGCGCCGTCGGGATTGAAAATAGTGCGGCAAGCCCGAACTGTCGGGCTGGCCGAAAAGGGCACGGAGGTGTTCCTATGGTCGATATCACACCTGCAGATGCGGTACCGCCGGCCGAAGTCGCGGAAATGGAACTCTACCATCCGCACAGTTGGTGGACGAAATACGTTTTCTCGCAGGACGCCAAGGTCATCGCCATCCAGTATTCGGCGACGGCGACAGCGATCGGCATGGTGGCGCTGGTGTTGTCCTGGCTGATGCGGCTGCAGCTCGGCTTCCCCGGCACGTTCGACTTCATCACCCCGGAGGCCTACTACCAGTTCATCACCATGCACGGCATGATCATGGTGATCTACCTGCTCACGGCACTCTTCCTGGGCGGCTTCGGCAACTATCTGATTCCGTTGATGGTTGGTGCTCGCGACATGGTCTTTCCCTATGTCAACATGCTGAGCTACTGGATCTATCTGCTCGCCGTGCTGGTCCTGGTGTCGAGCTTCTTTGCGCCCGGCGGACCGACGGGTGCCGGCTGGACGCTCTATCCGCCGCAGGCGATCATGACCGGTACGCCAGGCGGCCAGGACTGGGGCATCATCCTGATGCTTGTCTCGCTGATCCTGTTCATCGTCGGCTTTACCATGGGCGGCTTGAACTATGTCGTGACGGTGCTGCAGGGCCGCACGCGCGGCATGACGCTGATGCGCCTTCCGCTTACTGTCTGGGGTATTTTCACCGCCACCGTCATGGCGCTGCTCGCCTTCCCGGCGCTGTTCGTCGCCTGCGTGATGATGCTGCTCGACCGGGCGCTCGGCACCAGCTTCTTCATGCCGGCGATCGTCGAGATGGGCGAACAGTTGCAGCACGGCGGCGGCAGCCCGATCCTGTTCCAGCATCTGTTCTGGTTCTTCGGCCATCCAGAGGTCTACATCGTGGCGCTTCCGGCCTTCGGCATCGTATCCGACCTGATCAGCACCCATGCGCGCAAGAACATCTTCGGCTACCGCATGATGGTCTGGGCCATCGTCGGCATCGGCGCGCTGAGTTTCGTGGTCTGGGCGCACCACATGTATGTCAGCGGCATGCATCCCTATTTCGGCTTTTTCTTCGCCACCACGACATTGATCATCGCCGTTCCAACAGCCATCAAGGTCTATAACTGGGTACTGACGCTGTGGCGCGGCGACATCCATCTCACCATACCGATGCTTTTTGCCCTGGCCTTCATCGTCACCTTCGTCAATGGCGGGTTGACTGGGTTATTTCTCGGCAATGTCGTCGTCGACGTTCCACTGTCGGACACGATGTTTGTCGTCGCCCATTTCCATATGGTCATGGGGGTCGCTCCAATCATCGTGATTTTCGGCGCGATCTATCACTGGTATCCGAAGGTCACCGGCCGGATGCTGAACGAGACACTGGGCCGGTTCCATTTCTGGGTCACCTTCCTCGGCGCCTATCTGATCTTCTTTCCCATGCACTATCTCGGCTTGATGGGCGTGCCGCGGCGCTACAACGAATTGACCGACATGACGGTGATGACGGAATCGGCCCACCACCTGAACTCGTTCATCAGCATCATGGCTTTTATCGTCGGTTTTGCCCAGATTGTGTTTCTGTTCAATCTCATCTGGAGCATCCGCCATGGCCGTGAGGCTGGCGGCAATCCGTGGCGGGCAACGACGCTCGAGTGGCAGACGCCCGAAACACCGCCCGCCCACGGCAATTTCGGCAAGGATCTGCCGATCGTCTATCGCTGGGCCTATGACTACAGCGTACCGGGAGCCAAGGAGGACTTCATACCGCAAAACGTTCCGGGCTCCTTCGCGCCCTCCAGGGAGCCGGCATGAGCGTAATCCTGGTCTTCCTGCTCGTGATCGCCGGTATTGCCGGGTGGTGGCTTTCCCATCAGCGGCTAATGACGAAGCCGTGGCTCGAGCAAGGTATGATCGGGGATTTTGTCGCTCTGGACCGATCGGCGCTGCCGACCGCAAAGATCGGTCTCGGCGTCTTCCTTGCCGTCGTCGGCTGCCTGTTCGCGCTGTTCACCAGTGCTTATTTCATGCGCATGGCGCTGTCGGATTGGCGGCCGCTGCCCATCCCGCCCCTGCTCTGGCTTAACACCGGCGTACTGGTCTTGAGCAGCATTGCGATACAGTGCGCTTCGCTCGCGGCGCGCAAGGGTCAAGTGGACATGGTCAGGCTTGGCCTCGCCACCGCTGGACTCACGGCGCTCGTCTTCCTGATTGGACAGCTTGTGGCATGGCGGGAACTGAGTGCGGACGGCTATTTTCTGGCATCCAATCCGGCCAACAGCTTCTTCTACTTGCTAACGGGAATGCATGGCCTGCATATACTGGGAGGACTGGTCGGGCTGGGCAGAACGAGCGTCGGCGCCTGGAACGGAGCGCAGCCGCAGCGGCTTCGCCTCAGTGTCGAGCTGTGCGCCATGTACTGGCATTTCCTGCTTTTCATCTGGCTCGCCATCTTTGCGCTTCTGGCCGGCTGGGCTTCGACTTTAATCGACATTTGCCGAGGGTTGCTGACCTAGGAGGAATGGGCGGATGGCAGAGACGACACTGGCCCACATCGGCCGAACAGAGCTGCGGCCCGCAGGCTTGCAAGGCATCGCCGCCGACTGGTCCTCGGATCAGCGGGCGTTCAAAAACGTGTCCTGGGGCAAGGCCATGATGTGGATCTTCCTGCTCAGCGACACGTTCATCTTCGGCTGCTTCCTGCTCTCCTACATGACCGCGCGTATCTCAACACGCGTGCCGTGGCCCAATCCGAGCGAGGTCTTCGCCCTGCGCATCGGTGGCTCCGACATTCCACTGATCCTTATCGCCATCATGACCTTCGTGCTGATCTCGAGCAGCGGAACGATGGCCATGGCGGTCAATTTCGGCTACCGCCGCGACCGCCGCAAGACGGCAGTGCTGATGCTCTTGACCGCAGCACTCGGCGCGACCTTCGTCGGCATGCAGGCCTTCGAATGGACCAAGCTGATCACCGAGGGCGTGCGGCCTTGGGGCAATCCCTGGGGCGCTGCCCAGTTCGGCGCATCCTTTTTCATGATCACCGGCTTCCACGGCACGCACGTGACGATCGGGGTGATCTTCCTGATCATCGTGGCGCGAAAGGTCTGGCGCGGGGATTACGATGTCGGACGGCCCGGCTTCTTCACCAGCCGGAGGGGCCGCTACGAGAACGTCGAAATCATGGGGCTTTACTGGCATTTCGTCGACCTGGTCTGGGTGTTCATTTTCGCATTTTTCTATCTTTGGTGAGAGGCAGGACATGGCTGAAGCAACCGCAAACGGCCTGGGACAGCATGCGCTGGACAGCGCCCATACCCATGATGCGACGACGACCGGGTTTACCCCGGCGGAGGTTCATCAGGAGCACCCGATCAAGCTCTATCTGGTGGTCTGGGCGTGGTTGTTCATCCTCAGCACCTGCTCCTATCTGGTCGACTATTTCGGTCTCCACGGCTATCTCAGATGGTCGCTGATCCTGATCTTCATGATCCTCAAGGCAGGGCTGATCGTCGCCATCTTCATGCACATGGCCTGGGAACGGCTGGCGCTGACATATGCAATCATCCTGCCGCCGGTGCTGGTGCTGGTGTTCGTGACGATGATGGTCTTCGAAGCGGACTACACGCTTCTCACCCGAATGGCGTTTTTCGGGGCCGGGCCCTGACATGCAATCCGGATCCAGGCGGTCCGGTCCTGGAGCCTTCGCCTTGAAACAATCCACGGCTGGTCCATTTCTGTTGGTATCGGAAACGACAGGCGATGCCGGCGTTTCCACATGCGTCGCGAACACCAGCAAGGGGCGCCCAAGATGACCATCGCAAACAGACTGAAGGACTTCATCGATAGGAAAGGAATTTCCTACGACACCGTCGAGCATCACCGCACGGCGACAAGCAGACAATCTGCCATTGCGGCACATGTGCCTGGCAGCATAATGGCCAAATCGGTCGTCGTTCACCACGACCGTGGCTACGCGCTGGCCGTGGTTCCAAGCACGCACCGGATAGAACTCGCGACATTGCAGGATGTCATGGACAAGCCCCTTGGGCTAGCCTCCGAAGACGAGGTGGTCTCGTTGTTCGGCGATTGCGACGTCGGCGCTGTGCCGCCGATCGGCGCTGCCTATGATGTGCCGGTGGTCCTCGACGAAAGCCTCGGCGACGCTCCCGAAGTCTATTTCGAGGGCGGCGACCACAAGACGCTTGTGCATGTGAGCGGCAAGGATTTCCGCGACCTGACAAAGGACGCGCGCCAGGCCCGTTTCAGCCACCCGGCCTATTGAAAGCTCTGCCCCCACCCTGCCCGCACCCGGCACTTTCGCCGGTGCGGGCACGGCAGGTTTTCAGCTCACGGTCTGGTGGCCGGCGGCGATTCCACAACTTTCCGATAGACATGCCAGGTGGCATGACCAAGGATCGGCAGCACGACTGCCAACCCGGCGAACACTGGCAGCGAGCCGATGATCAGGGCGACGGCGACGATAAGGCCCCACACCGCCATCACGATCGGGTTGGCCAGGACAACGCGCACCGAGGTGTGGATGGCTTCGTAGGCCCCGACATCGCGGTCGAGCAACAACGGGAATGCGACGACCGTGGTGCATAGCACAACCGCGGCGAACACGAAGCCGATGGCGTGACCCAGAATGATGAGCGTCCAGCCGCGTCCCGTGGCGAATATTTCACTGATGAAGCTGGACAGCGATTGCGGCGGCGCCGGGCCGAACAGGGTCTGGTAAAATATCTGGGCCGTCAAAAGCCAGGCGATGAAGATCGCAAGCAGCATGATGCCGACCGCCGCGATAGCCGGCAGTGCCGGAGAACTCCTGACCTCAAAGGCGTGTCTCCACGAGGCATCGAGCCCGGCTTCCCGTCGCCGGCTGATCTCATAGAGGCCGATCGCCGCGAACGGACCAATCAGTGCAAAGCCGGACACAAGCGGAAACAGCAATGGCAGCGTGTTGTTGCCTGATGTCCAGACAGCAAGCACGACCCCGGCAAGCGGATAGATCAGGCAGAGAAAAACGATGTGCGACGGCTTGACCATAAAATCATCGACCCCACGCCTGAGCGCATCAAAAAGATCGGAGACACCGATTTTTCGAACTCTGGTGTGTTCCAGCGTCTCGCTGGCGCCTGCTATCACGTGAAAGCTTGCCATGACCATTCCTCCAGACCAGGTCCGGTAAGGTCGCGTTTTACGGTGCTGCCGTTCTGCATGATTGGCCCACACAAACCGCGACCTGCACCATGATCAATATACTCTCATGCGGGGGACTTGTCGCGCTTTGTAGGAAGGCCGGGAGTAAGAGGTCGCGGGTAGCCTGACTAGCTCCGGACGCCGTTCTTCGATATGCTCTTCTAGTCGAAGGTGAAGGTCATGGATGGAAGGACAGTTCTCATACTCGGCCTTGGCGTCGCTATTCTGCTGTTGCTTGGATTTTGTGCTCTGCCGACGTGATGTTTTGAGCAGGGGTCAATAGCCGGCTGACGCGACCACCCGCATTACAATGGTGTCGGCAAGCAGCGCCGCAAAGATTGCGAAAAGATAGACAATCGAATACGCAAACAGCGCCTTTGCCGGCTTCATCTCCTTGTCGGCGACGAGAACCTTCCAGGCCTGCCAAATGAAACCTGCGCCCAATGCGGCTGAAACAGTGCCGTAATATCCGCTCGCGAAGCCAAAGCCCCAAGGGAGAACGCCGATTGGCGCCAAGAGCAGCGAATAGGCGAAGATTTGTTTTCTGGTCGAGTGCTGGCCGGCCACATTCGGCATCATCGGGATACCCGCCGCGGCATAGTCGCCGACCTTGAAAAGGGCCAGCGCCCAGAAATGAGGCGGCGTCCAGAGGAAAATGATCAGAAACAGAATGAGACTTTCAATACCGATAGCGCCGGTTGCAGCCGCCCACCCGATCACCGGAGGAAGGGCGCCTGCCGCGCCGCCTATGACGATGTTCTGTGGCGTCGAGCGCTTCAGCCACATCGTGTAGATAACGACGTAGAAAAAGATGGTGAACGCCAACAGCGATGCGGCAAGCCACCCCACCAGCACGCCGAGCGTCACGACCGACAGTGCGGAAAGCACCAGACCGAAGCCGAGAGCTTCGCCAGGCGTGACGCGACCGGACGGAATTGGTCGCTTGGACGTGCGAGACATCAAGGGGTCTATGTCTGCGTCGTACCACATATTGAGCGCGCCGGCGGCTCCTGCTCCGACCGCAATTGCGCCGATGGCGATTACGGCGATAACTGGATTCATTACGCCGGGCGCCATCATCAGGCCGACGAAGGCGGTAAAAACGGCAAGCGCCATGACTCGCGGTTTCAAAAGCGCAAAGAAATCACCCGCCGTCGCCTCCGAGAGGCGGATGCCAGTATCCTTGAGACGGCTTTCTTCAGTCGACATTCAGACGACCACCGATGGGAACGGCAGCCTAGCCGGCCAATGTCTTTTTTGCAACGAGCCGCCTCCCCACCTGACGCTGCCGGCAGATTGCGGCCGAGGCTATGCCCCGACCTGTTTGCGATACCAAGATCCGGCGGAAGAGCCGCGTTATTTGGAGAATTGCTTCAGGTAGGCAATGACATTGGCGATGTCCTCGTCTTTCTTGAGGCCGGGAAACGCCATCTTCGTTCCTTTGACCATCGCCTTGGGATCGCGAAGGTAGGTCGTCAGCGTGGCCTCATCCCATTTGACGCCGGACTTGCCAGCTTCGGTCATCGCCTTGGAATAGCTGAACCCCGGATGCGTGCCGGCCGTTCGGCCGATGACGCCGTTCAACGACGGACCGACCTTGTTCTGATCCTTGTCCGCGACGTGGCAGACCTTGCATTTGGCGAAGACCTTCTCACCTGCCGCGGCATCCTGGGCCCACGAGGGGCCGGCAATGACGGTCGCGACGGACATGACGATAAAAAACACGATGGCACGCATGGCATTTCCTCCCTGATCGCCAATTTGCCCTGGCTGACCTGCACAGGCCGACATCTAGTCCGCTGGCATGCGCTCTTGAATGGCAGAACGGATATCCACTGCCTGGAGTTGCGGCACCTACATACCACAGAACCCGGCCGGCAGGTAGAGTTCGATCATGCAATGGATTAATGCGGACAATCCGCTCAAGGCAATTTGGTGTTGCAGGTGGTGGCGATCCGGCCGACGGCCTCTTCAACTCCGGCGAGGTCAAACTCGGCTTTGCCGCGCCCCGACAGCAGCCCGAACCGCCAGGACAGCAGCAGCCGGTCCGCGGAAATCAGTCGTCTGATGCCGTCGGCACCGTCGCGGACCAGCATCCTGCTGCGCGGGCCGACCGACCAGCTTTCGTTGAGCTTGCCGGATTGGCCGACAGTCACCGACATGGCGATGGTTCGGCTGGCGGAAACGGTGTCGCTCAGCTGCAGCCATTCGCTCCAACGCGGTTCGCCGGCGGTCCGGCAGGCGATCGTCAATACCGGGCTGTAACTCAATGCGCCGCCGCCGGTGATGAGCTTGTTGGTCGCGTACAGCGAGGCGGTGACAAGGCCATCGCTGGTCTTGTCGAACCGCCAGTTGTCGAGAACCGTATCAGCCTGAGCGATCCCGCAGACCGACGCAAGCAGGAATGCCGCCGCCATCACGCTTCCGATACCGAAGAACTGTCTCAACGATGCCTCCAACAACCGCTGCGGTCAGCAACCCTGCGCAGATAATCATCAAAGCTTCGTATCGCCACCTCGACCGCCAGATGCGTGAAATCCGTTGCGTCTGCGCCACAACGAAAAAGGCCGCCTCGAGAAGGCGGCCTTTCGGAATTCAGCAGGGACGTTATTCAGCGTCCTTGGCGGCCTTCTTCTTCGGCGCGGCCTTTTTCTTCGGCTCTTCAGCGTCGTCGTCGGCCTTCTTGGCGTCGGCTTTTTTCGCGGCCGGCTTCTTTGCCGGCTTCGCTTTGGTCGTCTCCGTATCCTCGTCGTCGGCCAGCAACTCTTCCTTGCTGACCTTGACATCGGTGACCGAAATCTGGCCGAGCAGATGGTCGACCACCTTCTCTTCGAACATGGGCGCGCGCAACGTATTCAGCGCTTCGGGATTGTTGCGATAGAATTCGAAGGCTTCCTGCTGCTGGTTGGCCGGATAGCGGCGCACCTGCTCGAACAGGCCGCGCTGCAATTCCTCGTCCGTCACGGTGACGCCGGCCTTCTCGCCGATTTCGGCGAGAACCAGGCCGAGACGCACGCGGCGCTCGGCAAGCCGCATATATTCGGCACGCGCTTCTTCTTCCGTCGTCTCTTCGTCGGCAAAGGTGCGCCCGGCGGCTTCGAGATCGCGGTTGACCTGGTTCCAGATGTTGTTGAACTCGGCCTCGACGAGCTTGGACGGCGCCTCGAACGAGTAGGCGGCGTCGAGTTGGTCGAGCAACTGGCGCTTGACCTTCTGGCGCGTCATCGAGCCGAACTGATTTTCGATCTGACCGCGCACCACCACGCGCAGGCGCTCCAGCGACTCCAGGCCGAGGTTTTTGGCCATCTCGTCGTTGATCTCAAGTTCGCCGGGCTTCGACACTTCCTTGACGGTCACGTCGAAAGTGGCTTCCTTGCCGGCCAGATGCGCCGCCTGGTAGTTTTCCGGGAAGGTTACCGTGATCTGCTTCTCGTCGCCAGCCTTGCTGCCGACCAGCTGGTCCTCGAAGCCGGGGATGAATTCCTTGGAGCCGAGTACCAGCGGCTGATCGGTGCCGGCGCCGCCGTTGAAGGCTTCGCCGTCGATCTTGCCGACATAATCGATAGTCACGCGGTCGCCCTCGGCGGCCTTGCCGGTCTTCGGCTCGTAGGTGCGGGCGGATTCAGCGACACGCTTGACCTGCTCGTCGATCTCTTCATCCGGCACGTCGAACACCTGGCGCGTCACCTTGATGTCGGAGAAATCCTTGATCTCGATCGGCGGAATGACCTCATAGTTCAGGCGGAACTCGAAGTCGGCGCCGCCGGCCAGGATCTTCTCGGCCTCCTTCTCGTCCTCCGTCATGATCACTTCGGGCTGCATGGCGGCCTTTTCGCCGCGCCCGGTGATGATCGAACGGGTCGAATCGTTGAGGATCTCGTTGACCACTTCGGCCATGAACGATTTGCCGTAGACCTTGCGCAGGTGCTGCACCGGCACCTTGCCCGGGCGGAAGCCGTTGATGCGGACCTTGTTCCTGGCATCGGAGAGCCGCGCCATCAGCTTGGCTTCCATGTCACCGGCCGGCACGGTGATCTTGATCTCGCGCTTGAGACCGGAGTTGAGCGTTTCGGTGACCTGCATCATAAAACCTTTGTTTCCACCAATGAGGCCGTCAAACGGCCCCTGCCGTTTACAGCCTGCCGGTATGATCTTGCCGGGAATGGCTTTTGGTGCGGGACTTGGCGATCTGTCCGCCCAACGCGGCACAAATCCTCCAGAAATACGCTCCAAAATGTGAATAAGTCTTTGTTTTTCCTACTTCTTATCACATTCTGCAGAAGCGGATCGTCGCGTCCCGTCACATTCGACACGCCTTTTGTCACAGGCGACGCTGATTTTCAACCATCTTTGCATTCCGGCCAATGATGCCGATATCGGCCCTGACATTGACAGAATGATGGCTACATGGGATTGGCCGGGCAATGCGGATGTGGCGGAATTGGTAGACGCCCTGGATTTAGGTTCCAGTGCCGAAAGGCGTGGGGGTTCGAGTCCCTTCATCCGCACCACCCTTCGTTCTTCGAGCTTCGGGTGGCAGGCCACTCGAAGCTCCTCCGAAGCCTTGGCGAAGGAGGATCATTGCCAAGGCCGTAGCGCGATCTAGTAAAGCGGCTCCTCGAACAGTGTCTTGTCGCCGTCCACCAAGGCCTTGATTTGCGCCGTGCCGTTGGCCGCGATCGCCACGCGGATGCCGAACGGCCGCACCCGCATGTCGTTCTGGATCGCTATCCCCTCGCCTTCCGGCAGATAGAAGCGCTCGATGCCGTACTCCGGCGCGATCGTCGTTTCTCCCTGGCTGATATCCCAGCCCTCGGAGACGTGTCCGACGATATCGGCTTCACCGGATGCTGCCGGCGCCGGCGCTTGCCCGAACCAAGCCGCGGTCGGCCCCCAATAGCCATCGGCGCCCTGCTTCAGCCTGACCACGATCGACGTTTCAACGCTGGAAAGCTTGCCGGCCGGAATGTTGCCGATCAGCTTCACCGGTATGCGCGAAATGTCGTAGCCGAGCCGAATGTAGTCACCGCGCAAGAGATCGCGCGGATCGATCGGCTCGACCTTGAGCAGAACCTGCTTGCCGTCGCGCAGGATCGCCGCACGTCCGGCGATGATCCAGCTCAGGAAGCCGATCTGGACAAGCGCCAGCACTATCGCCGAGATGATCAGTCTCTTGCCGGTCATCATGCCGCCGCTCCTGTCATGTTCGGGGCGTTCATGCGCTTTTCTATGCGGATGATAATAAAAGCCAGAACGGCGAGAAGCACCGCCGCCGCAAGGAAGAAGCCTGCCGTGTCGAGCATTGATTGCAGCATCACCACATAGATGATGGCGAGTTCGAAGGCGAAGCCCGCATAGGCAACCCAGCGCAACCCCCGGCTCTCGCGGCCGCCCAGCACGATCGCCGCGACAATGCCGGCCAGCGCAACAGCCGAGGCAATGGCGAAGCCGCTATTGTAGCTGCTTTCATCCGCCAGTTCGAATTGGATCATCGCCAGGCCGGTGAGAAAGCCGATCAGCGCGTGCAAGGGCAGCCTGCCACCCAGTTGCAAGATCCTGTCGACCGGCCCGGCAGCAAAGATCGCAGCGGTAAAAAGCAGCACCGACGCGGCAACGAGCGGGATGGCAACTTGCAGCGTGTCGTATTGCATGACCAACAGCACGAGGTAGAAGAGGACCGACAGGATGATCAGGTGGCGCGCAGCCTGGCTGCGCGTCCAGAACGAAACGGCGAAGAGAACCAGCGCCATGACCACGAAGAGATGCGGAAATTCCGTGCGCCGGAAGTAGTCGAACCCTCTCAGGAACAGCCAGGCATCGGCGATGCCGACGGCAGCGACGGTCAGCGGGTTTGAGCGCAGCGCCACCGCCGCCAGCGCCGTGCCGACGCCCCAGGCGATCAAGGCCGAGGCCTCGTCGCCCGACAAATGATACATCTGGCCGATCAGCGCGATCGATCCGCCGAATGCCGCCGCCGCGACGATCCACAGCGCCTCGCCGATCGCCGCATGGTCGCGCATCTTCAGCACCGCGCCGCCGACATAGCCGGCAAGGATAACGGCAAAGAGTGTTGCGACCCGCACCAGCCTCGGAATGACTTCCCAGTTGGCGGCGATGAAGATCAGGATAGCCGCGCCGAACAACAGCGCCGCCATCATCGCCAGGATCGAGCCGAAGCTCAGCGATTTGCGTTCGCTGGCTTCTACGTCGCGCGTCAGCGCATTGGCTGTCGGCGCGTCGATCAGGCCAGCCTGCTGCCATCGCGCGATATCCGACCTGACCCGTGACGAATAGCTCGCCATTGCCCCTCCCCTTTCGCTTCGTCCTTTTAGCTCGTACGCCCAAGCGTTTGACCTAACGGCATTTTCCGATTTGGGCGGAAAGCCGGACGCGCGTTAATGTTGCATTGCACAATTTGCATTGCTGCCATGCACCAATAGCGCTTTTAAATCGATATGACCCCACCTATTTTCACGGTGCACGCAAAGACGGAATGATCCGAAAGAAAGACGAAACGAGAATACCATGAACCTGATCCGCAACTATCGCAACTGGCGCCGCTATAGGGACACCGTGTCCGAGCTGAGCCGCCTGAGCACCCGTGAACTGACCGACCTCGGCATCAGCCGCAGCGACATTCACCACGTCGCCCGCAAGGCGGTCTAACCCTTCGGGCCGCAAATGGTCCGAACTAGTTTTGAAAAGAGAACGACAATGAACCTGATCCGCAACTATCGTAACTGGCGCGTCTACCGCGAGACGGTTACCGAGCTGGGTCGCCTGTCCAACCGCCAGCTCAACGATCTCGGCATCGTCCGCGACGAGATCAAGATGGTCGCTCGCAGGGCGATCTAACCACAAGAATTTCGCCAGGGTCGACCTCCTCCCCGATCCTGACGGATACGGTCAGCCTTCACCTCCTCCCGAGGGTTGACCACAAAAACGGCGCCCGCCGGACCTCCTCCCTCGGCGGGCGCCGTTTCTAAGTTGTTTCTAAAAAGGGTTTCGCGCCCTTTCAAATGGCGAAAAGAATTTCGTCAAAGCCGACCTCCTCCCCGGCGATGACGAATACGGTCGATCTTCACCTCCTCCCGAGGATCGGCCAACAAAACGACACCCGCCGGACCTCCTCCCCCGGCGGGTGTTGTTGTTTTCAGGTCTAGGCACTCCGAAGCTGCTTTGGGGCGAGCCGTCTTTGCGGGACGGCCCTGTCGTCAGTCCAGCGCCCCGCTTTTCAGCACGCCCCGTTCCTTCCACTGGCTCAGCGGAAAAATATCCGGCGCGCCGCCCATCGGCGCATACCAGGAATCCACCACCCATTCCGTATCGCCGCGGTCGCTGATCACCGCCGTCCAATGCGGATAGCGCCCGTCGACAAACAGGCCTCGCGAGGCCCTGTCCTCGACCTTGTGAAACCTGAGCAGTTTTCGCTCGGCAAGATAGACCAGCAACGCATGCGTATTGGTCGATTCGTCGACACAATCCATTTGGCCCCTGATGCGCGATGCACCGAATTCTGACTTCGGCTGGTCACGAATGCCGATTGCCTGGAAAATGCGCTGCTCGAAATAGCGGACCGCCTTCGAAATAGCGGAACGCTCGGCCTGAGGTGAACCGGCGCCCGCACGCAGGATAGAGCGGAAACGCGCACCGTCACTGGGGCCGAGCGCCAGCATCGTGCGATAGTTGCAACCGTAGCCGTGGCATATGGGGATCCGCTTGGAAGCCGTCGCGGCCAGTTCGCCGGCGGCCGCTGATCCGCCTACCGCAATCACGACTGTCAGAAATGTCGCTCTGGCAAAGACCCCGAGACTTCCACCCATTCGCGATAGTAGACGATTGCAGCGCTTGGCGGCAACAGCGCGGCTCATTCGTGTAATTGCAATCCTCGCGCCAAGCGACTATTTCGGCGCTCATGAACAAAACTCCCATTCACGTCATCGGCGGCGGTCTCGCCGGCTCCGAAGCCGCCTGGCAGGTGGCCGAAGCGGGCGTTCCCGTTGTCCTGCATGAAATGCGTCCCGTCCGCGGTACCGACGCGCACAAGACCGACGGGCTGGCCGAGCTCGTCTGTTCCAATTCCTTCCGCTCCGACGATGCGCAAACCAATGCCGTCGGCCTTCTGCACGCCGAAATGCGGCTGGCCGGTTCGCTGATCATGAGCGCCGGCGATGCGCACCAGGTGCCGGCCGGCGGTGCGCTCGCCGTCGACCGCGACGGATTTTCCGAAGCGGTAACCCGGAAGCTCGAAGCCCACCCGCTCATCACCATTCGACGCGAGGAAGTGCCCGGCCTGCCGCCGGCGGACTGGGACCAGGCGATTATCGCCACCGGCCCGCTGACCGCGCCTTCGCTCGCCCAATCGATAGCCGAAGTGACCGGCGCCGACGCACTCGCCTTCTTCGATGCCATCGCGCCGATCGTCCATTTCGACACGATCGACATGGATATCTGCTGGTTCCAGTCGCGCTACGACAAGATCGGCCCCGGCGGCACCGGCAAGGACTACATCAATTGCCCGATGGACAAGGAGCAGTACCTTGCCTTCGTGCAGGCGCTGGTCGACGGCCAGAAAACCGAATTCAAGCAGTGGGAAGGCACGCCCTATTTCGACGGCTGCCTGCCGATCGAGGTGATGGCCGAGCGCGGCGTCGAGACATTGCGCTACGGGCCGATGAAGCCGATGGGGCTGACCAATGCGCACAATCCGTCCGTAAAGGCCTATGCCGTCGTCCAGCTTCGCCAGGACAATGCGCTGGGCACGCTCTACAACATGGTCGGCTTCCAGACCAAGCTGAAGCACGCCGAGCAGGTGCGCATTTTCCGCACCATCCCCGGGCTGGAGAATGCCGAGTTCGCCCGCCTCGGCGGCCTGCACCGCAACACCTACATCAATTCGCCGACGCTGCTCGACGCTTCGCTGCAGTTGAAGTCGCGGCCCGGCCTGCGTTTTGCCGGCCAGATCACCGGCTGCGAGGGCTATGTCGAGAGTGCCGCCATCGGCCTGCTTGCCGGGCGTTTCGCGGCCGCCGAAAGGCTTGGCCGTGCACCATCGCTGCCGCCCTTGACCACCGCCTTCGGCGCGCTGCTCAACCACATCACCGGTGGCCATATTGTCTCCGACGACGAGACGGGAAAGCGCTCCTTCCAGCCGATGAACGTCAATTTCGGCCTGTTCCCGCCCGTGGACGCGCCAAAGATCGAAGGCAAGCGGCTGCGCGGCAAGGACAAGACGGTCGCCAAGCGGCACGCGGTGACATCGCGCGCTCTGGCCGACTGCCGCGAATGGCTGGGGCTGCCTTCCCGGGCGGAGGCTGCGGAATAACGGTCGGGTTGGCTACGCGGCAGCCTCTATGCGACCGGCCAGCCTTGCGTCGCACGCCGGAACAAGAGCCAATGCCGGCGCAGGGCCGAGAGCCGCGCCGCGCCATCAAGCGGTGAATGGCGGGAGCCGTCCATCTTGCCGAGATAGACGCCCGTCAGAGCCAGCGGCAGAAAGGCCGGTCGCAGCGAAACCGGCAGAGCGGACGCCCCCTGCTCGAAAGCGGACAGATGCTCGCGTGCCAGAGCGATCATCGCGGCGACGGCGCGTTCCGCGCCCGGCCCGCCGTCGCCTGTAACGAATTCTTGCGGCGACGATCCCGCCGCCGCCAAAATGTCGGCCGGGACAAAGCACTGTCCCCGCTTGCGATGCAGCGGCAGCAGAAGCAGGAGACCGGTCATCGCCTGCGCACAACCTGCCCTGCCGGCAAGTTCGGCAAAGCGTGGCGCTTCGATCGGATCGAGCACCATCGCCGCAAGCTGGATGAGTGCTGCGGCAGTCTCGCCGCAATAGCCTTCGAGGTCGGTGCGCGACGGCATCGGGTCGTCATAGAGATCGAAGATGCGCGCTTCGAGCATATTGTCGAAAGCGGCCTTAGGCAGGCGGTGAGCGGAAATCGTCGCCCTCAGCGCGTCCGCCACGGGATGGCCGACCTTAGCCCGATCGTCTTCGGCTGCGATGACATCGCGCCACCATTGCAGCCGCACCTCGCCCGGCAGCGCCTCGTGGATGCGATCGCGTATGCCGGCGATTTCGGCGTTGAAGGCATAGAG
Source organism: Mesorhizobium sp. M0119 (assembly GCF_040322615.1). Lineage (NCBI taxonomy): Bacteria > Pseudomonadati > Pseudomonadota > Alphaproteobacteria > Hyphomicrobiales > Phyllobacteriaceae > Mesorhizobium > Mesorhizobium sp. M0119. The sequence continues at coordinate 62,193 of NZ_JAMYTU010000016.1, forward strand.
CGAAAACAGCGGGTCGCGCTTGTTCTCGGGCGCATAGAGCACGCTGAGATAGCGGTCATGGTCGGCGGCACGCACCATCTCCATGACGACTTTGGTGTTTTCGGCCACGTCAGTCGACGGCGATGAGCGCTGCGGCCACGGCGCGGTCTTCCGCCAGCAGCACATTATAGGTCCGCACCGCCGCCCCGGTCGACATCGGATCGGCGGAAATGCCCGCTTCTTTCAGCGCCGTACGCAGCGCTCCAGGCAATGGCCTCAGATCCTTGCCGCTGCCGACCAGCAGGATTTCGACCCTGTCGGCCTCGTTGAGCAGCTTGGCGAAATCCGCTGCCGTCAGCGCCAGCGGATCGGCCGGCTCCCAGCCATAGATGCCAGAAGGCAGGCACAGCAGCGAGCCGCGATGCGACATGTCGGCAAAGCGGAAACCGCCATTGCCGTAAGCCTCGATCGGTGCGCGGCCGGGGAAATGCGCCTCGCGGATGACGATGCCCTTGGCCACTTTTGAGGCAGGCCGTCAGGTGGCTATGGCTTTGCCGCCGCCCACCGGCTTTTCCTCATCGGACGCTGTGGCCTGCGGCCGCAGCTTGAACAGGATAAGCAGTGGCGCAGCGATAAAGATCGACGAATAGGTGCCGAACACGACGCCGAACAGCATGGCCATGGTGAACGAGCGGATCACCTCGCCGCCGAACAGCACCAGCGCCAGCAGCGCCAGGATCGTCGTCACCGAGGTCAGCGTCGTTCTCGACAGCGTCTCGTTGATAGCGTTGTTCAGCAATTGCGGCAGCGGCATTCGTTTATATTTTCGCAGATCCTCGCGAACACGGTCATAGACGACGATCGTGTCGTTGAGCGAATAACCGATGATGGTGAGGATCGCCGCCAGCGACGACTGGTTGAATTCCAGCCCTGTGAGGACGAAGAAGCCGATCGTCATGACCACGTCGTGCACCGTCGCAACGATGGCGCCGACCGCGAATTGCCATTCGAAGCGGAACCAGACATAGATCAGGATGCCGAGCAGCGCGACAAGCATGGCGATGGTGCCTTGCTTGGCGAGCTCGCCCGAGACCGTCGGCCCGACCACTTCGACGCGGCGAAAATCATACTGGTCCTGCAGCTCGCCGCGCACCTTGTCGATGACGGTCTGCTCGGCATTCTCGCCGCCCTCCTGCGTACCGACGCGGATCAGCACGTCGTTCGGCTCGCCGAACTGCTGAACCTGCACCTCGCCGATATTGAGCTCCGTCAGCCTGCCGCGGATGTCAGCCAGATCGGCGTTGCCGGCCTTGGACTTCACCTCGATCAGTGAGCCGCCCTTGAAATCGATGCCATAATTGATGTCGATGGTCATGAAGCCGACGACCGACAGGATCGAAAGCACGCTCGACAACGCAAAGGTCCAACGGCGGATGCCCATGAACGGAATTCTGGTTCCGGGCGGAATGAAGGTCACCGGCGCCCGCGGCAACTCCTTCGGACGGGCACGGCGAAGCCAGATCGACACCAGCAGGCGGGTGAAGGTGAAGGCGGTGAAGACCGTGGTCAGGATACCGATGGCATAGGTGACGGCAAAGCCCTTCACCGGCCCTGTTCCGAGCCAGAACAGCACCACGGTCGCGATCAGCGAGGTGACGTTGGAATCGACGATGGTCGCCAGCGCCTTGCTGAAACCGGTATCGATCGCCTGGATGACCGAGCGCCCAGCACGCCGCTCTTCGCGGATGCGTTCGTAGATGAGAACGTTCGAGTCGACCGCCATGCCGATGGTCAGCACGATACCGGCGATACCGGGCAGGGTCAGCGTTGCTCCAAGCAGCGACAGCAGCCCGACGATCATCGCCACATGCACCGCCAGCGCGATGTTGGCGAGGAAGCCGAGGAAACCGTAGGCGACGAACATGAACGCCACGACGAGGATCGAGCCGATGATGCCGGCGACCTTTCCGGCGTGGATGGAATCCTGGCCAAGTCCAGGACCCACGGTGCGCTCTTCGATCACCGTCAGCGTCGCCGGCAAGGCGCCGGCACGCAGCAGCACGGCGAGGTCGTTGGCGCTCTCGGCGGTGAAATTCCCCGATATCTGGCCGCTGCCGCCGGGGATCGGTTCGTTGATCCGCGGTGCAGAAATCACCTGATTGTCGAGGATGATGGCAAACAGTTTGCCGACATTCTGTGACGTCGCCTGGCCGAACCGCTGCGCTCCTTTTGAATCGAAGCGGAACGAAACGACCGGCTCGTTGGTCTGGGAGTTGAACGTCGCCTGGGCATCGACGAGGTTTTCGCCCGAAACGATGACGCGGTTCTCGATCAGGTACGGAACCGGCGGGTCGTCCTGCGAATACAGCACCGAGGATCCCGGCGGCGGACGGCCGTTCAGCGCATCCTGCACCGGCATCGATTGGTCGACCATCTGGAAGGTCAGCTTTGCGGTCTGGCCAAGAATTTCCTTCAGCCGTTGCGGATCCTGCAGACCAGGCACCTGCACCAGGATTCGGTCGTCGCCTTGCCGCTGCACGATCGGCTCGGTGGTGCCGAGTTCGTTGACGCGACGCTCGACAACCTGGATCGCCTGCGTCAGCGCCGTCGAGGTGCGATATTTGATCCCCGCATCGGTGACGGCAAATTTGAGCAGGCCGGGCTCGGAATCATCCAGCGTCATCTCCTGGACGGAGCCGCCGCTGAACAGGCCGGCGGCCACCGGATTGGTCAATGGTTTCAAGGCTGTCTTGGCAGCGTCGATCCGTGCGGGATCGGTGATGCGGACCTGCACCGTGCGGCCCGTTCCGGAAAGGCCCGTATAGCCGATCTTGGCATCGCGCAGCAGCGTCCTGATTTCGTCGCGTGTCGTCTCCAGTCGATCCTTGATCAGATCGTTCGGATCCATCCTGAGCAGGATGTGCGAGCCGCCCTGCAGGTCGAGGCCGAGCGTCATCTGCCGCTTCGGCACCCAGTCGGGCAACTTGGCCAGCGTGCTGGCGGAAAAAAGATTGGGCGCAGCGAGGACCACCGTGGCGGCCACGGCCAGCCAGATCAGGATCATCTTGAAGCGCGAAAAATAAAGCATCAGTTCTTATCCGTTCAGGCGTACAAGCGGCAGCATTCCGCCATCGGTCGGTTTACGGGCATATTTCTAATTCTGACCACGGCCGGCCCTATCGTGCTTCCTCGGCGATTGTCAATCTTGCTGGCAAGGGGCCGGTGCGCAGCAGCAGGGCGAGGTCATTGGCGCTTTCAGCGGTGAAATTTCCCGATATCTGACCGGTGCCGCCTTCAATGGGCTCTCGGATAACAGGCGCCGAAATAACCTTATCGTCTAAAATAACTGCAAACGGCTTGCCAATATACTGCGTCGTAGCCCATTTGAAACGCGCCGTACCCCGGGAATCAAGCCGGAATGAGACGACAGGCTCATCGGTCGCCAAATTGCGGTTTGCTTGCGCATCCAGTACATTTTTACCTGAAAGGATAACCCGATTTTCGATCAAGTAGGGAACCGGAGGATCGTCCACCGAATAAAAAACCGCCGAGCCAACGGGCGGGCGGGCGCTGATTGCCTCGTCGACTGGCATCGATTGATCAACGAGTTGGAAGCTCAGGTGACCGGGCCGGGTGAGAATTTGTCCTAGCCTTTGCGGATCGGCAACGCCCGACGTGCGGACCAATATGCCGTCTTCATTCGTTGACCGAACCACCGGGTGGGCGCCCAGGTCGCGGATACGATCTTTGATGACCTCAACCGACTGTGCAAGCGCGGCCGAAGTTCGATACTTCAAACCTGCATCCGTTACGATGAATTTGAGCAGGCCGGGCCCACTGTCGTCCAGGGTCATTTCCTGGACACCGCTGTCCGCGACAGGATCGGTCACCGTTTTGAGTGTCGCCTTGGCGACATCGAGCTGAGCCGGATCTGTTATGTGCACCTGAACGGTTCGACCCGAACTGGCAAGGCCGGTATAGCCGATTCTGGCTTCGCGTAGCAGCAACCGGACCTCGTCGCGTGTTGCTTTCAGCCGGCCCTCGATCACGTCGGACACATCCAACCTGAGCAGGATGTGTGGACCATCTTGCTGGCTTGCTTCAACGGTTGACTGGCTTTCGGCAAGCCATTCTGGTCGCATGGTATGCAAACCGGCCGCGAAGATATTGGTCGTGTGGAAGATAACCGTGCTGGCTACGGCAAACCACGTCAGGATCATCTTCAGGCGCCAAAGGTGGAACATATGCCGTCGTTCGTCAGAGCCCTGCCCGCGGATCGTTCCGCCGACAATTCGGTTATTTCTTGGCGTTCTGGTTCGCCACCGGCTCGCCCTTGACGCGCACGTCGGCGATCGTCGAGCGCAGTGCCGTCACCTTGATGCCGCCAAGGTCGACTTCGAGCTCATTGTCATCGATCACCTTGGTCACCTTGCCGACGAAGCCGCCGCCGGTGACCACCGTATCGCCGCGGCGGATCGCCGAAAGCATCTCGCCGCGCTTCTTCAGCTGCGTGCGCTGCGGCCGGATGATCAGAAAATACATGATCACGAAAATCAGCGCAAACGGCACGATCTGGATAAACATTGCGGACGAGTCCCCGCCGATGCCTTGGGCGTATGCCGGTGTCACGAACATCGAGGTACTCCTGAATTTTGAAAAACAGCCGCCAAACCGTATCCTGTGAAGACGGCCCCGCCAAATTTGGCCGGAATATAGTCGGTAACGTTGCCAATGCAACTGCGCCGCCGGGCAAATCGGCTGCTTTTCCGGCCTGGTGAGCCGTGTTAGAGGGTGATCCCGAAAAGCGACGCTCGGTTTCAGCAAAAGATCATGCCCGAACAAATGCTTGGGACGAGTTTCGAAACCGCTGAAATCAGGCAGGTTGGCCTGCCGCACCGTCCTGAATGCGAAAACAAAAAAGACAAGAGATGACCGACAGCAGCATCGATATCCTGAGCCAGAAGCTCGACCGCCTGATCGAGGCGGTCGCCCGCCTCGCCCCGCCGCCGGTGCCGCAAACCAACCTCGGCGAGGCCGATTGCTTCGTCTGGCAGGCCGATCCCGGCTATCTGGAACCGGTGCGCAAGGTCAACCGCGTCGACATCGGCCTGATCCGCGGCGTCGACCGCGTCCGCGACATATTGGTCGACAACACCGAGCGCTTCGCCTCCGGCTACGCCGCCAACAACGTGCTGTTGTGGGGCGCGCGCGGCATGGGCAAATCGTCGCTGGTCAAGGCGGTGCACGCCGCGGTCAACGCTTCGGCCAAGCTCGACCTGCCGCTCAAGCTTATCGAGATCCATCGCGAAGACATCGACACGCTGCCGAAGCTGATGGGACTGCTGAAGGCGGCACCCTTCCGCTTCATCCTGTTTTGCGACGACCTGTCATTCGACCATGACGACACGTCCTATAAATCGCTGAAGGCAGCGCTTGAAGGCGGCGTCGAGGGCCGCCCGGCCAACGTCATCTTCTACGCCACCTCGAACCGGCGGCATCTGTTGCCGCGCGACATGATCGACAATGAGCGCTCGACGGCGATCAATCCGTCCGAAGCGGTCGAGGAAAAGGTTTCGCTGTCGGACCGTTTCGGCCTGTGGCTTGGCTTCCACAAATGTTCGCAGGACGAATATCTCGACATGATCGAAGGCTATGTCCGCCATCACGATCTCGCCATCGATCCCGAGACGCTGCGCGCCGAGGCGCTGGAATGGGCGACGACGCGCGGCAGCCGTTCGGGCCGCGTCGCCTGGCAGTTCACCCAGGATCTGGCAGGCCGGCTCGGCAAATCGCTGAAGGATTAGCCGCTCAAGGACTAACAGCAGAAGAAGCCCGCACCTTGCGGAGCGGACTTCCTCGGCGGGCTGAAGGTCAAGTGGCCCGCAAATCGCTTTCGTCTTCTATTCGAGATAGGTCGAAGGATCGACCGGCGCCGAGTTCTTGCGCACTTCGAAATGCAGTTTCGGCGAGTCGGTGGTGCCGCTCATGCCGGACAGGGCGATTTCCTGGCCGCGCTTGACCTTTTGGCCGCGCTGCACCTCGATCGAGCTGGCGTGGCCGTAGACAGTGACCAGACCGTTTTCGTGCCGCACCAGCACCGTGTTGCCGAATTCCTTGAGGCCGTCACCGGCATAGATGACGACGCCGTTTTCAGCTGCCTTGACCGGCGTCCCCTCGGGCACGGCAATGTCGACGCCGTCCTTGCCGCCGCCGAAGCTTGAGATCACGCGGCCGCGCACCGGCCAGCGCATCTTGCCGATGCCCGTTGCGTCCGGCGCCACCGCATCGTCGTCCTCGGCCTGCTGGATGACTTTCGCGTCCTTCTTTGGCGGCGTGTAGGAGGCGAGCGTCTGCGTCGGCGTGGCCTTGGCAGGCGGCTGGGTGGTGGCCGTCGTCACCGGATCGACCTTTGCCGGCTTCGCACTGGCGACGACAGCGGTTCCGCCTGCCGGCACTTTCAGGGTCTGGCCGATCTTGAGCAGTCCATCCTGCATGCCGTTCGCCTGCTTCAACGCGACGACGCCGACGCCGGTCTTTCTGGCGATGGCCGACAGCGTATCGCCTTGCTGAACCGTGTAGGTGCCGCCAGCACCGGCTGGCTTGGCCGTCGCCGAAGCCACTTTGGGCGCGGTCTTTCCATCCTTCGGCTGGCTTGCGGCAGCCGAGGCGTCCACCTGCGCGGCAGACTTGCCTTCCCTGAGCTTCGGCTGCTGCGGCAGCACGGCCACCTTCTCCGGCGCGTCGGCCGGCTGGTCGTGCCTGGTGCCGTTCGCGGGCTTGGCGTCGGCGACTTTCGGCGTGGCGCCGTTGCTCGAATACGCATAGGCCGGGATGACGAGCTTCTGGCCGGTCTTCAGCCCCTTGGTCGCGCTCAGCCCGTTTACTTTCATGATGGCATCGGCCGGCACGCCGTAGCGCCGTGACAGGCCGGAAATGGTCTCGCCGTCCTTGACGACGATCTCGGTTGCATGCGGTGCGCCGGCGGCCGTCGCCATGCGCGGCGCGTCGGGCTCGGCGTTCTTGAACGGCCTTGCCGCCGGAGCGACGGTGCCGGTTGCCGTCCTGTCGACACGAGGAGCGGCAGGCGCCAGGGTCGGCGCGGCAGCGGTACGCACCGGACGGGCTGCGGGTGCCAGGGCGGGAGCCGGCGGTGGCAACTGCTGTCCCGTAACCGGTTCGAGGCTTGAGCGGCTGACCGACTGGGTGTGGCTGCCGTCGATCGGCGCGGCCGCAACATCGCCCGGATAGGGCTGGGCAGCATCCTGCTTGTCGATGATGGCGCGCTGGTTGTTGGTCGAGGCGGTGAACACGTCATCGACGCTGTTGAACCGCGCCACCTGGGAACTACACCCCGTCGCAGCGCCTGCGATCATGAGGACGGCGCAGCCACGCGCCAGATTGCGTCCGTTTGCCTTCAAAACACTGAATTGCATCGCACTAACCCGCACAGACCCGGTACAACTGAGTGTGATTAAAGCGCGTTAATGTTACCGGTCGGTTAAACTTGTAGAATCAGACGCAAATTTTCTTAAAATATTCGAGGATCGAGCGCCGGGTGTGTCGAGATTCAGGTCAGGCCGAGCCGAAAATGGTGGGTTCCGAGAACCGGAGCGGAGCGTACTTTTGGGTACGTGAGCACCGGCCTACGCCGGCCATAGCCTTAACTGCCGCGACCTCTTATGAATGCTTCGGCCGGCGAAGGCCGGAAGTGGAGGAAGCCGCCATTTGCAGGCCGGCCTAACCTGAATATCGACACAGCCTAGATCACCGCGGCGACACCGTGCAGGATCGGCTGCAGGCGCACCAGGCCGATATCCTCGCGTTCGAAGCGGCTGCCGACCTTGGTCAGCTTGGCCAGCACCTGCTCGCCTTCGTCGGGTCCGATCGGCGCGATGACGATGCCGCCGCTCGACAATTGGTCGAGGAGAAAGCGCGGCAGGCTGTCGAAGGCCGCCCAGGCGACGATGCGGTCGAACGGCGCTTCGTTGGCCAGCCCGTTGGAACCGTCCGCCTGGCGCACGATGACATTGCCGATGGCGAGCGCCTCGAGCCGCTGCCGGGCCTGTTCGGCCAGCGTCTTGTAACGGTCGATGGTGACGATCCGCGCGGCAAGCCGCGACATCACCGCCGCCGTGTAGCCGGACCCGGTGCCGATCTCGAGCACCCGGTTGCCCGGCTCGATGGCAAGTGCCGCGATCACCGCCGCCTGCAGGTCGGCGCCTTCGATGGCCTCGCCGCATTCGATCGGCAGCATACGGTCCGACCAGGCTATCGGGTGGAAATGCGGAGACAGAAAGCCGCGCCGCGGCGTCGCCTCGAAGGCGGCGATCAGCGCCTTCGGCACCGTCCCCCTGCCGCGCAGACGAAGCAGGAAGGCAGCGAAACCTTCGCGCTCGTCGACCGTTGCAGCGTGGTTCAAGTTCATGCGAGCGCCTTGGCCAGTTGATCGCGGATTTCATGCGCGGTGAGATCGAGCTGCAGCGGCGTCACCGACACCAGCCGATTGCGCAAGGCATGGAGGTCGGTGCCTTGCTTGCCCTCGACCGGCTCGCGGCCGAAGCGCAGCCAGTAGTAAGGCAGGCCGCGCCCGTCGCGCCGCTCGTCGACCCACAGGCTGTGGACCAGCTTGCCCTGCGAAGTGACTACAGTTCCGGCGATCTCTTCCGGCGCACAGTTCGGAAAATTGACGTTGAGCAGCACGCCGTCCGGCAACGGCATGGCGACGAGCTTTTCGAGCAGGGCCGGCGCCAGCGCTTCGGTCGTCTCGTAGGGAACGACGCGGTCCTCGCCGACATAGGAATAGGCCTGGCTGATGGCGATCGATCGCACGCCGAGCAGCGCGCCTTCCATGGCGCCGGCGACCGTGCCCGAATAGGTGACGTCGTCGGCGATGTTGGCGCCGGAATTGACGCCGGACAGGATCAGGTCAGGCGCTTCGGGCAGGATCTTCTTCACGCCCATGATGACACAGTCGGTCGGCGTTCCGCGCACCGCAAAGTGCTTTTCGCCGATTTTCCTGAGCCGCAGCGGCTCCGAGATCGACAGCGAATGCGCATAGCCGGACTGATCCTGTTCCGGTGCCACCACCCAGACGTCGTCCGACAGCGTGCGCGCGATGCGTTCGAGTGATGCAAGGCCCTCGGCATGGATGCCGTCGTCGTTGGTCAGAAGGATGCGCATGAGACCGCCTTTGCAGAATTGGATTGACGGCAGCGCTCTACGATACCCCCCTCTGTCCTGCCCTCTTTTCCACCGCTTGACATCTCCCCCTCAAGGGGGGAGATCGGCAATTCCGTAGCCGCCGCCTTCCTTGCTACGCCAACAGTTGGCGAAAGCTGTGATGACGGCGCAATCTCCCCCCTTGAGGGGGAGATGTCCGGCAGGACAGAGGGGGGCGCGAAGGAACGCGGGGCCGACAAGCTTGTCACTTCGATGATTCGATCTTTGCGAGACCGCCCATGTAAGGCCGAAGCGCTTCAGGAATGGTTACGCTGCCGTCCTCGTTCTGGTAATTTTCGATGACGGCAATGAGAGCGCGGCCGACGGCGGTGCCGGAACCGTTCAGCGTGTGGACGAAGCGGTTGCCCTTGCCGTCTTTGTCCTTGTAGCGGGCGTCCATGCGCCGCGCCTGGAAATCGCCGCATACCGAGCACGACGATATCTCGCGATAGGCATTCTGGCCGGACAGCCAGACCTCGATGTCGTAGGTCTTGCGCGCGCCAAAGCCCATGTCGCCGGTGCACAGCGTCACGGTGCGGAACGGCAGGCCGAGCCGCTTCAGCACCTCCTCGGCGCATTCGATCATGCGCTCATGCTCGGCAACCGAAGTCTCCTGGTCGGTGATCGACACCAGCTCGACCTTGTAGAACTGGTGCTGGCGCAGCATGCCGCGCGTGTCGCGCCCGGCCGAGCCCGCCTCGGAGCGGAAGCACGGCGTCAGCGCCGTATAGCGCAGCGGCAGTTTTTCGTGCGGCGTGATCTCGTCGCGAACGAGATTGGTGAGCGGCACTTCGGCGGTTGGGATTAGGCCAAGCCTGCCGTCCCCGTGCCGAACGAAGAATAAATCCTCCTCGAATTTCGGCAGTTGCCCGGTCCCGAAAAGCACCTCGTCGCGCACCATCAACGGCGGCTGGATCTCTACATAGCCGTGCTCGGTGGTGTGCAGGTCCAGCATGAACTGGCCGAGCGCGCGTTCCATCCGCGCCAGGCCGCTTTTGAGCACGGTGAAGCGCGAGCCGGAAAGCCGTGCTGCCCGCTCGAAATCCATCATGCCGAGCGCTTCGCCGATCTCGAAATGCTCCTTCACCCAGTTCGGCCGCGTCGGCACCTCGCCGACGACGCGCTTGACGACGTTGTCGTGCTCGTCCTTGCCGACCGGCACGTCGTCGAACGGCACGTTTGGCAGCACTGCCAACGCATCGTTCAGCGCCTTGTCGAGCTCGCGCTCGCGCGCCTCGCCATTCTGGATGAAGGCCTTGATCTCGCCGACCTCGGCCTTCAGCCTTTCGGCAAGAGCTGCATCGCCCGAGCGCATGGCATTGCCGATCTCCTTCGATGCGGCGTTGCGGCGTTCCTGCCTGGTCTGCAGCTCGGTCAGATGCTCGCGCCGCGCCTCATCCGCGGCGATCAGGTCGTCGACCGTGGACTGCGCATCCTCAGCCGACCACGAGCGCTTCTTCAGCGCTTCGACAAGGGCCTTTGGGTTGTCGCGAATCCATTTGATGTCAAGCATGGTCTGTTCGTCCTCGGCACGGCGGTTTCGGGGCAAGGAAATGCCCAAAACAAAGACCAGAGGGCGTAAACCGCATCGATACAAGACGTCAAGGCAGAGTTCCTTCGCGCCGACCTCAGGTAGGCAGCACACGCAACGTTCGATCGAAAGAACCCCGGAAACAAAAACCCGCCTCGAGAGGCGGGTTTTTGGAGCCAATTGGCACCATACTTAAATTAGTAGCATAGCTGCCGGCACAAAGCAAGAACAAAGTTGCCATGGCCGGCAAAAAAATGCTGCCCGCTTCAACCGAACCTACGTCGAAGACGCGTCCGCCGGCTTTTCGGCCACCTCTTCGGTGGCGTCCTGCTTTTCGCGGGCCACACGGTCGCGCTCCTTGCTGCGTTCGATCAGCCGGGCCGACCAGATCGAGACCTCGTAGAGCAGGATCGTCGGAATGGCGAGGCCGATCTGGCTCATCGGGTCGGGCGGCGTCAGCACCGCCGCCACCACGAAGGCGATGACGATCGCCCATTTGCGCTTCTCGGCCAGGGCCGTGGACGACAGCATGCCGACCCGCGTCATCAGGCTTGTCACCACCGGCAGCTGGAACACCAGGCCGAAGGAGAAGATCAGCGTCATGATCAGGCTGAGATATTCGGACACTTTCGGCAGCAGCGAAATCTGCACCTGGTCGTTGGTGCCGGTCTGCTGCATGGCGAGGAAGAACCACATCACCATCGGCGTGAAGAAGAAATAGACCAGCGATGCGCCCATCAGGAACAGGATTGGCGAGGCGATCAGGAACGGCAGGAAGGCGTTGCGCTCGTTTTTGTAGAGGCCGGGCGCGATGAATTTGTAGATCTGCGTGGCGATCAGCGGAAAGGCGATGACCATGCCGCCGAACATGGCGAGCTTGACCTGGGTAAAGAAGAACTCCTGTGGCGCCGTATAGATCAGCTCGACCTTGTGCGGGTCGAGCCCGGCCCATTGGGTCGCCCATCTGAACGGAATGACCAGAAGGTTGAACAGCCGCTTGGCGAAAAAGAAGCAGACCAGGAAGGCAACAAAAAAACCGCCAATCGACCAGATCAGCCGCCGGCGCAACTCGATCAGGTGCTCCATCAGCGGAGCCGACGATTTTTCTATCTCGTCCTTTTCCTTGTCCGAAACGCTCACTTGGCGGCTCCCGCCGTTTTCCTGGCGGCCGGCTTCTTCGTTGCTGACGCCGGCTTCTTCGCCGCTGACGACTGCGCTTTTTGCTCAGCTTTTGCGGCAGCCTTCGGCGCAGCGGTCTTTGCCGGCTTGGCCGGCGCGGCGGCCGCGGCTTTCGCGGGCGCTGGCTTCTTCTTTGCCGCAGGTGCTTTTTTCGGCACGGCCGCTGCAGCCGTTTGCACCTGCACTGCCGGCGCTACGACGGACTCGTCCGTCATCGCCGGAAAGATCGACGTGGCCGGCGTCGGCTCCGGCGGGCTGACGCCCGGCATCGTCGTTGCGCCGTTCTTCAGCGGCTCGGCTGTCTGCTCTGTCGAAGCGGCGGCATCGACGGCCGGCTTGGGTTTCATCACTGCGTCGACGCCGGAACGGACGTCGGCGGCGGCCTGCTCGAAGGGATTGAGCTGCTTCCTGATCTCGGCTGCCGGATTGAGGCTTCTCAGCGAATCGACCGACTTCTTGACGTCGTCGAGCTCGGCTTCCTTCAACGCATCGTTGAACTGCCGCTGGAAATCGGAAGCCATGGCGCGCAGCTTCGCCGTTGTGCGGCCGAAGGTGCGCAGCATGTTGGGCAAATCCTTGGGCCCGACGACCACGATCATGACGATCGCGATCACCAGCATCTCGGTCCAGCCGACTTCGAACATGGCTATACGTTCCGACTAAAGTTTGGGCTCAGCTTTTGCTGGCCTTTTCCTTCGGTACCGAAACGGTTTCGTCGGCACGGTGTTCGACGGTACGCTTGTCCTCGGCAGCGTCGTCGTCCGCCATGCCCTTCTTGAAGCTCTTGATGCCCTTGGCCATGTCGCCCATCAGCTCGGGGATCTTGCCGCGGCCGAAGACCAGCAGCACGATCACCAGAACGATCATCCAGTGCCAAATCGAAAATGAACCCATAGCAAATCTCTCTCGAACGGTTTCCCAGACGCTGATCTATGCGCTTTCGGGTTCGGATTCAAACAGAACTGCGACAGAGTTCATGAATGAGTGGCCGAAGTCACGCACTTTCGGCACGGCGGCCCGCTACCAATCGGCGCAGTTCCATCCTGCCTGTGGCTTTAAGATGGCGCTCGGCTCAATCTTCCGTGACGCGCGGCGTCAAAAGGCCGAGTTCTTCGAGGTCGATGTCGGTCAGCGGATCCTCGTCGTCGGTGAGCGCATCGGGGTCGGCCGGCGGCAGCGGCACCGAGAAATTCGACGGCATGCGGCCGGACAGCAGCCCGGCACCTTTCAATTCCTCCATGCCGGGGAGATCGCGGATCTCCTCCAGCGCGAAATGGTCGAGGAAAATGTCGGTCGTGCCGTAGGTGACGGGACGGCCGGGCGTGCGGCGCCGGCCGCGCATCCTCACCCATTCGGTCTCCATCAGCGTGTCGAGCGTCCCCTTTGAGGTCTCGACGCCGCGGATGTCCTCGATCTCGGCGCGCGTTACCGGCTGGTGGTAGGCGATGATCGCCAGCACTTCGAGGGCAGCGCGGGACAGTTTGCGCTGCTGCACCGTGTCACGGCTCATCAGGAACGCAAGGTCGCCGGCGGTGCGAAACGCCCAGGCATCGCCGACGCGCACCAAATTGACGCCGCGCCGCGCATAGATCTGCTGCAGGTCGGCCATCGCCGCGGCAATGTTGATGCCGTCGGGCAGTCGCGAAGTGAGCTGTTTTTCGCTGACCGGCTCGGCGCTGGCGAATACGATCGCCTCGGCCATCCGTACGGCCTCCGCCATATGCAGCCGCTCGCCAGGATTCCGCGACAAATTCTGCCCCTGATTTTGTGCCGGGTTTTCGGCGACCGCGCCTTGCTCGGCGTCGTCGTCGACCTTGAACGGAATGACCGAAGCGTTGGCGCGTTCGCTCATGGTGTTACCTCGACTATCTTGATGGCCTGGGCGCGGCCGCGCAGATAAAGCGGCGCGAACACCTGGTCCTGCCGCATTTCCATCTTGCCTTCGCGCACCAGTTCCAGCGTCGCCGCAAACGAACTGGCAACCGCGGTGCGCCGCTCTTCCGGGCCGGCCAGATATTCGACCAGGAAACTGTCGAGCGCCGTCCAGTCGCGCAGCGACCCGATCAGCCTGGTCAGCACGTCGCGCGCATCCTTGAGCGACCACACGCCGCGCCTGGCGATCGTCACATTGGTTATTGCCTGCTTCTGGCGCTGCTGGGCATAGGCGGTCAACAGGTCGTAGAGCGAGGCCGAATAGGCATTGCGCTTCTCGACGATGACCATTTCCGGCATGCCGCGTGCAAACACGTCGCGTCCGAGCCGGTTGCGGTTGACCAGCCGTGCCGCCGCGTCGCGCATCGCCTCCAGCCGCTTCAGCCGGAACTGCAGCACTGCCGCCAGTTCCTCGCCGCTTTCGCCTTCGTCGCCGGGCTGCTTGGGGATCAGGAGCTTCGACTTGAGAAACGCCAGCCACGCCGCCATCACCAGATAGTCGGCGGCAAGCTCCAGCCTCAGCGCCCTCACCTTCTCGACGAAGGCCAGATACTGTTCGGCCAGCGCCAGGATCGAGATGCGCGACAGGTCGACCTTCTGATTGCGGGCAAGATGCAGCAGAAGATCGAGCGGACCTTCGAAGCCGGCCACATCGACGACCAACGCCGGATCGCCGGTCAGCCGAGAATCGTCGTTCTCGGCCCACAAGCGGTCCATCGGTGCGGCCTTGCCGGCCTTCAGGTCCAATGTTTCCGCCACTTCGCTTCCTTTGATGCTAGGCCACCGCGTCGAAATAACTGGCAAATTCGGCCCGAATCTCGGTCTCGTCCGCCACGTCACGGTTCCTGATATAGGTCAGCGCCCGCTCCGCGCGCTCAAACGACTTGCCTTCCAGCCCGGTCGTGCGCGATGCAATGCCGGCCATCTCCTCGAACACGCCGTTGCAGTGAAGGACCAGATCGCAGCCCGCCGCAAGGATAGCGGCCGCCTTTGACGGGAAATCCCCAGAAAGTGCCTTCATCGAGGTGTCGTCGCTCATCAACAGCCCGTCGAAGCCGATTTCGCCGCGGATGATCTTTTCGATGACCTTGCCGGATGTGGTGGCCGGGTTCTTCGGGTCGATCGCGCTATAGACGACATGCGCCGTCATCGCCATCGGCAAATGGTTGAGCTCCCTGAACGGGGCAAAATCATGCCGCTGCAAGTCGCCGATCGAGGCGTCGACGGTCGGCAGTTCGAAATGCGTATCGGCGAAGGCCCTTCCATGACCGGGAATATGCTTCATCACCGGCAGCACGCCGCCCGCCATCAGGCCTTCCGCCGCGGCGCGACCCAATTCGATGACGGCGCGCGGCTCCTTGCCATAGGCGCGCGCGCCGATGACGTCGCTGGCGCCCTCGATGGGCACGTCGAGCACCGGCAGGCAATCCGCCGTGATGCCGTAGCGCAGCAGGTCGAAGGCATGCAGCCGCGCCATCAGCCATGCGGCACGGGTGCCGGCGTCATGGTCGTCGCGCCACAAGGCGCCGAGTGCACCGGCAGCCGGATAGTTCGGCGCCAGCGGCGGCCGTAGGCGCTGCACCCGGCCGCCCTCCTGGTCGATGAACACCGGCGCATCCGCACGCCCGACGCAGTCGCGCATCGCGGCGACCAGATCGCGGATCTGCTCGGTCTCGCCGATATTGCGCGCAAACAGGATGAAGCCCCACGGGCATTCGTTGCGATAGAAACGGATCTCGTCGCGGGTCAGTGATTTCCCGGCGCAGCCGAGGATCATGGATTTTGATTCGGTCATGCGGAACAGTTTAGAGCTTCGCGCCGACAAAGGGAATCGCCCGCAATTGCCTTCAGAGGTTTCCGTTCACGCAAAAAAGCCGGCGCGGACGCCGGCTTTTCGAGAGGTTTTGGTGCCTAGTGGGACACGAAGCAATTGCCGCCGGCAGCCTTGTAGCTGGTGCACAGTTTGATCGCCTCGTTGCGAGACTGCGCCGGAACGCGGACGCGGTAGAAGGTGCCCTTGCCGGCAATCTCGGCCTTGACGATGTTGGCGGTGCGGCCGGAAAGCACGCTGCCGTAGCGGCGCTGCAGATCCTGATAAGTCGCCTGGGCGCTTTCGACTGTCGGCTGCGAAGCGATCTGTATCGACCACGAACCAGCGCCGGCCGCGGCCGGATCGATGGAAGCGACCTGATCGGGCTTGACCTCGCCGACCACGTCGACCGGCTGGTCGGACGGGCGCTGCGGCGCCACCGGAACCGTGGCCGGGGTGCTGGCGGACTGCTTGCTGGCCGACGGCTTGGCTTCAGCCTTTGTGTCGGGCTTGGGCGCCGGCTGCAGCTTGGAGGTTTCGGCCTGATCGCCGCTCGCCTGGTCGCCAATCTTCGGATCACTTGTCAATTGGTCGATCAGGGGCACGGTGCCGGTCTGCGCCGCGGCGTCGGCCTGGGCGGCCGGAGCCACGTGCTGCGGCGCCGGATCGGCCGGCTCGGCAGCAGCCATCTGCGGGGCGGCGGGCGCCGGATCCTCGCGCGCCACGAGCGAGCCGTCAGGTTTCACGACCATGGTCCGTACCTTGCGCGGCGCAACAGCGACGATCTCGGGGGTTGCACCCTTCTCGGCCTCCTGCAGAACCTGCGCGATGCGATCCTCGGACTTGGGCGCCGGTGCGGCGGCGGTTTCGGTAGCGCCAGCCGCATTGGCGCCAAGCGCATTGGTGTCAGGCGCGCTGGTGTCACGCGCGTTGGTGCCAGACGCATTGCTATCAGACGCCTCGGTGCCGGGCGCGTCGATATCGTCCGCGGCATCGGGGTCATTGGGCGAAAGATCGACGACGCGGCTCTCCGGTTCGTTGGCTTTCAGGTCCACGGGCTCTTCGGTGTTGGTAACCAGCTTCTGCTGAACCGGCTCGGCGGGCTTGGCGCCCTTGACCACAGCGTCATAAACCTTGTTGTCCTGGTTCGGCACGACGGTGCCGCCTGGATTTTCCGGCTTGATCTTGATCGGCCTGTTGTCGGCCTTGACGATGACCGGCGCATCGCCGCCGCTCTTGCCTCCGAGGGTCAACGCAAAGGCGCCAAGGCCTCCGGCGATCGCCACGGCGCCGACCACCGCACCTATCAGCAGCCCGCGCCTGCGCGGCTGCCTTTCGGCCTCGCGTTCGGCGAGGCCCGGAACCGACATCTCCTCGTCCAGTTCGGGATCGTAGTCGAGCTCATCGAAGGTGAAATCGTCGGCTTGCGAAACCGGCTGGCCGCCAGGCAATGGGCCCAGATCGAAACCGTCCGCTGCATCGGCATAGGAAGCGGCCGCCGCGCTGACGGGGGCTTCCGCAGGCTTGGCGCCATAGGCGCGCGTCTCGCTACGATCTTGCTTATAGCCAGACACGAAGCCGGCATCGTATTCATCGTCATAGCCAGCACTGCGCACCGGGGCAGGCGCTATATCCGTGGCATTCATTTCGGTGAGAAGGCTGGCAAAATCGGCATCGAGATCGTCGTAGGCGGGCGCCACCGGCTCGTCATCGTCGAAGTTGAGCTCCGGAATGTCGAGATCGTCCGCCAGCGCCACGACGCGCTCGGGCACGTCGACCGTCTCGACATCGGGCATCTCGTCATAGGCGGAAGGCTGCTGATGCGAGCTTGGTGCAGCTTCCGTGTAGGCGGGCCGATCTTCATAGGATGGCCTCTCTTCGACCGGTGCGGCCCGATAGGACGGCGTTGCAGCCGGCTGCGGCGGTGGTGCCGGACGCGCCGAAGCTACCGGCTGGCTTGCAAAAGCGGGCTGAGGCTGTGCGACCGGTGTCACGCGGCTCCACGAGCGGGCCGGCTCGGGCGGCGTGGCGCGTGTCGTCAGCCAGTTCAGCGCATCGAGCGGGTCTTCTTCGGCAGCAGCTGCCGCACTCTTGTCGGCCGAGTCATGATCCAGGCCGATGTTCCTGGCGAAGTCGGCATCGAGCGCATCGCTGTCGAGATCATCCGCGGGTCCGGCAGCGGCTTCAACACCGAAATCCTCGCCTTCAAGCTCATCGAGGAGGACACTGCCAAGATCGGCGTCATCGGCGGCACTGGACTGCGGCGGCTCAGCGGGCTCGTGCTCGTCGAGTTCCCAATCCAGCTCGTCGACAGCATGCACCGGTTCGTTGGCGACGTCTTTGACCGCCGCCATTGGCTGTTCAGCGGCCACTGCTGGCTTCTGAATTACCGGCGCGATAGGCTGCTGAACAGCCATCACGGGCTGCTGGGCAGACTGCTGGCTTGTCTGAGGTTCGTTGACCGCTTGTGCCGGCCGTGTGCTCATCGCACCGAGCAGCGCGTTCAGTTCGTCTTCCAGGCTGCGTTCCTCAGCCACTGGGGCCGTCGGGACGACAGCGGCTGGCGCCACTGGTTCGGCCGCAACTTGCGCCACGGGCTCTTCGGCTTCCTCGGCAGGCGCATCGTCGAAGCTCAGATCGAAATCGTCGTCGAACGCCGCTTCAGCGGCCGTGCCGGAAAGCCGGGCGGCCTCTGGGTCTTCGATAAACTCTGGTTCTTCGATTTCGGCAGGCCCGTTCGAGCGAACGTCGAAGTCCATGTCGACATCGGCCATGGCATCATCGAGATGGCCGGCAAGATCCTCATCGGCCGAGACCGCCTCAACCGGCGATGCCGGGGCGGCGACGTTTTCCGCCGGCTCATGCTCGTCGAACATCAGCTCGTCTTCGAGCGAGCTTGCAACGGCATCGTCGAACTCGTCATCGAACGCAGGCGTGGCCGCTTGCGCGGCGGTTTCAACGGCGACGGTCTGCTCCATCGGCTCATGCTCTTCGAGCATCAGCTCGTCTTCGAGCGAACTTGCCACGGCATTGTCGAACTCATCGTCGAAGGCGGGCTCGTCGACCGGCTCGATCGCCCCGGCTGCGGCCCTGGGTTCATTCTCGCCGGTCACCGCGATCTTGGCCGTCACATCGTCGTCGTGCCGAAAATCCTGGTCGACAGAGGCGGCAAGTTCGTCGTCACTCGAAAGGTCGTCCTCGAACGGCGACACGTCTTCGAGCGAGCCGGCGACGGCGTTATCGAACTCGTCGTCGAGCTCCGGCTCGACGGCGGAAGCGAATGCCGTTTCGGGGGCGGAGGCAATTTCGTCGGCGGCAACAGAAGTGGCCGCAACAGGAGCAGCATCATCCGCCGCACTGTCGTCGAACGCGAAATCCTGTTCGAACGAGGCAGCAAGCGCGTCCTCCATTTCGTCGGCGGCGGCCGGTTCGGGTGTCGGCTCGCGAAGCTTGGCAGAGGAAGCATTGTCATTGGCGTCGGCGCCGAATTCGCCCATCAACTCCTTCTCGAGATCGATCTCGAAATCGCCCTCGTCCACCGACGGTTCGGCGGCAGCGGTTTTCGGCTGGGCCGGCGTTTGCGGTTTGACCGGCTGGCGCGGGTCGAACCCCATGATCCTGGTCAGTTCCGCGAACGGATCATCGTTGGCGATGTCGTTGTGGTCGGCTGCTCTCAGCTGGGTTCTGTCTGCCATTATTGTTCCCGAACTCGCACTCATTCGGACGCCATGGACGTCGCGTAGGGTTGGCCCTTACCAGCGCAATGTGGGCAAAAGGTGACAGGTTTTTTACTCAAACCTAACGCATTTCGGTGGGCGCATTGGCTCCGATCAGCGTCAGGCCGGACGTCAAAACGTCCGAAACAGCCTGCACCAGCCCTAGTCTGGCATGCGTCAATTGTCGGTCGTTAACCTTAACAAAACGTAAGTCGGGATTGTCGGTGCCCCGGTTCCAGTGTCCGTGGAAGCTGGAAGCGAGTTCGTAGAGGTAAAATGCCAGCCGGTGGGGCTCGAGCGCGAGCGCCGCGGCTTCGATCAGCCGAGGATATTCGGCGAGCTTCCTGATCAGGCCGATCTCCCCCTCATCGGTCAGCAAAGCCACTTCGGCGGCCAGCTGGTTGCGGTCGAACATGGCCTCGCCCAATTGCTCGCTCGCCTGCCGGAACACCGAATGGCAGCGCGCCGAGGCATACTGCACGTAGAACACCGGATTGTCCTTCGACTGCTCGGTCACCTTGGCGAAGTCGAAGTCGAGCGGCGCGTCGTTCTTGCGGTAGAGCATCATGAAGCGAACTGCATCTCGTCCAACTTCTTCGATGACCTCCCGAAGAGTGACGAAATTGCCAGTTCGCTTTCCCATCCGCACCGGCTCGCCGGCGCGAAAAAGCCTCACCAGCTGGCAAAGCAGCACGGTAAGCTTGACCTCGTCGCCGGCAATCGCCCGGGCAAGCGCTTCCAGCCGTTTCACGTAGCCGCCATGATCGGCGCCAAGCACATAGATCAGGTCGACGAAGCCGCGATCGACCTTGTCCTTGAGGTAGGCGACATCGGCGGCGAAATAGGTGAAGGTGCCGTCCGACTTGACCAGCGCCCGGTCCATGTCGTCGCCGACCGCGGTCGAGCGGAACAGCGTCTGCTCGCGGTCCTCCCAGTCGTCCGGCTTCTCGCCCTTGGGCGGCGGCAGCTTGCCCTTGTAGATGTGGCCCTTCAGCGTCAGGTCGCTGATCGCCGAGCGTATCTTGCGGGCGTTGTTCGCATGCAGCGTCCGCTCGGAGAAGAAGACGTCGTGATGCACGTTGAGCAGCGCCAGATCCTCGCGGATCATCGCCATCATCGCGTCGATCGTCCTGTCCTTGACGATGGCAAGCGCCTCCTCGTCCGGCATCTGCAGCAGGGAGCGGCCGAATTCGCTGGCCAGCGCCTGGCCGACCGGGACGAGATAGTCGCCTGGATAAAGCCCGGCCGGAATGTCGCCGATTTCCTCGCCGAGCGCCTCGCGGTAGCGCAGCATGACTGAGCGGCCGAGCACGTCGATCTGCGAACCGGCATCGTTGATGACGTATTCCTTGGTCACGTCGTAACCGGCGAAGGCCATCAGATTGGCGAGCGCGTCGCCGACCACGGCACCCCGGCAATGGCCGACATGCATCGGGCCGGTCGGGTTGGCCGAGACATATTCGACATTGGTTTTCTTGCCGCCGCCGATAGTCGAGCGGCCGTAATTGCGGCCTTCGCCGAGCAGCGCCGTCAGATGCGCCTGCCAGAAGCCGTCCTTGAGCCTGAGATTGACGAAGCCCGGGCCGGCGATCTCGGCGGCCGCGATATCCTCGTCGGCGCGCAGCGCCTCGGCCAGCCTTTCGGCCAGCGCGCGCGGGTTCTGGCCGGTCGGCTTGGCCAACACCATGGCTGCGTTGGTCGCGAGATCGCCATGGCTGGCATCGCGCGGCGGCTCGACGGCGATGCGCGACAGGTCCGGCGACACGCCATCCTTGTCTTTCAAATCAAGCGCTTCGACGGCCTTTATGATTCGCGCGTTGAAATCGGCGAAGATGTTCATTGCTGTGGCTCTGACGGTTTTGCAGGGATCCGGCTCGTTGGCCGGCAAAATCGCGCCCGCCCTAGCTCAAATCCGGCGTATGGTCAAACAAACGCCTGTGTTCCTTGAGCGCATAAGTGTCCGTCATGCCGGCCAGGAAATCGGCAACACTGCGCGCCTTGACGCGGTCCTCTGCCCGATCGAGCCCTTCGCGCCAGCCATCCGGCATAGCGCGCGGATCGGCGAAATAGACGTCGAACAGGTCCCTGACGATCTGGTCGGCATCGGCGCGCACCCGCATGACCTCCGCATGCCGGTAGAGGTGTTTGTAGAGAAAGGCCTTCAGCTCCTTTTCCAATACGGCCGTCTCGGCGGAGAAGCTCACCATCGGCTCGCCGGCCGCCCTTACCGCTTCGGCGGTGCCGGGCTTGATGCGCGCCAGATTGGCTGTCGTCGAGACGATCACGTCCTCGACCATGATGGTGATCTGCCGGCGCATCAGCTCGTGGCCGGTGCGTACGTCATCGAGCGCCGGATAGCGCTGACGCACGCCCTTGAGGATCGACCCCGGCAGCGAGACGCCCTCCAGCATGTCCAGCGTCAGCAGCCCTGCCCTCAAGCCGTCATCGATGTCGTGGGTGTTGTAGGCGATGTCGTCGGCAATCGCCGCGCACTGCGCCTCGATACCGGCGAAGCGGTCGAGCTCGAGGTCGTGCAGTTCGGAATAGTCGCGGATCGCCTGCGGCACCGGCCCCTTCAGCCCTTTGCCCTTGGCATCGGTCAGCGGACCATTATGCTTGACCAGCCCCTCCAGCGTTTCCCATGTGAGGTTCAGCCCATCGAACTCGGCATAGCGCCGCTCCAGCCGCGTCACCACACGCAGCGATTGCGCATTGTGATCGAAGCCGCCCCAGGCGGCCATCTTCTCGTTCAGCGCGTCCTCGCCGGTATGGCCGAAGGGCGTGTGGCCGAAGTCGTGCACCAGAGCCACCGCCTCGGCCAGGTCCTCGTCGCCGCGCAGCGCCCGCGCCAGAGCGCGTGCAATTTGCGCCACCTCGATCGAATGCGTCAGCCTTGTGCGGTAATGGTCGCCTTCGTGTGCGACGAACACTTGCGTCTTGTGCTTCAGCCGGCGGAACGCCGTCGAATGGATGATGCGGTCGCGGTCGCGCTGGAACGGCGTGCGCGTCGGGCTTTCCACCTCGTCGAACAGCCGCCCGCGCGACTTCGCCGGGTCGCTGGCATAGGCCGCGCGCGGCCGATAGCCGAATCCGATGTCGCCCAACTCGTTGGTCATAGCGTATGCCGCAGTTGACTTGCCCCGTCGCGCTTCATACCTATCATACGAAACCGAAAGCAAGGTGACGCCCATGGGCGCTGATGCCAAGACCGCCATGAAAGTCGAGATGACCGACGCCGCCGCCAAGCGGATCGCCAAGATCGTGGCGAGCGAAGCCGGTAAGACGGCCCTGCGCGTTTCGGTCGAGGGCGGCGGCTGTTCCGGCTTTTCCTACAAGTTCGACCTGGTCGACAGGCGCAATGACGACGACGTCGCCATCGAAAAGGACGGCGCCACCGTGCTGATCGACGACCTGTCGCTGGTCTATATGGGCGGCTCGGTGATCGATTTCGTCGACGATCTGATGGGCCAGTCGTTCCAGATCAGAAACCCCAATGCGGTCGCCTCCTGCGGCTGCGGCACCAGCTTCTCGATCTAGAAATGCCCGACATCGGCGCGGTCCGTCAGGTCGCGCTTTCCGCCGGACGCGACCTCGATGCAACGCTGGCGTTCTGGCGCGAGGTGCTCGGCATGAGCCTGCACGCGCGTTTCGATCCGCCGGGCATCGCCTTCATCTTGGCCGGTGACGTGCGCCTGCTTTTCACCGACGGCCTGCCGGCCGGCACCGTCTATCTCGACATATCGGGCCTCGAAGAGTTCCACGCTTCGGCCAAGGCCGCCGGCGTTCCCTTCACCGCGCCGCCGGCGCTCGTCCATCGCGACACCGAAGGCCTGTTCGGCCAGGCGGGGGAAAGCGAATGGATGGCCTTCCTAAAGGACCCGGCAGGCAATACGATCGGCCTTGTCGAACGTCATCCACCGGATCGCTAGTCTCCGGACCACCAGCCTATCGAGGCCGTCATGAAAATCGTCACCTGGAACATCAACGGCGTCCGCGCCCGCATCGGCAATTTGACCCATTGGCTGACGGAAAGCGCGCCAGACATCGCCTGCCTGCAGGAGATCAAGACCGTCGACGAGCAGTTTCCCCGCGCCGAGATCGAGGCGCTCGGCTACAATGTCGAGACTTACGGCCAAAAAGGCTTCAACGGCGTCGCCATCCTGTCGAAGCTGCGTTTCGACGAGGTCAATCGCGGCTTGCCGGGCGACGATGCCGACGAACAGGCGCGTTTTATCGAAGGCGTGTTCTCGACCGACAAGGGCGCCTTGCGCGTTGCCTCGATCTATCTGCCGAACGGCAACCCGATCGACGACGAGAAGAAGTTCTCCTACAAGCTTTCCTGGATGGCGCGGCTGGAGCGCTGGGCCGAGGAGCGGCTTGCACTGGAAGAGCCGCTGGTTCTGGCCGGCGACTACAATGTCATCCCCGAGCCGGCCGATGCGAAATATCCGGAAAACTGGCTAAGCGATGCGCTGTTCCAACCCGCAACGCGGCAGGCGTTTCGCCGCCTGAAGAATCTCGGCTTCACCGAAGCCGTGCGTGCCGTCACCGACGCCCCGGACGTCTTTACGTTCTGGGACTATCAGGCCGGCGCCTGGCAGAAGAACAACGGCATCCGCATCGACCACCTGCTTCTGTCGCCCGAAGCCGCCAATTGGTTTTCCTCGGCTTCGATCGAAAAACAGGTGCGCGCCTGGGAAAAGCCCTCCGACCATGTGCCGGTGGCGATCGATCTGGCGTTGCGGCCGGCCTGACCAGAGCTGCTGTCCGGCGGCACATTGATAAGTGGACCTCTTATCGCCACAAATCGCGCGTTTGATGAGAAATCATCATGGTGGCTGGGGTTCCCATGACTACTCGATTTGCACTCTGCCTGATCGGCTGCGCGCTTGCGATGGCGGTGGCCACGCCGGCTTTTGCCGATGCAGAGTGCCTGGCTAACGGAAAATCATTCCAGATCGGCCGGGTCGCCTGCCTGACGCTTGCAGGCCAAAGCTACCTCGCCCGTTGCGAGATGGTGCTCAACAACACGTCCTGGACAAAGCAGCGGGATGGCTGCCCGGAGAACACGCTGGCCCCACATCTGCAGGGCACGCCGATCTCAACACCGGCGCCCGGCGGCGTGCCGGCGGAACCGACCGCGAACTGATTTAAATCGACAATCCCGCCGACCTATTGGTCGCCGCCACCCTTGGTGAGGATGTCGTCGGCCAGCGAGATCGCGGTGCGACGGTCGGCTTCGCCGGCGGCCGCAAACGCTTCTTCCTGCATGCCGCGGATCCATGGCTGGTCGGCGGGTGGGGCCCGTTCGAGCGCCGCGGTCATCATCGCCAGCCCCCGCACGATCTTGCCGCTTTGGAAGAGCAGGTTGCCGAGCGTCGCCTGCGCGCCCGCATGGCCCTTTTCGGCCGCCAGCTGGAACCAGCGTCCGGCCTGCTTGACGCTGGCCTTGACGCCGCCCTCGCCCTTGAGGAACATCTGGCCCATCTCGAACTGGGCGTTCGGGTTGCGGTAGTTGGCGGCGGCACGCATGTAATATTCCTGGGCCGCCACCTCGTTCTCCTCGATGGGGCTGCCGGGAATGCCTTTCCTCAGATAGTCGCCAAGCGCCACCAGCGCGTCCGAAACATAGCTTTCCTCCGGCGAACCGGGCTCGACATCCTGGTCGACGATCTCGCTGAAGAACTTGAATGCCGCGTAGTCGTCTCGCGCCACGCCATCGCCTTCGGCATACATGCGTGCAAGCTTCCAGGTGGCACCGATCTGGCCGTTCTCGGCGGCATATTTGTACGCTTCCGCGGCCTGCTCCTTATGGCCGTTCTTGTAGGCGGAAAAGCCGAACTGGAACACCGCCCACGGGCTCGACTGCGGCTTCACGCCGGTCTTGTCGTCGAACACCTTGTCGTCGAAGGCCATGGCCTGGCCGACGGCGCCCAAGGTCGCGCCAAACGTGGCGAGCGCAACCAGTGCCGAAAGGACAGACGACCTCAACAACTCAGATGTCCGCATAGCAGTGTGTTTCTTTGGCACCGCCGGGATGGGTGACCGCGCCGTCGCGGGCAGATCCGACCGTCTGTGCGTATTTCCAGATCGCACCCGACTGATAGTCGGTCGTGCGCGCCTTCCATGCCTTTGCCCTCGCCGCCAGTTCGGCTTTGGACAATGCAACCTCGATCGTGCCGTTCACCGCATCGATCGAGATCAAGTCGCCATCCCTAAGCAGCCCGATCGGGCCGCCCACTGCCGCTTCCGGCCCGACATGGCCGATGCAGAAACCGCGCGTTGCGCCCGAAAAACGCCCGTCGGTGATGAGCGCCACCTTGCCGCCCATGCCCTGGCCGTAGAGAGCCGCCGTCGTCGACAGCATTTCGCGCATGCCCGGGCCGCCGCGCGGACCCTCGTAACGGATGACGAGAACCTCGCCTTCCCTATAGTTGCGATGCGTAACCGCTTCGAAACATTCCTCTTCCGAATCGAAGCAGCGCGCCGGACCCGAGAATTTCAGCTCCGCCATACCAGCGACCTTCACGATCGCGCCTTCCGGGGCAAGGTTACCCTTCAAACCCACGACCCCGCCGGTCTGGGTAATCGGCCTGTTGGCGGGACGGACCACATCCTGGCTGTCATTCCAGGAAACATGTTCCATATTTTCGGCCAAAGTGCGGCCGGTCACCGTCAGGCAATCGCCATGAAGATAGCCATGGTCGAGCAGCGTCTTCATCAAGAGCGGAATGCCGCCGGCCTCGAACATGTCCTTGGCGACGTATTTGCCGCCCGGCTTGAGGTCGGCGATATAGGGTGTTTTCTCGAATATCCTGGCCACGTCGAAAAGGTCGAACTTTATCCCGGCCTCATGCGCGATCGCCGGCAGATGGAGCGCCGCGTTGGTCGAGCCGCCGGTGGCCGAGACCACGGTCGCGGCATTTTCCAACGCTTCTATAGTAACGATGTCGCGCGGGCGGATGTTCCTTGCGATCAGCTCCATGATCTTTTCGCCGGAAGCGAAATTGAAGCGGTCGCGCATCTCGTAGGGTGCCGGCGCGCCGCAGGAATAGGGCAGCGCCAGGCCGATCGCCTCAGCGACGGTGGCCATGGTGTTGGCGGTGAACTGGGCGCCGCAGGAGCCGGCCGACGGACAGGCGGCTTGCTCGATCTCGAGCAGCTCGGCGTCGCTGATGGTGCCGACCGAATGCTGGCCCACCGCCTCGAACACGTCCTGTACAGTGATCTGCCGGCCACGGTAGCTGCCGGGCAGGATCGAGCCGCCATAGATGAAGATCGACGGTACGTTGAGGCGCACCATGGCCATCATCATGCCGGGCAGCGACTTGTCGCAACCGGCCAATCCGACCAGCGCATCGTAGCAATGGCCGCGCATGGTGAGCTCGACCGAGTCGGCGATGACCTCGCGCGACACCAGCGACGACTTCATGCCCTGATGGCCCATGGCGATGCCGTCGGTGACGGTGATGGTGCAGAATTCGCGTGGCGTGCCATTGGCGGATGCCACGCCCTTCTTGACCACTTGCGCCTGGCGCATCAGCGAGATGTTGCAGGGTGCTGCTTCGTTCCAGCAGCTGGCGACACCGACCAGCGGCTGCGCGATCTCAGCCGACGACAGCCCCATCGCATAGAGGTAGGAGCGATGCGGCGCCCGCTCGGGACCAACGGTCACGTGGCGGCTCGGCAGCTTGGCCTTGGAGATCCCTCTGGCGTCCATACTCGTCCTTGCCGCGGGCGGTGCGGCCTGCCTCTTCGCCTAGCCTTTTGGCGCGTGTCCCGAGACAAGTTCGAGGTGCGCCGGGTTTATGGCGGGAAATGGGCAATGTTCCCGGGCGGCCGGGTGGCGCGAGGGTTGTTCAGAAACTGTTGCCAAAACGTCACAATTACAGGAGCGAACATCATGGGGACAATTGTTGCGCCGGCCGAATGCCGGACGCCACGCACCCAACGAAGGGCCGGGCAGTGCCCGGCCGTTTTGTCGTTTAAAAATTAATAGTTAGAACTTGATCTTGACGGAAGCCGAACCGGCGAGAAGCAGGTCGTTGCCGTAGGTATAGGTGACGGCATTTGCCACGTCGCCGACACCGCTGAAAGTCGATGACCCGCTCGTCAGCACACCGATCGAGCCGCCGAGCCTGACCTCGACCTGATCGTTCGGCGAATAGGAGACGCCGCTGGCCACGGCCCAGGTATCCGACTGATAGCCGGAGGTCGTCGAGGTGCCGCGATCCCAGGTCAGCGAAACCACGCCCGACAATTGATCGGTGAACTTGTGACCGATACCGCCCGTGACCGTCCAGCCGTCGCGATAAAGCAGGTCGAATGAAACGGGCGAGGGAGCACCGGTTACCGGACTGCGCACGCCATTGATGGCAATGACGCCAAGCTTGCTCCACTCCTGCCAGCGGATGGAACCAAAGGCCAGCCAGCCAGGAGCTATACCGCTCTGCAGCTTGAATTCCAGAGCCTGAGGTATCTCAGCCGACGCCGAGACTGGGTACACGCCGGTAGAGCCAGGAACCAGATCCGCCGGAAAGGCGCCCCTGAAGCCGGTCGTGTCGACGGTTCCCGACAGCCCGTCATATTTGTAGCTGGAAGAGTACATCAGGCTGGCGCGCAGGGCGATCTCGGGGATCTCATAGGCTGCGCCCGCACGCCAACCCCATGCCTCGTCGGATAGCTTGAAGACGCCGAGACCGGTATTGCCGAAGGCGAGCAGTGTCTGACGGGAAAGAAACGCGTCTACCTGCTGGTAGGAGACACCGCCGATGAATCGCATGGCGCCCTTGCCGACGTTCACCTTATAGGAGCAGGTGAGACCGAAATCGTCTGTATCGACGGCGTATTTGACCGCTGTCGGTGAATAGGCGTTGTTCATGCCGAAATTTGCGTCCGCACCATACGGTCTCGTATAGGTGGCAAGACAGTCTACGGGCTCAAAGATGTTGGCCTTGATGCCGACATGCGGCACCGCATAGTCGCCACCAACATCCACCGCCGACGTCGACAATCCCGAGCCATCCAGACGCTGCACATTCTTGAGTTTGCGCTGTGGCGAAACATAGGTCACGCCCGCATCGAACGAATATGGCGCCGCGTCGAACAGCTGGTCGATGTTGACGCCGCCCCGGTCAAAGCCCCCGGCTTGCACCGTCCCAGCCAAAGCCAGCGAAAAAGCCCCCGCGCCCAGCAGCACTTTTAGACGCGAATAACACATGAATCTCCTCCCCGAAATATCCTTGCATCAAGCTAGAACCAATTCAGGTTAACGGCGCAACAACGAATTCGCCGTGTGTACATGTACACCTTGGCTGAACGCATTTCCGACAAGGTGTCGGCCTTCACGACAAGGCGGGAAAATGGCCGGCTCAATACAAATCGACGAGAAAACTCGGGAAAACCGCCTAAATCACTACAAAACGGGGCATTTTGCATGCCCAGCCAGCCATTGTTACATTACGGCAACAATGGGGCAAAAACATTCAGTTTGCCTCAAGATTTACGCTGCGGAATGCCTGTTTTCGTGCCAGGCGGCCTATCTGGAAAGCAGATTCGTGACCGGCGAATCTATCGCGGCCAGCCGGCCCAATTTGTTTGATCAGCCGGCCTCGCGTACCCGCGTCAATGCCACCGAAAGCTTCTCTTGCGCCTCGCGATATTCGGCGAGTTTTTCGCGCTCGGCCTCCACCACCTCTTCCGGCGCGTTGGCGACGAATTTCTCGTTGGACAGCTTCTTATAGAGCCGCGCTATTTCCTCGGTCACCTTGGCAAGTTCCTTCTGCAGGCGCGCTGCCTCCGCGGCAAGGTCGATCAGGCTGCCGAGCGGCAGGCAGATGGTCGCTTCGTTAAGCACGATCTGCGCGGAGCCCTTGGGTGCCGCATCGACCAGCGAGATGTCGCCGACCCGCGCCAGCCGCTTGATTGCCGATGCCTGGCGCTCCAGCCTTTCGTGTGTCGTGTCATTGGCACCGATCACCATCAGGGGAGCTATCGCCGCCGGCGGCACGTTCATTTCCGAACGCACCGAGCGGATGCCGGAGACGAGATCGACCAGCCAGTTGATATCGGCGGCGGCCTCCTCGTCCTCGAAGTCGGGCGACGGCCAAGCCGCATGACAAAGCAGCGACGGCCGTTGCCTGCCCTCGCCGGCGGTTTCGGCCCACAGTTCCTCGGTCATGAACGGCATCATCGGATGCAGCAGCTTATAGATCTCGTCCAGCACGAAGGCGACGCATGCCCTGCTCTCGGCCTTGGCGGCCTCGTCGGTGCCCATGAACACCGGCTTCAGCAGTTCCAGGTACCAGTCGCAGAACTGGTTCCAGACGAACCGGTAGGCGGCGCCCGCCGCCTCGTTGAAGCGGTATGAGGTGATGCCGTCCGTTATGTCCCGCGCGGCTCGCGTCAGCTCCGTCAGGATCCAGCGGTTGACCGCCAGCTTGGCGTCCTGCAGCCAGAAATCGTCGTCGCGCGCCACTTCGTTCATCTCGGCGAAGCGCGTCGCGTTCCACAGCTTGGTGCCGAAATTGCGATAACCGGCAATGCGGGCCGGATCGAGCTTAACATCGCGCCCTTGCGCTGCCATCACCGTCAAGGTGAAGCGCAGCGCATCGGCGCCGTATTCGTCGATGAGCTCGAGCGGATCGATGACGTTGCCTTTCGACTTCGACATCTTCTGCCCGTTCTTGTCGCGAACCAGCGCATGGACATAGACCGTGTGGAACGGCTCCTGGTCCATGAAATGCAGGCCCATCATCATCATGCGGGCGACCCAGAAGAAGATGATGTCGAAACCGGTAACCAGCACGTCGGTCGGATAATAGGTCTTCAGCTCCGGCGTCTGGTCCGGCCAGCCGAGCGTCGAGAACGGCCACAGCGCCGACGAGAACCATGTGTCGAGCACGTCCTCGTCGCGGGTCAGGATCTCGCCAGGCTGGAAATTCTCGAGCTTGTCCTCGACCCAGGCCTTCCACGGCCCTTCCAGCGCCAGATAATATTCGACTGCGGCACCGAGCGCTTCTTCCTCGGTTTTTTCGACAAAGACATGCCCGTCCGGCCCGTACCAGGCAGGGATCTGGTGGCCCCACCAGAGCTGGCGCGAAATGCACCAGGGCTGGATGTTCTCCATCCAGTCGAAATAGGTCTTTTCCCAGTTTTTGGGCACGAAATTGGTACGGCTCTCGCGCACCGAGGCGATCGCCGGCTTGGCCAGTTCCGCCGCATTGACATACCATTGGTCGGTCAGAAACGGCTCGATCGGCACGCCGCCGCGGTCGCCGTGCGGGACAGTGTGGCGATGCGGCTCGACTTTCTCGAGAAAGCCGCCCGCCTCCATCAGCTCGACGATCTTCTTGCGCGCATCGAAACGGTCGAGGCCGTCGAGGCTGTCCCAGACGGCCTGGCGCTCCGGCGTCACTTCCAGTCCGGCCAGAAAGTCCTCATTGTCCTTGAGGCTCACCGCCGCATTGACGGTGAGGATGTTGACCGCCGGCAGCCGGTGGCGCTTGCCGACCTCGAAATCGTTGAAGTCATGCGCCGGCGTGATCTTGACCGCGCCGCTGCCTTTTTCGGGATCGGAATACTCGTCCGCCACCACCGGGATCCTGCGGCCAACGATCGGCAGGATGAGGTTCTTGCCGACAAGATGCCGGAAACGTTCATCGTCGGGGTGGACTGCGACGGCCGTATCGCCCAGCATCGTCTCCGGGCGGGTCGTCGCAACGGTGATGAAGGTCTTCGGATTTTCCGGATCGAATGTCATGCCTTCGACCGGATAGCGGAAGTGCCAGAGATTGCCGTTGACCTCCTGCTGCTCGACCTCGAGATCCGAGATGGCGGTCAACAGCTTCGGGTCCCAGTTCACAAGGCGCTTGTCCTTGTAGATCAGCCCTTCCTTGTAGAGCGTCACGAACACTTCGAGCACGGCCTTGGACAGGCCTTCGTCCATGGTGAAGCGCTCCCGGCTCCAGTCGGCCGACGCCCCGAGCCGCTTCAGCTGGTTGAGGATCGCGCCGCCGGACTCGGCCTTCCACTCCCAGACCTTGTCGATGAACTCATCGCGCGTCAGGTCGCGGCGGTGGATCTGCTTTTCCATGAGCTGGCGCTCGACCACCATCTGCGTGGCGATGCCGGCATGATCCATACCCGGCTGCCACAAGACGTTCTTGCCGCGCATGCGCTCGAAGCGCACCAGAATGTCCTGCAGCGTGTTGTTGAGCGCATGGCCCATATGCAGCGAACCGGTGACGTTCGGCGGCGGGATGACGATGGTGAAGGCTTCAGCCCCCTCCTCGGCGCCGGCCCCGGCCCGAAACGCGTCGGCCTCTTCCCAGATCCTGGCAATCTTCGGCTCGACGGCTTTGGCGTCGTAGGTCTTTTCGAGCATGGGAAAACGGTCCGCGCTGTCCGGAATTTGTGGTCCGGTGTAAATCGGAAGGTTGTTGCCAAGTCAACCGCAAGGGCATGGCCGATAGATAGCGCCAGGATGGTTCGGTGCAACTCGCAGAACTGAATGTTGCACGGCAATCGCTTCAGGTTTGCGCTGCCCCTCATTGCCCTGCCGGGCATTTCTCCCCGTATAGTGACGGAGAGAAAGACGCCTGTACTGAAGCTTTCGCCAATCACGAACGTTGCGGAAAAGGCGCCGAGGTTGCGGTCAGCCCCTTCTCCCCGTCACTATACGGGGAGAAGGTGCCGGCAGGCGGATGAGGGGCAGCGCCGACTTCGACAATTCGTCGGTCGAGCGCCGCCCATTGGCGGCTCTCCGAATTGCTACTGCGCGCCGCGCGCGACGCGCTCGATTTCCTCGCGCACCAGCCGCTCGACCAGCGTCGGCAAGTTGTTGTCCAGCCAGTCCTGCAGCATGGGCCGCAGCATCTCCTCGGCCATCTCGTCGAAGGTCTTCTTGCTGCGGCTGGCAAACGCGTCGGAAAGCTCGCCGAAGGCGGCGGCAACCTGCCGGCCCGTATGCTCCGAAAGGATCGCCGGACGTGCGGGCGGCGGCTCGCTGACCGCCGGACGCGCCAATCCGATTTTCGAAGATTCCGGGCCGATTTTCGAAGGTTCCGGGTCGCTTTCCGAAAGCTCCGGCCCAATTTCCGAAGGCTCCGGCGCAGGTCCAGCAGTCGCCTCGTCCTCGAAAACCTCGGCCTCCGGCTCGGCGTCCGGCGTCCGGAGTGGCTCGGCGCGCTCCGGCTTGACCATCGCGTCGCCTACCGCGGCGATCTCGCGCCGCCAATCGGCAATGATGGTGTCGGTCGTCTCGGCGGCCATGGCTGTCGCAGGCCGATCCGGCTTTGCGGGCGGTGCGGGAGCGGCGTTCACCTCAGCCAGCGTCACCGCTGCTTTTACCGGGCCGGGGCGGAGCGGCGTTTCCAGGCGCTCAATGACCGGCGCGGCCGCTGGCTGCACCTCGGCCGACGTGGCCGGCTTGGCGATCTCCAGTCCGCCGCGCAGTTCGGAGCGGAACGCATCCCCCTCCGCTGCCCGTCCGGCTGCCGGCGCCGGTTGCAGATCCTGACGCAGCTCGTCCGCATCGCCCGGCTGCTTGCGGCCGGCATCGCTGTCCTCGATGATCCTTCTGATGGAAGCCAGTATCTCTTCCATGGAAGGTTCGCGCTGTACGCTGCTCGCCGTCGCCATCGTCACATCCGCCGCCCTTGTGACTCGTTCTCAGATTTCCTGTCCGGCAATGCCGGATTCGAATCATGGCAACAGCGTAACCGACGGAACGGCTTGCGAGAATCCCCAATCTGGCGACATCGCGGATTTCAACAGATTAGGGTCGGGAGTTGAAGCCCGCGCGTCGTTCGAGCGCGGGCTGAAAACACGGCTTGGTGATCAGCGGCCGTCGGGCGTGCGCAGGCCGATCCACTTGTCCTTGACGGCGTCGTAATGCTCTTCGGGCCTGTACTTCGTCACGTTGAGCGCAAGGCGCTCTGCCGACAAATGGCCAACCGCCGAGAGGATGGCATAGCTTGCCACCACCACGTCGCGTTCGGCGCTGACAAGATTGATCTTGGCGGTGATGAGGGTCGCCTGCGCGTTGAGCACGTCGAGCGTGGTGCGCTGGCCGACATTGCGCTCTTCGATGACGCCGTTCAGGGCAAGCTGCGCGGCGGCGACCACCTGCCGGTTGGCCGTGACGCTTTGCTGCGCGGCGGTGTATTGCGACCATGCCGAGGTCACCGCTTGGCGCACGGTGTCGCGGCTGACATCGACCTCGATACGGGCCTGGCTAAGTGATTCCTTTGATTGGCGAACCAATGCCGAGGTCCGGCCGCCGGAATAGATCGGTATCGTCAATGTCGCGCCGATGTTCGCCGAATTGGTTACGCCATCCTGTGTCGAGGAGAGCGAGCCGGGCGCGGTGCCGCGAATGGCGCTCGAAACACCTGCCGACGCCGATAGTTGCGGCAGCAACGCGCCTTCGGCAGACTTCACCGAAAACGCCGCCGCGTCGACCAGATGCGCGGTGGCGAGGATGGCCGGATGCTCGGCCGATGCGATCGCAATCGCCGCATCGAGGCTCGACGGCAACAGCTTCGACACCGGCGAAGCCGGCCTGAGCCTGCCCGGCTCGTCGCCGACGATCTGGCGATAGGTCGCAGCGCTTGCCAGCGCCGTCGCGCGGGCGGCGCTCAACTGCGCCACCGCGGAGGCACGCTGGGCGTCGGCCTGCGCGACGTCGGTGCGCGTACCTTCGCCGACCTCGAAGCGCGAACGCGCCGCACGCGCCTGCTCGGTCAGGAATTGCAGGTTCTGTTCGGTCAGCACGGCGACCTGACGGTCGCGGATAACGTCCATATAGGCACTTGCCGCGTTGAAAAGAGTGTTTTCTTCGGCGTTGCGCAGGCTTTCGAACGAAGCGCGGACCCGCGATTCGGCGGCCGCCACATTGTTCCTGGTCTGAAAACCGTCAAACAGCGTCTGGTCGATCTCGACGCCGAAGTTGCCGGTGGTTATCGAGATGTTTCGGTGCAACCGATTGCTGTGGCTGGCGGTATAATCAATACTTCCGGAACCAGTGATGGTCGGGCGCCAGCCGGACTTGGCGATGGCGACGCCCTCGTCGGTGACGCGGGCGCCGGCGCGTGAAGAATTAAGCGAGGAATTGTTCTGATAGGCCTTTGAAAGTGCCCCGAGGATGGTTTCGGCCGAGGCGGCCAGTGGAGAAAGCGCTGTCGCCGAAACGAGGACAGCGGTAAAAAGCAACTTGCGTACAGACGGCACGTTATATTCCCTCATTCGTTTTGCACGGGAACTGCGCCACGCTGGCTTCTCCTCTGATCAGCCGGCGCCGCGTTTTTTATCGTTCCCCCGCTGAAAGCCCCCAAGAAACACCCGGTTATGCAGATCAGCAACGATTGTTCAAACGCAAGCGATCATGACAACGCCTTCGCTGCAAGGCAAAATCACTCAGAATTCGAAGGCGGGAATGCGTTCGAATCCCGGTAGTGGCTTAATTGCCGCATTAAACGCGCGTCTTCCCGTTACAACCCCTCCAGTCTTAAAAAAAAGCCGGGCTACGCCCGAATTGCCCTGCCCTTCAACGGCGACGAGTCGGCCGCCTTCGGCAAGCTGATCGAACAGCGCCGTCGGCACCTCGCCGACGCTGCCGCCGATCAGGATGACGTCGTAAGGCGCCCTGGCAGCATGGCCTTGCGGCAGCGGTCCCTGGACCACCGTGACATTGCCGCAACCAAGTGCCGCGAGCGTCGACGTGGCGCTCTCGGCCAGCTCCGCATCGCTTTCCAGCGCGACCACGGACGTTGCCAGCCGCGACAGGATCGCCGCCGCATAGCCGGTGCCGCAGCCGACATCGAGTGCCGAATCGCTTGGGCCGACATCGGCCAGCTGCATCAGCTTGGCCAATGGTGACGGCTCCATCAGATAGCGCGGACCATCGGCCGTATCGGCAATGCGGATGTCCTCATCGATATAGGCAAGATCGCGCTGGCCGGCGCCGACGAAGGCCTCGCGCGGCACAACAAGCATCGCCTCGAGCAGCGGCGCGCTGGTCACGTCGGTGGTGCGGATCTGGCCGTCGACCATCTTCACCCGGCGTTCGGCAAAATCAGCGCTCATGTTCCAACCATCCGCTTGCCGCGCAAAGGCCGCGGCTGTTTCGACCGGAACTGAAGCCCCCTGGCGCTGACGCGCGGGAGCTCGGGCATTGGAGGCCTCGCCCGGAATCGAACCGGGGTGCAAGGATTTGCAGTCCTCTGCGTAACCACTCCGCCACGAGGCCTCATTGCTCCCGGCGTTCCACCCGGCTCCAATAGGTTGCGGCGAAAATGCCGTCAAGCGGCCACCATGCATTCCCAACGGTTCTTCCAACATCGAGGCACTGCTTATCAACGCCATGCCATGCTAGCAATAACATATTAGCTTATCGTTATGCATGATTCTCGGCGAGAGGAACCCGATACCGGCGATCACGTTGGGCAGAAAGGAGGCTCCGCCATGGCTCGAGCAGCTACGAAAGACGGCACACCGCGCGGATTGTCGCAGTCTGCAGAGCTTGTGCGCTATGCCATCGACCGCCTCAGCATAGAAGGCGCAAACAGCCTGCCGCCGCGCGACCGGGCGCGGCTGGCGTCGGCTACCGCCGTTCTCAAGGAGCTTTGCGAACGCTTGGAAAGCTGCTTCGACCAACCTCGGTAGTGCATAGGCGGAGCACGCCGCTCTCAAACAATTGCCGGTTTCCGGCCTGTCAGCAGGGCAACCTCAATCCGGCCGGCGCCGTCGCTCCCACCAGACGACGAAGCGGCGCCGGTGACGGCGCACCAACGCGAATTCGTAGGAGAGCACCAGCAATCCGATCGGTACCATCCAGAAACCCAGGATCGGCAGGAAGCCGAGAATGCCGCCGATGATCAGCACGACGCCGATCGCAATCCTGAGGCCGCGTGAGCGCGGCATGGTGAACTGGCGGCCGAAGACCGAGATTTTCCGGGCCGGTGGCTGTTCGTCGCTCATTGCCGTCATTTGAAATGTCGATCCATTTGCATCAGTAGCACCGTCAGCCGGAGAAAGCCGCAACGGCCTTTTCTGTTCCGTAACAGGCGAGAGACAGCTCATATGAGGGCGCTCGCCGGCCATTGCCAGAACGCCCTGCGCCAAAAAGCACCGAAAAAATGCGAAATGCTTCTTTGCAAAGCCGAAACGGGTTTGCTATAGGCTGCCCCACGCACATAAGAGCCTCTGTTCCCCGGTAGCTCAGTGGTAGAGCAACCGGCTGTTAACCGGTTGGTCGCTGGTTCGAATCCGGCCCGGGGAGCCAACATTTTCAAGTCCTTAGGCAGAATGCTGGACGCTAACAAATCAGCCGATCTACAGCATATCTACACAATGGCCTTCCGCTAGGATGCCGTGACTTAGCGACAGAGAAGCCTTGGGATGGTATAGGTTCACCTATCGACATGGGCCAACCGCTCCCGATTTTCGCTGGACTGCTATGCAGCCAGAGAGATCTTTTAATCTGTAAGCGGTTGTCAGCCCTAACCTCCCTCCGGGGTCAGGGGTGGGTCGTCGGCTCGAATCCGGGAAAAACGGACTTGCCCCCAAAGTCCATCTTGTAATTTTGCTTGTTGGCGTGCGGCAGCGCTACGGGTACCGCGGAAGCGGCTAATATTCTGAGCCTAAACCCATTCGCGAATTTCGATCGGTGGCGGATTTCGCACATCATACACGACAATCAAGCGCTCCGACCTTCTCCGAATCTCGGTGGCAGCCTATGTTCACCTCAATGGGGCAACTGATCTCGTAGAAAACCAAGCTTCAAAGATGCGAGTTGATCGAGCATTTAGAGACAGCGTTAGATCCGCAGGATTGAAGTCGTCTGCGGTTGAAAAGGTATTGCCCGATTGGGCAGCGCGAGCCTTCGAACGGCATCCGGCGTCCTAGAACTTAAGGGATTTTTGGTACGCCACTTGGGGTTACGCCTAGAAGCTGATGGTTCCCTAAGCCCGGCCGTTCTGCCGGCTGCTTTGTTCAAAACAACGGTCGGAACAAATATTAAAGCGGTATCGGCGGCGCGGCGCATCGCGACGTCGTGCGCGAAGATCGTAGCTCAGGCCTCGAAAGGCGAGGGGCACGGATTCGACGCCGATCCTTCGAGCTTAAGGACTTCGATAATTGAAAAGTCGAAGCACGGCTGGGTTAATTTCGAGTCTCTGCTTGGCGAATGCTGGGAAATCGGAATTCCGAACATCTATCTGCCGGACTCCGCCGGTCGAAGGCCGAAAGATGCAAGGCATGGTGACAAACGTTGCGGGTCGACCGGTCATAGTTCTTTCGAAAAACGACCAGGCTGATTGGCTACTTTTATTTT
Organism: Mesorhizobium sp. M0119; assembly: GCF_040322615.1. Classification (NCBI taxonomy): domain Bacteria; kingdom Pseudomonadati; phylum Pseudomonadota; class Alphaproteobacteria; order Hyphomicrobiales; family Phyllobacteriaceae; genus Mesorhizobium; species Mesorhizobium sp. M0119. The sequence goes on from NZ_JAMYTU010000016.1 coordinate 99,893, forward strand.
GGCACATGAATTGGGCCACATTGCCAGGGGCCATCTGCCTCAAACTGAAGGCGGCGCCATTATCGACGCGGAGGTGACTTCTGACAGTTCGGCCGGCTCTCAAGAAGATGAGGCAAATAGTTTTGCACTTTCCGTCCTAACCCCGTTCAAGGGGATTCGCATTGCGTCGTCGGTGCCAAAGTCTCCCGAACTTGCAGAGGCAGCGATAAAGTTCGGGAAAGCGAATAAGCCCTGGCCACGTCATTCTCAACCCAGTGCGTAACACGACGATAAACAGACAGTCGCTTTTCGCGCTTCACTCGGCAGCCGCGAGATCCTCGGGCGCAATTAACGCTATCGCCTCCCAGCCCCGGTCGAACGTGAAAGTGCCCGTTGCGCCGTGCGGGTTGCGGATCTTGAGCACCCGCGCCTGCGCGGTACCGGTGCGTTCAACCACGTACAACCAGAACTGATCGCCGCAGCGGCGGGCCTGCTCCATCTGGGGGTTCGAAATGCCGACTGGCCGGTCTGCGAGAGTCCCCTTCATTGCCTTTACCTCGACCCATCGCTCGGGCTCGCCCGCGATGTCCTTCTCGATCAGATCAAAGCCCTCGTTGCCTGGCGGCGTCCGTTCGAGAACTGGTTCGAGACGAAGAATGAGTCCGATCGCCGCCTCTTCGAGATCCATTCGCTGCTGATGGGTCAACCTGTCGGGATCGACCTCCTCGCCCTCGGGACGCGTCCCGACATAGGATATGAACTCACGCGTACCGCCACCGGAGCCGCCGCCCTCGCCACGAGAGGCGCCGCCACCGGAGCCACCACCCCCTGATCCACTGCCCGAATTGCCGCCCCCTTGCCCGCCAGAATCGCTGCCGTGGCCCTGTTCGGAGGTGTCGCCGCCGGCGCCGGATCTGTCTTCCCGGCCCGAGTGTTCATCGGCTCGCTCGTGTTGGTCTTCGACGTCGTGCTCGTCCTTGACGTCGTCAACTTCGGAGTCGTTGGCGGCGGCTTCATCGTCCGCAGGCTCCTCCCGGAGCCGCTCGCGAAGTTGCTGGAGGTCGGTAACCCCAAGCCGTTTGAGTTCATCGAGCACATCGGCGTCGATCCCCACTTCACGGGCAAGGGCGGCGATCGCCGGGGGCTTGAAAGCGATACGGGACTCGAGAACGGGATGCGAAGGCCAACCAAGTTCTGCGAACAGTATCTCCGAAGGGCGTCGCAACTCCCCGGTTTGGCCCAATATCCACGCCGTGTCATTCAGGCGGCGCAGGAACTTCGCATCGATAGATGTCGAGCGTGTCTGCATGTACGTCCAGCTGTAGGTCACGGAAGTTACCGACGGACCACGACGATCCACGAGTTCGGACACGGCTTCCCAAAGTAGCCGCGCGCGGTCCGGGCGTTTTTCTGCCGGGAGCGTGGGCATTAGTTTGAGCAGTTCCTCAAGGCCAGCCACGTCCACGTCATGGATCCGTTGTTCCGTGCTGGCACCTTCCCATCCTGCCGCGCGACGTGCAGCCAACCGCTCGCTCTCAGTCAGGTCGCTTACGTAGATCTCGGTCCGCAAGATGCGGGTGGCGCCGGCTGCATCCAGCATGTCGCGCGCTTTTTCACCGCGTAGGCACTCGAAAGCCGTGTCGAGGAGGTAGACCCCCTTTACGCCTTCGAAGAGGTTCGTCATGCGAGCGGCGGCGAGATAGACCTCGCCAGGCTTGCAGATGAACCGCTTCCCGGTGGCGGCCTCCTTCGCCATGACGATATTGGCCGATTTCAGTGCTCCGATCAGCTTGTCCCGCTGTGCCTGGGAGTCCGTGTCGAACGCCCGCAGCATGCGAGCGATGTCTTCGGCATAGTTCTTGGTGTCAACCTCTTCTTTCTTGTAGCCGGGCAAGAGGTTGAGGATTACGTCGTCCACCGGGTCAGGCTTGGTGAGGCCAGCACTTTCAAGGAACTTGCGTGTCTGCGAGGTATGAAGCGAAGCGCGCAACGTCGGGAAGCCCGTCTTTTCCCCGGTCGGCAGGAAGACCTGCCTGACTCCGTTCTTCGTCAGCGGTACGTGACTTCCGTTCTCGAGCCGGAACAGGGCAATGTCCCGAGCACGCCCGCGCATCAGGGATGGCTGGGACGCGAGCAGTTGATAGAACCGCACCATCCAAGTGTCGGACTGTTTCTCAAGGAAGCTGTCCTGAAGACGCGCGAGCATCTGATCGAGGGTGAGCTCGGTGACCTTGAGCTCCTGCATGAGGAAATTTCGCAGCTGCGGTGCCCGATCGGTGGTGATCTCGGCGGAAGCCCAATAAACCAGGCCTTCACTTCCGAGCAGTGTCTCCAGTTGCCGTGGACCAAACAGATCCCTGACGTCCTGGGCTCGCGCAAGCCGAAGTTCCGCCGCGCTAGCGAACTTGCCTGTCACTGTGGGCAGTAGTCGTTTGGTCTTGAGCGCTTCTACCATGCGTTCGTACAATGGTGAGAAGAGCCCGTTCTCGAGCTTGGAACGATCGAGGGGAAGCGTACGCAGCGTCGCAACCGTCAGCAGGTCCACGGATTGCAGGTGCATGAGTGCGTCAACCAGCAGGTCGGCGGTGATATCAGCGAGCTTGATGTTCCAGGGCTTATCGGTGGGAACATTGTCGCGGCTCGGCGTGGTCTGGTAGGGCCCCTGGACTAGAAACCCTGTGTAGGTCGGCAGCACGGTCGGAAAGAACACAACGAGGCGCGCATCGGAAACGGGCTGCACGACTCCCTGTTCATCCTGAAGCACGACGTGGAAGGCTAGTTCCGCCTGCCCCACGACCTTTCCCTCGTTTTCCACGTCCCGGGAAAAGAGCAGGTATTCCTCGCGGCTTGTGTCGCCATTATTTGCAGTGAAGAGCGTCACTTCCCGCATGAGACCAGCACCGGTCGCCTCGCGCCTGTAACTTCCGGCACCTACGCCCTCGACGGACCAGACGATTTCGTCGACATACTTGAGGAACAGCAAGGCCTCGCCGCCGAGCGAGCGCAAGCCCTCTGCGATCTCACCGAACGCGGATAGGTCGTCAGCATCGAGTGGCAGCAGGATAAGAGTCTCGTCCGTGTGGCGCTCACGAGCAGGGATCGCCTGTGGCAAGACGTATTCGGCGATCGAGAACGCTTCCGAACCGGAATGTACTTCGGGTTGTCTGGTAAATGCGTAGACGGACTTGAACCCGATCCCGAACCTGCCGATCGACGTGACATCCTTGGTACTTGCGTTGATGCCGCACACTCCCCCGACGTCGGCCTCGTTGAACGGCGCGCCGAAATGGGAAATACGAAGTTCGTTTGCGCTGAGGCTGAAGCTGACTGCCCTCGACCCAGCCCAGCCAGGACGTCGTCGCAGCGCATCCTCTGCGTTCTGCAGAAGTTCGTAGATAAAATGTGTCCGCTTGTCGTAGCGGTCCTCCAGCAACATCTTCCCAATGCGTCCGATCGCCCTACCGTACTCCTCCTGGTTTTCCTTGCGGAGAGCGGCATAGTCGACGGTCATTGCGGAATCCTCACGCCATCGGCAGCGGAACAGATACGACCGAAGTCGCATGTGGCGCAGCGTGTCGCCTCCGGAGCCGGGGCGAAATCATTGTCACGCAGTGCCTGCGCGGTGCGGTGAATCCGCTCCGTGACATCCCGAATGAGGTCGTTGTCAACAGACCTAGCCTTGCGCCGTTGATGATCGAGCTCATAGGTTTCCACGAAATCTGCGTCTTTCCCGGTCAGCTCGCGATAGCCAAGCGCGTAAATGTGAAGCTGGGCCTCGGTCAGTGCTTCCGCCTGCGCGCGTTCGTTCGATTTGAGATCGACAATTGCCACATCACCACTATCCCTGCGGCGCACGAGGTCTATCCGCCCTGCCACGGACACCCCGTTCCCGAGGTTGAGCTCGATAGCCTTCTCGCTGAACTCGAGGTGTGGGAACTCGCTCTGCCGGGCTTCGATATAGGCGGCCACGGTTCGGATCGCGGCCTCCCGCATCGTTTCCCTGAGGCTAGGGTAGGCATACGGGACACGCAGATGCCGATCCACAAGTCCGTCGACCCATGATGCATCAACTGTCTCGCCCGCGATTGCCCGCATATGGAGCTCAGCCAAGGCGTCGTGCAGCGACTTTCCATACCCGAGCGCCTCGGCGAGTGGGGCGTTGAAGCCGTACAGGGTTCGCATCTTGAACTGGTAGGGGCACTCGAAGAAATAGCGCATGTCGGAAAAGGAAAGCCGAACGTCGGCGATCGCCGAGCGGGCCTGCGGCAATCCTCGCGGCCGACCGCTCAGATCTTGCGGCGCGCGTCGGACGTAGCGGGACTCGAGTACGTCGTACCAGAAAATCGAAGGCTTGACGTTGCGATTGCTGCCGGGGGTCGGGGCGGTGGTCATGTGCAGGTGCTTTTGGCTTCGGGTGACCGCCACGTAGAACAGGCGCCGCTCGTCCTCATCCGAGCCCAGGTAGCGGCTCTGTCCTTCGACGCTCTGCGCCGGGACAAGATGCCAGACCGACATGCCGCCCCGGCCAGCCGGCGGAAATCTGTTCTTCACGAGCTGCGGAACGAACACAGCCGGCCACTGCAGCCCCTTTGCGCGATGAATTGTGAGAATCTGCACAGCATCAACGGCAACGAGGCGCTCCTCAGTGCCGGTCGACTGGTCATAGACTTGCTCCGCCTGATGGCGGAGGAAGCCAGCGAATGACTCATATTTCTGTACTGGCCGGGAATGGAAGTAGATCGCTTCGAAGTCGGAGATTGCCTGACTGAACTTGGCAAGATTGTAGAAAACAACCTCGCCCCGGCCTCCGGGTACCAACTCTTCTCGGAGCCCCAGGCGCTCCAGAAAGCCAATGTACTGACGCTGGATATTATAGACGGAGAACCGGACATCCTGATCTTCGGTCGCCATACGGGTCCGCGTGACCTCGGCTTCCTGCACCGCCTGTTCGATCAGTGACGGTATAGTGCCGAGATTTGCCGCAGTCCAAGCCGCGACAACATCCACAACCTCCGCCTGTCCTGCCATCAGGTAGAATAGCTGGCGCGCGGCTTCGGCCTCTGGCGTGTCGAATAAGCTTCCCAAGCCCACAGACACTACGGGGATGCCTTCGCGTTCGAGAGCGGCCCGAATCGGTTCAGCCATTTTTGTAATGCGGATAAGAACGGCCATATCGGACCAGGATATTGCGCGATCGTTGTCACCGTCTCGAATCATCGTTCCATGGAGGGCGCGGCAGGTTCGGGCGACATAATCCGCTTCGTCTTCGGGAGAGGAAAACTGCAGAGCAACAATGTCGCCGACTTCATAAGTCTGCCGGTCGGCTGAACGCATCGACTTTGCAAGGCGCACAGGGTTCTTCTCGATCACCAGCCGGGCGACATCAGTGATCCCGGGGCTCGAGCGGAAATTGTCCTCCAAGCGAATCGATCGGGCACTGTACCGCGCCTCAAACGTAAGGATGTTGCGGGCGTCGCTGCCGCGCCACTGATAGATCGTCTGATCATCATCACCGACCACCCGAACTGCGGCACCGAGCGCATGAAGCTGGCTGACAAGCTGCTCCTGAATCGGGTTCACGTCCTGATATTCGTCGACGATGACCACGCGCAGCCTCTCGGCAAGCCGCACTCGAACCGCCGAGTCGGAAGTGATCGCCCGCACAGCCTCCTGCAGGATCGAAGAGTAGTCGAGGTAACCCTTCTCGTGGAGCAAGGCGCTATAGCTATCGAGACCATCGGCGATGCTTATCTGCTGGAGTGCCGCACGATCCACCTGCGCTTCGCGCAACAACCCGAGCGCGTCGATATAGACCCGCGTATCAATGTAGCGCCGTAATTGCCGGCCCTGCAGCGTCGACGTAGCAGTCAGGCCGCATCGGGCGGAACTACGATCGACGAACAGGGTCTGCTGCGTTTCGTTCAGCACATCGTACTTGAGGAACTGCGGAACCTCGGAACGGAGCAGCTCTAGGCAGAACCCGTGAATGGTTCCGATATACATCTCAGCCGCGCCGACCAATTCAGACATCGCTTCTGCGCACCGCTCGATGGTACGCTGGCGCAGTTCAGCAGCTGCTTTCTCCGTGAAGGTGAACGCAATAATGTTGCGGGGGAGGAGGCCAGCTCCACCCACGTCGATGGGGGTGAGCAATCCCGCGATGTGACGGGCAACCACCTCAGTTTTGCCGGATCCTGCACATGCAATGAGCTGTAGGTTGCCTTCACGATGACGTATTGCTTCTAGTTGAGCTTGGGTAAGCGACATTTGATTCCCCCCTTATCTACTGCCGAAGCATGAACAAGTTCGAACAGAAGGCAATTGAAATCCGTTCGTTGAATCAAGGCTGATGTAATTTGTATTTTCTGGCGATATTGCTGCATTGCGCGCAAACCATCAGCGAGCTGTGATCGCAACGTACTCTCGGCTTGCGGGGAATGTCGCTTGCGAAAGCTTATCGTAGGTCCGTTCAGATCTCGAGGTGAGCCACCGCTTTAATAGCAACTAAGATATCGGAATTGGGCATGAAACACCGCGCTCTTTCGCAGCCGCGCCTTGAGTTTGAGTAGGCATCTCGCTCGACTCAATGAGGCGGAGCGCTGAGACTGGCAGAAGCGGGCAAGTCCCGACTTGGTCAGGCAGCAGCGTTCATAGTTTCCTTGAAACTCCCAATCAGGTCCCGAAGCCAGTCGACCACCCTGCTCCCTTGCTCAGTGTCGTCGCATCGATCAGCTAACATCAACATTGTCGCCCGCTTAAGGAAGGCAGAGTCCGACCAGCCCTCAGGTACAGCCGTCTCAGCGAATTCGCGCAACGTATTGCGGAGATCAGCCGGCGTGTCCGCAGCCCGATCCGTTTGCGCTGCCCATAGACTCAAGTGATCCATCCAGCTGCGAAAGCTGGGGTTGAGTGAGGATGCTCGGTAACGCGCCGAAATGTTGAAGGCGGCCTCCCACGTTTGGAGTTTTGCCGGGTCACCTCCTTCCCACTGAATATCCCAGTCAGGACAACGGACCAGATCAACTTGGTCCCCTTCGAATGGCGTGCTGCCGGCCAGGGAGAGTGTCAGCTCAGGACTGTTGTAGGGATCACAACACAGGCGACGGTTACCTTGGGCATCGACGATAATATCCTGCTGATGTTTGTAACGCGAGTTGCACTTGTTCCCCATTGGCGTGAGGTTACGAAAGTTCGTGCCGGCAAACGGATAGAAGGCGATCGGCAGGTAGTGGTCGAGGGCTTCTCGCTTCTGTCCAGGGGCATCAAGAATCTCGACACCACAGAAAGCACAAACCTTGTGTTGCAGAGCGTTGTAGACACGTTTGTAGTTTTGATCGCGCAATCCAAGATCAGAAAGAAGACCGAACGCAAATTCGAATATTTCTTTGATCGGCGTCCTGACCGAAGTGGGAAGCTCATCCAGGCGAAGGCAAGGGAGACCATCGTTGAGGAGCACGGGCAATTCATTCTGCCTGATCATGGCGTCGCGAACAGCTGCGTGGTCTGCTGCCTCTAGCGCTTGGTAGGCATCGAGCAGCCTCTGTCGCCTTGCTTTGAGGCCATGCTTGGTCCTGAGTCGGTTCCTGTACGCTGCAGGAATACATTCGGGCCAGTCCACGGGTGATTGCCCATTATCAATGTCGCCAGTGTCAGCCGTAAGCATTTCTAAGAGTGCATCATGCAACCAGTTGTCGTGGAAGCCCAACGGCGAGTATGAGAAGAGCATTATTGCGTCTGACCCTTCTTTAGCTGTCGCAAGTGATCGGCAACAAATGATTTCTCTACCGAGGCACCAAGACGGGGGAGCGCATCCTCAATTTTTTCAATGTCTTTCGTCTTGAGCAGTTCGCCGATTTCATCCCTCGCCATCTGCGAAATAGGCGGTTGTACAGCAAAGCAAAACTCCAGGATCCGGTCGAAATTGGCACCAAAGGTTTCGATGCCAGGACCAGACACGGCTACCTTGTCTCCAGTCCGGGAAAAGATCAAAATCTGCTCGCGCGGAAGGTCTGCCGGAACGAATGGGGCGTGCGAAGTCAGGAGGACTTCTTGCTCCCCGCGCACGCCGGGCAAATCGAGCAGTCGCTTGGCGAACTTGATGCGCCACTCCGGATTGAAATGAGATTCCGGTTCATCGAGAACGAATAAGGCATTGTGGTTTCGGATCATTGAGAAAAGGCCCAGCACCAACGTCTGTTGATGCTCGCCATCTGAGAGCGAGACATAATCGACTATGCCTGTCCTCGCCTTGGCTTTCGAATAGAAGCGCACTTCCTGGAAGCCAAATACCAGATCTTCCTGCTGAGGTTCGGGCAGACGGGCAGCGAAGCGCCGCTCCTTGACCGCCTTTTCCATACGCTGCCTCGCGACGCGCGGAATCGCGAGGTCATTGAGCAGCGAGAGTTTGTGCAGCGCTCGATAGAGGTCCAATGCGCTATCAAAAAAATGACCGAACGCGTCCCGCGTGGCTGCATTGACGAAGAAATCAAGCGTGTAACTCTCTGTCTTTGCGTCCTCCGTCCAACATGTGGCAGATCGTTTCAGCCGGTCGAGAACGGACTCCAGCTCCTTGGTCAGCTGGATTCCCTTTCGTCCTGTGCGCTGCCTAATACGCGCCTGTGCCTTCGGCGCCGCTGGGTGGGCTAAACGGACCACGCACCTGCATGAAGCGATATCCGCAAGCCTCGCATGATCCAGAATGCTCTGCCGTGCCTTGTCGCTGTTAAGGATAAGATTGGCAAACAATACCTCAAGGTTCGTTCCATAGTCGATCAGCAGCATGCGATTATCGGGCGGAGACGGGGTATCGGAAAGGGCTGCCTCTGCGACTGCAGATGCATAGTTGGATCGGCTGAAAAGAAATGGCAGGCTAAGCGTCTCGTTGTCGCCTGAAGTATAGCCAACTATCAGCAAAGGCAAGTATTGGGCAAAGGTCGACTCAGATGGTGCTACTATCTTCCAGCCATCCGGCACCTCGATTTCCAGATTTATCGACCCTATGCGCCGGCCCTTCGACCTACGCGAAAGCCTGACGTTGACCGGTCGGTCCGATGTCTGCTGCTTAATGGTGTATTCCAATTCAAACTCCGCCTCCGTGTTAGCTGAGCTTCGCTCTTCCTGGGGGCTATGCGCATGCCATGCAGCTTGGAATATTTCCGCGAGGAGTTGCAGAAATTGCGACTTCCCAGAACCATTCGGGCCAAGCAGACACAGCGGCTCTAGATGTTCGTTGGCGCTTGCAGGACGGATTATCCGAACCTCCAAACCGTCCAGTAAGCCCCCATTGCCACCTGAACGGAATATCTTGAGCCCCGTCAACCTCATGCGGCTACCCGCTGAAGGATCATCTGCTCGCCAGCCTTATCAAATACTTGGCGAAGCACGGGTTCGACCCCAGAGAGCAATTCAAACAACGCATCACGAATTTCATCATGCGGAAGGGTTAGCCGTTTGGCCAAATCTTCGTACCGAAGTCCAGCGATAGGCCAAGTTCGGCTGTCTTCTAGCAGACGATCGCGAGCGGATATTGTCTTTGCTATCATTGGTTGTTCTTTCCACGGATTGTTCTTTCTCTGGCGAGATATAGGTTCATCGCCTTGTTGCCGCCTAAGGTGCGCCAGTAAAACGCTCGCTGATTCGTCATCAGGATCCTGTGGCACCAATTCGCCGCGAAAGCCTTTCGCGAGGATGGCGGCTTGTAGCCGGTCGAGCAGCGCCTGGGCGTGTGCTGCTTCGGCTTCGAGGCGATTTGCGCGGGCGAAAACGACGTCGAGTTGGTCGGCAATTCGAGCCTGCTCTTTGCGGTCCGGTAAAGGCAATTCATAGTCGCGCAAATGGCTAAGGCCGATGCGGGGCCGCGTTGCACCGTGGACTTTGGCCTTCATCGCCTCGTAGGTCTCGGGCGAGGCCAGCATGTAGGTGACGAAGCGGGCGTCGCAGACCTCCGTGTTTGGTCGAATGGTGAAACAGTCCGCCTTATTGATCGCAATCCCATTGAAGTCAGCTGGAACCTGGCAGACCCGTACATTCCGATCGACGAATGAAGAAAACAGTATGTCGCCGGGCTTAAGAGTGTGTCTCGTCAGGGCTTCGTACTTCTGAGCGGAGATGAAGCTCTCCTTGTCTGCGATGAACCTGAGGTGGCCAATGTTCTCCAGCCGGATCACGCGCACGCCCGATGGCACATAATCGGCAGACTTCAGGTTCGAGCCAAAGGGCCCGTCGAACGTTGAATTGGCCAGATCGGCTATCGACACGGCGGCGGCCACCAATTCTGCGCGCGCAGTACTCAGTGCGGTCGAGCGAAGTTGATTTGTGAGCAATGTCACTTGATCCAGCTCCGCCCGCGCGCGAACGAGACGAGTCGTCAGCGCCACCAGCCTCTCGACGATGCGGCGCTGCTCGGCCTTCGGCGGCACTGGCAACTCAAGTTCCTTGATTCGGCCGCCAGCAATACGCTGACGTGTCGTTCCACCCGCGCGGTCAAACATGGCTTTTCGAATGGCGGGGCTATTGATCCATCGGACGAACCACTCCGCTTCCGCAAGCACACCATCGGTTCTCCAGATCATGACATCGACGGCTGTGACAGCGGGCTGATCCAAGCCCGGAAAAACACAAGCGCGCCCAATCGGATCGGGCATCCGAGCAATCAACACGTCACGAGGCTCGAGATAGGTGCAGCGCAGCCGCTTGGCAGCGTCGCGTGTCATAAACCGCGCTGATCGATCGCGAAAGTCGCCGTCACCAATGTCGGCGAGCTGAGTTAGGCGAACCTCTCCGGCTGGATCTTGGTCCTTGGACTCGACCCAATCACCATCACTGACCAAGCCGTCAATGCCAGCTAGTTCCTCGACCGTGGCCGTAGCCCACCCCTTCGGCAAGGTCATTCCGGCGCCTCCGTCAATTCAGCTTCTGTCGCAACCGCCGCCGCGCTTTCGATTAATTCCTCCATTAACGCGCGCACTTCCTCAAGCGACGCAGCTAGGTGCCCCTCGATTGCCGAGGCGATGTCCTCCGGTGTATCGAGCCCGTCTTCGGGGTTAGTACTGGCGTCCTTCAACCAGCTGATGTCGAGATTGTCGCCGCGCGATGCGATTTCCTTGCGGGTAAATTTGCGAAACCGACCTACCTCCCCCTGATCAATACGCGCGGAGCCGCCGTTTGGGTCGTCGCCAAAAGCCTGGACAAAGTAGCCAAGGTCGGCTGCCGTAAACGGGTTAGTCTTGCCGTAGGCAGGCGCGCCTGAACGGGCGTCATAAATCCACACTTCCCGCGTCGCGTCTTTCACCGGAGCTTCTTCATCCGCGCGGGTGAAGAACAGCACGTTGGTCTTCACCCCTTGCGCATAAAAGATACCGGTCGGCAGACGAAGAATGGTGTGTAGGTTGCACCAGTTCAGCAGCCGCTGGCGCAGAAGCTTGCCGCGCCCGTCGTCGAATAGCACATTGTCCGGCACGACAACAGCGGCGCGCCCACCGAGCTTCAGCGCGCGTAAGCAGTGCTCAACGAAAGGAAGCTGGTAGGACGAGACGCGGTCCGTGACGGTAAGGTCATCACGCGTCGGCGGTCCGCCCGCCGGGCCAAAGGGAGGATTGGTTAGGATTAGGTCGGCATTCTTAAATTGCGGCAGTTGCCCTGCGGACGATAAGGTGTCGGCAAGGTCGAGATTGTCAGCGTCAATGGCGTGCAGATGCAGGTTCATCAGCAGCAGACGGAACGTATCGGGTACATTCTCGATGCCCCTAAGCGCCAGCTTCAATTGGAAGGCCTGCTGTTTGGGGGACAGTACGAAATAGTCGTCCGTACTGGCCTTCATGAATGTGTTGGCAGCGATAAGGAACCCTCCTGTGCCAGCGGCCGGATCCTGGATCACTTCCCCAGGCTGCGGCTTCATCAACTGGACCATCACCTCGATAAGCGCGCGGGGGGTAAAATACTGCCCGGCACCCCGCTTGGTCTCCTCCGCCATTTTCTGCAGTAGGCCCTCATAGGCATCGCCGAAGGCATCGCGCTCCTTGCTGAACCAATGCAGACCGTCAATTGCGTCGATGAGCTTGCGCAGGTTCGCTGGCTCGCGCACTATCGTGGCTGCGTTTTGAAAAATGGCGACGATCGAGCGATCCTTCACCTTCTTCCCATCGCCGAGATCGATCAGAGCTTGCCTGTAGCGCTGAAGCACTTCTGTCTCACTGGCGGTCTTCAGCGCGCCCCAGCGAAACTGTTCGGGAATGCGGCTCTCATCCCTCTGCTCCGACGCCATCTTTAAGAAGAGAAGGTAGGTTAGCTCGGTGACATATTGCTGGTAGGTAACCCCATCCTTACGCAACAGAGCGCAGAGGCGCCACAGCTTGTTCACTAGATCTTGTGACGGGTTCATTGGCTGTCTTTCATTATGCCGCGGTGTCGCCGCCCCAGATGGCGGTGTTCAAGTCCTTGAGCACACCTTCCAGCCCGGATTCGAACTCGCGGTCAACCACTTCAAAGCCACCGGCCTGTGCGAAGAGCGGATCGGAGAGGATTTCGGGGTCGCCAACGGGCTGAGCTTTGAGCGCGCGACCAATGCGCACCAGCCACTGCCGCTGCCTCGCGGTCCACGACCGGCTGGCGAGAATTTGCTGTACGCCGTTTTCCACACGAGTTTCGTAGGAAACGAGCGGATCGCCGAGCGCTGCCTGTCGCACAAATCCAATGATATGAGCTGCGATGTCAGCATTGCGCACGCTGCCATAGGCGCGGCGCAGGTGGGCTTCCGAGAAGCCATTTGCGTCCAGCAGTGTTGCCAGCTCTTTTAATGCCTTGCGCCTCAGGTCGCGCGGCCGCTGTGTGGCGGCGATCATCGCTGGCACGGCGTTCATATTAAAGCGCACAAATGTCTCGAAGCTTTCGATGTAGTCGCGCGGATTGGCTTTGTCGCCAAAATGGTCATCAACCGAGATGAGCTCGTCGTCATGTTCCGAAATGTAGATGCCGTCGCCCAACCCTTTCCCTGCCCCGGCAAAGTCCAAAAGGGTCGCAAGCGACGGATGTCGACGAAACAGGTCAAGTGTCACGGCCGGCGCGGTCGATTTCAGCTTGTCTGGCAGGACGTCCAGCGGTCCCAGCGCAGTCTCCAGCCCTTCGCGCTGCGCCTCATCTAAGCGCTTCAGGCCTTGGCGCAGCTTCACCACGATTTGATCGCGTACGAAACCTCGGTCTTCTTCCGTCGTCGCCCGCCCAAGATCGCTGACCAATGTGGCGAAGGTCAGCGACGGATCGACCACGACGGGCCGCATATCGGTAACTTCCTGCAGGTTGGCGTAGATATCGACTGCGTCGAAGATTCGGAAATACTCCTTGCCGATCTCATCGCAGCGCCGTGTCGCGCGGCCGATCATCTGGTCGTAAAGGATACGGCTGTTTACGCGGCGCACGAATACGAGATTAACGATCGCTGGCACGTCGATACCGGTTGTCAGCAGATCAACCGTGACGATGTATTTCGGGCGCGGATCATTCTTGAAGGCCTTAATGCGGTCGAGTGGCCTGTCCACCGCGCCGGTGATTTTCTCGACCAGGTCATGTGTCTGTGGCCCGTATTCGGCGACAAGCGCAGCACGTAATTCGTCGACGAGAACGTCGGCATGGTCATCGCGGGCAGCGAACAAAAGAGTTTTGCCCGGCTGGTCCGGAGGACATTCAGCCGCAACGGCTTCCGCTACGGCCCGGTTGAAGGCGCGCGTATATACCTTCTTGTTGAACTCGGCGACCTCAAAGTCGACCTGGTCTTCCAAATTGAACAGGTCGATTTGGCCCGTTCGCAAGTCAACAATGTTGACCTCTTCACCCTTGTCGAAGCTAATACCCGTCAGGCTGAGTGCCGTGGTAATTCGGCGCGGCGGACGGTGGTCGATCAGGTAGCCATCAATGACCGCCTGCCTGTAGCCGTAGCGGAATACAGGCACGCCAAAGATTTCCCGTGTATGCAGCGCCGGCGTCGCCGTGAGCGCGATCTTGGTAGCGTCAAAGTAATCGAGGACTCTGCGGTAAGCCGAGAGATAGTTGTCCAGATCGCGGAAGGAGAGATCTTCCTCGCGCAGCTCAGCGTCGAGGGTGTAACCGCGATGCGCTTCGTCGACGATGATGAGATCATACGTGCCGGGCGTCGGGCGCTCGGCGCTTGGGTCATCGAAAATACGGCGGATCATCGCCTGCACAGTCGCTACCTGAACCCGATCTGTCGCGTCGGGGAACTTGCGAGCCATGTCAGCGATCGGGAATACTTGGTCGAACTTAAGAAAGCCACTCGTATCGGTCGTGCTCATGGCATCGAGCGTCTGACGGCCAAGCGCGTTGCGGTCAACCAGGAACAGAATGCGCCGAAAACGCTTTGTGCGCAGCAGTTCGTACATGAGCGCGATGGCGAGGCGCGTCTTACCCGTGCCGGTCGCCATGGCGAGCAGTATTTTGTCCTGTCCGCGCGCTACCGCAGCCTCGACCGCGAGGACGGCCTCGTGCTGATATGGGCGCAGTCCTGTGACACCGATCTCTCGATCCGCGAGTTCGGTGAGGGCTCCTATTTCCTGCTCGAGCCGCTCAATGAGATCTCTCGGCGAAAACCATTCCGACAGCGCACGCGGCTGCGCCTGCGAACGAGCATCCCAAAACCAGATTCCCGACTTGGTCGCTAGCTGCTGCACATAAGGACGGCCATTTGTTACAAACACAAACGGAGCGCGAAAACGGTCCAGCCCATCGATCCAGGGCGCATCTGACAGGGTCTCCTCTGCCCGAAGCTGGATATCGCGTGAGTAACGTTTCGCTTGGCCGATTCTGCCCGGCACGTCCCGAATCTGCCGCTTGGCTTCAATGACCGCGACGCAGCGGCCATCGAAAAACAGGGCATAGTCGACTGGGCCGCTCTCTGTCGGCCATTCGGCAATCGCGATTGCTTCGGCTGGCCCCGGGCGCGCGCCGTTTGCGTAGCGAAGTGCTTGACTGTCCACCCGCCAACCGACGGCCCGCAACTGCTCGTCAATTAGAACCCGCGTCGTAGCCTCGTCGATCTCAACATGCTCCGCACTCCTAGCAGCCGACTGCGCCAAAAGGTCCAGCTGGAGCGCCGGGGTCGAATTGGCTGTTGACTGGAGTTCGACCAGCGATAGTTCCGCCGTGCGAAGCGAAGCTTCGGTATCGACTGCATACTTCTCCCAAAAGGCTCGCTCTTCGGCTTCTGAAGCCATGCGTCCCTCAAGCTCGCGGCGCATGGCTTCAGCATCCTGCGCGGCGAGCTTCGCCTTGGCTTCCGCATCGGTGCTGGCCGCAACAGCGTTGCGCAACGTCTCGATTTCCTTGTGTAGCGCTGCCGTCACATCAGCGCGCGGAACCGGCGGCACGAACAGGCCAGGCGTAAACGACGGTGCCTTGCCGTAAGTCATATGAAACCAGACACCAATCGCGCGAGCGACCTTCAGGCCAGTCAGCGCATCGCTCGCCGAACCCTTGTCTCGATGCGCGGCGAGATTGCCGGCACCTTTCAGATGATAGAAAAAGTCGGCGATCTCTCTTTGCAGGATCGAGCGAGAGCGGAGGATCCGCAGCAGGTCATCGAACGACATGCGGTTATCGTTGTAGAGTGCATGTCGCGCTGCTACCTGCTTCGCGGTAATCTCCGCGAACTGCCTCATCTTGATGAGTGCCGTCGTAGGATCGTCGGCGTAGTACCGCTCCGCCAACCGGCCAAGCTTGGCTAGCTGAGGGCTATGATCCCGAAGGAAATCGAAGTTGCCGCCCGTCTCTCCCATGCCTCCAAACTAACCGCATTTGGGCGTCACTCAAGCTATCAAGGCACTTCAACGTTTATGTCATGCGGATTTGCGGTTCACCGGGGTGAAGCGAACTTAAGACTGCCACTTATCGGTAATATCCGAAAAGGTAATTTTTCAGACTGTCTATAAAAATGGGCACCGGTCGGTCCCAGCGTTAGGTTTTGCATCTTTAACGACATGGTGCCAGGGGCCTCGGCTTCCGCTTTCAAGCTATCCTCTCACGCTCGATTAAAGGTTCAAGTCACTGATTTCTTTGAAAAATTGTCTTGCCAAGTCGTTTATTTCCGATTTCACTCGGCTCGAACACTGGAGGCTTGTGATGGTCGACATATTGATTTGGACAGCATTCGTAATACTCGGGTTTGTGATCCTGCACGGACCAATCATTGCTTGGGTAGAGGACAAGCTGAATGGTGATGATGGCCACACCCGTATGGTCACCGCCTTTCATGATGATCGGCGAGCCCGGGGTTTGAGCTATCAGCAGCGTTGTGACGAGCTTCGCGTCCGGGAGGCGCTGGCCAAGACACGCCGCATCGCAAGTGATCGCGTGGCTACGAACGTGCCCAGTTGGTTTGACGACATTCAATTGACCAAAGAGGAGGTTATTTCCGACCTAGCGTCGGACCGGCCGGACCTCTCCGAGGTTCTTAGGAGTACACTCCGCGATCTTAGCTACGGCGACATCCTTTATCCGCGCGAGGCCCAAACCGTAGATCGGCTTTGCCTTCAGAGTGCGAAACGCGTGGCACCGACTGAGGATCAGATTGCTGCGTTGCGAATTGTGCGTCCTGGCTGAGCAAGGTTGCTTGGAAGGAAATAACCGATAATCTTGCCACGTGTAAAATCGGCTATTTCCTACCCCTTCGTCATGCGCTCATCGGTTTCTTCCTTCGGGTTGCTCGCACCCGCCTACGCTGTCGGCCGCCCTTAACTACTCTGAGCATTGGTCCTGTGGGGGACACTATGTAATACTACACCCTCCCCCCATCCTTCCCCGCTACCTTGTGTCCCCAACCTAGCTGGTAGAGCACTGCTCTGCCCTCATAACCAACCCTGAATAGGCATCCCTCTTCGATGAGGATGTCCGATGCCCGGATGATCAGTTTCCTCGAAAGTGGAAGCACACCAGCCTTCGGGATTGAAGGCGAAGCGATCTTGAAGCGCTTGCCCTGGATATGTCCGTGGTTGCTCTGGAGCAGCGAGTAGAGACTCCACGCTTCGCAGCCGTTCGGCCGTGCAAGCACCCGATCGCGCCGGAGCATCATTGCGGAGTGCCTGCCTTCCCACAGCGAGTTGCGTTTGCGGTATCCCCAAGCCGACCTCGCAGTTTTCTCGACTTCCGCGTCCGAAAAATCCTCCGGCGAGTCAAACATGATTGTCCGCATCTGCAGTAGATCCGCAAGCAATTGCTCGTAGGTCGACGCGGTACGGGAGTAGGCGACTGCGCGCGCGAAAAGTTGGTCGTTTCGGGCGCCCTTCGGGATACTTGCCCTCCCGCTGGCGGGATGGGCTTCGGGTACCTCCGATGGCCGGCGGTCCACGAATTCGGAAAGAGCACGAACATCGCAAAGCGCCTCGCCAATCGCGATATATTCGGCCCCGTCGGCGCGGACGCTGGTAGCAGCCAGCACGTATTCGTTCGGTCCGGCCTTGAAGTCGATCGCGATATTCGCAGGCGAATATTCTTTGGTGCCTTGCCCGAGAAGCGATAATAGTGATGCACGCCGCGCCGTGTGCGGACCTGGACCGTGCTTTCGCCGAAGCCTTTGCGGACCGGCAGGAGCCGACCTTGCCGTTCCGGCGAACGAGCAGCGATCATGCTATCGGCGAGCATCGCACTTTCAAATTTGATCCACATTCATTTTTTGTCGGTGTTAGCAGCATTCGCAGTTCGGACGTCCTTGGGCGCAAGGAAGCATCGCGTATGCGGGGGAGGTGATTCCATGGGAGGATCGCAAAATGAGAATTCACGTGGCAAAACTGGTGGTAATCGCAGTGATCGGTGCCGGCATGACATCGTTTGCAGGAGCAGAACCCGTCAAGTTCGATGCGCTGGTCACGCAGAAAGAAGCAATTCGACTCGACTTCGCCGATGCCAGCAAGCACTTCTTCCTTCTCGTCCTGCGTGAAGGCAAATCCGAAAGTCAGGGTGCGCTTGCTGGGACGGCCGTTCAGGAATATGGCGCTCACGATATCGTGCCTGGCGTTGGCGGCGAGCCGCACGGCTATCTTGAATTCACCAAAGGGGATTAGACAGAGCCTACATCAAATGGACGATCCAGGCCGTCTTCGTCCCTGGTCCCGACGGCAAGCCAAAGCTCCTGGATAACGGCGTGTGGCAGGTTGTGGGCGGGACAGGCAAATTGGAGAAGCTCAAGGGAGCCGGCACGTTTCATCTGGTTCCGACAGGACCCACGGAGCGCCGTTTTGTGATGGAAGGCGAGTTGGTCCAACAAACGTGGTCCCAATCAGCAATTCAGTTGGTCGGGAGTCCGGTTGTGGCCCATCGCGTCATTTCGCGGCGTTGCAGAATTTGGCCGCTATCTGGGCATAGCGGACTCTGGCGAGCTGTCCACCCGGCAGATTTATGAGTTCACGGCCTAGCCTAGTCTAGCCTAGGTCAGATGTTTTCGTCATCGGTTATTTCCTTCTCTGGCGTGGCTCGCTCCTTTGTTGAATTTCAGTTTTTCCTCGCGCGCGCGAAACGTAGAGCTAATGCCTTCATGAAGGCGGTGCTTTGTTTGCCGCTTGCGGCGAAAAGAGGCCATGATAAATAAAATAGCTCGGCATCGGCCGGCAACGCGAGTTTGCGAGCGGGGCGAGCTTGCGAGCCGGAGCCCGACTCGTATCGGGCTCTCTGCCACGAGGCTCTGGCCTAACGGACATAGGATCCCCTCAAGCTACGGGTTCGCGGTGGATCGCCGAACAGCCATTGTCCCAACGACTCGCCGTTGGCAGAGTTTCTCGGCTGCGAGTTTCGTGGTGTGCCCGCACGATTACTCGCTGCGTGCTCGACGTCGGCGAGCGCGTCCCGCAGGGCGCACGCCGCTTCGGCTTCCGACTTGAAGCGTCCGATGTTCATGTCGACGCCGTCAAGGCGAACTCGGGCTCTCCATGAGCCATGCTTTCCTTCGCGCCATACTCGGCCCGACCAGCGCGTTTTAGACGTCTCCGGAGAGGGTATATATTCTTCATCCGCGCGCGAGGGACTTGGGGCAACGGCATTATGTGCCGGTTGCAACTCATGGGGCAACCGGAGCAATATGCCGGTTACAACGTCCTGCTGCTCCCGGCATTCGCTGCCGGTTACAATTTCGGTTGCCCCACCTTTTCGAAGGTCGGTTATCGTCGCTTTCGGCAGGTCGAAATTTTGGCCGATCTGAAGGCGCGTCGAGTCCGGCACCCGCCCTTCGCGACCTCCGCGACTGCGCCGCTCGCGCGTCAGTATGCCGGCACGCTCCAGGAGCGCAATCGACCCACGAACAGACCTTTCGGCCAGCCCAGTCCACTGAGCGATATCCGCTTGAGATAGAACACAGCAACCCGCGACGTCGGCCGAATCGGCAAGGATGCGCAGCACCATCAACAGGGTTCCATCTTCGACTCGCTGCCGATCAAGCCACCGCCTCGCCGCTGCGCTCATCGGTCGCTCCGATATTCATGAGCCAGCCGAATGGCTCGGATTGCCTCGCCGAACCTGAGACCGAACCGCCCGCATAGGTTTGGCAGCAACGGCCGTTGCGCCGTCCAATATTCTCCGCTCGTTCGCTTTTGATCACCTTCCGAGATTCGCTCCGGGCGGCGGTTTCGTTGTAGGGTCGCTGTCATCTCTCGACCCCCAAAGCAACACCGACCAATCCGCCCTTGGTCAGACGCTCGCACGCTCGAAAAGCCTCGCCCCTGGAGCCAAATAATTCCTGCTCAATAGCGGTGCCGCCGCGCCAGATCCGAAGCGCCCAGCGCCCGTCGGGCTCGTGTGCGATTGTGAAGTGATCGGCGCCTACTTTCGGGCCGGGCGCCTCGGCATGAGTTCGCTCATTGGCGCGGCTCATCACGCGGCCTCGCCACGTTCGGCTGCTGCCTTTTCAAGAACGGCAGCGAGTTCGCTCACGCGCCATCGATTGGTGCCAGGACCGATTTTCAGCGGCTTGGGGTAGCGGCCGGCATTGATGCCGCGCCAGAGCGACGACCGATGAATCGGAGTGTTTTCGCCGCCGATTAGGCGGCATGCGCCAGCCTCGTCGACGAGATCCGTAGGATTGATGGTTTTCATTGTGGTGCCTCGCGTTTCATGTTGACGCGAGGAACATCGCTCAGGGAAATGTGGAACGCTTAGCGAGCCTTCCCAACATTCTTTAAACGGCGGGCAATCGTATCGACCTTTTCGACAAGTTGAAGCCTGTCGCGGACTAACTCAGCAACTCGATGTTTGGACAGCCGGGAAGGTGATTGCGCCCATATCCTATTGGCTTCTTCGTTCCACGCTTTGAAATCTGGCGCTCTCGCCTGTCGACGCGAATTGTTTCCGCTTCGGGCAGCCATCCGGAGAGCGTCGGCCGCCTTCCGACCGCGGACCGCATCACGCTCCCATGCCCATTTGATGTCAGCACGGGCGAACAAGTCACCGGCATGGAAGGCGAACCTTGCGGCAAGATCAGCATTGCCCTGAACAATGAATCGCTTGGCGTCCGCATGATATTCTAGGATGCGCTTCGCAAGATCGGCCGGGCTGTCCTCAATATACGGGCCACGGCCGGCGGCATTTAAGATACCCTTGCATAATGCGACGGGATCGTAAGTCGCTGCACCGAATTCGCCCCCTTCAATGAGCTTTCGTTTCCGATCCTCAGACCAGTCCACAAGCACCTGAAGATCTTCGGGGCCGTCAATCAGCGTTTCCGTTGTGGCCGTGATACCGGTTCCCTTGGAAACGACGCGCATCAGGCCGCCCTCCCAGCGATCGGGACGATCTCAGCACCACCCGCTATGATTCCGGTCAGGCGACCGGCCCAGAGTTCCAGCGCCTCGGTTTTTTCCTTCAGATAGTCGTAGCGGGCATAGACGCGGCTTGTGATCGTGCTCTTCGTTGCGCTTATGTGGTTCAGCACATGCCCAACCACGAAAGGCGAGACGCCGAGCATTTCCATATGGGTCGCGGCCGAACGTCGAAGATCGTGGCATGTCCACGGCGGCATCCCCATGATGGTCGCTGCGCCACGCTTGATGACCTCCTCCCGCTTGATGGCCTTCGCGATGGCCGCGCCAGTCACCGCTGCACGGGCGCCAGGGCCAGGGAAAACGAAGGACGGCACCGCCCTCTCCTTCCGCTTTGACAACGCTTCGACTTCGGCAAGCTGGTCCCCGATGATTTCGAGCGCCATGCCGGAAAGCGGAACAACATGCTCGCGCTTGTTCTTCGATCGTGCAGCCGGGATCGTCCAAATCTGCTTCTCACGGTCGATCTCGCCGCGCATCATGCCGGAGACCTCGCCGACGCGCTGGCCAGTGACCAAGCAAAGCCGAATAACTCGCCGCGTCGACTCCCTCATGTCGGCATCCGCCAGCGCCTTCCACATTGTCTTGATTTCGTCAGCGGACAGAACGCGATCACGCTCCACTGTCTCCGTGGGCTTCTTCATGCCATCGGTCAGGTTGTCATCAAGATCGCCACGGGCGCGAGCCCAGCGCACCATCGCACGCAAATCCTCGAAAAGCCGATTGGCCTCGACGCCAGCGCCGCGATCCTTCACCGCGTCGATACATTTCGTGACGTCGCGCCGATGCAACTCAGACAGCTTCACACCACCTATGCAGCCAGTCGACGCTCCTTCGACTTTCGCTCCGTCGCCATCCCGACCCGAAACGTTCTTCCGCAGCCGCCGAGCGATCTCGTCTCCGCTTCGCTTGGTCGCCGCATGTCGGGCCACGTAGTTCTCAACGAGATCGGTTACGGTCATCGATGCAGCGGCGGCCTTCTTCTCGGCAATCGGGTCGGTGCCATCCGTGACATCGCCGCGGGAGTCCTTCGCCTTCTCACGTGCCTTGGCCAACTTCAAATCGGGGTATCGGCCAAGTTTCAACTAGGCGCGTTTGTCAGTCCCCGGCTTCGTGTAGACGAGAAAGAAAGCCTTCGCCCCGCCAGTCGATACCCTCAGACAGAGTCCCGTGGTACTGGTATCAAAATAGTCGGTTTTGCGCCCTTCTCCGACTTTCGCGGCTTGGCAGAATTTGTCCGTGAGTTCGACCTTCGGCATTGTGTTCCCCGACCAACCGGTTCCATGATCTACGAAGTGATCTACGCCATACTGCGCGCTTGGTCGATACAGAATGCGACAACGTGAATGGCTACGAAACCGATTTTCTCATTGGGGACAAAGCGTTGACCGTTTCATGCCGTCTCACACAGTTCTATCACATATCAGTGGAAAACCTCTGTTAACCGGTTGGTCGCTGGTTCGAATCCGGCCCGGGGAGCCATTTCAGTACAAAACTGCGAACGTCGTGCCCCGCCGTATGCACACTGGGGTTTCCTCTAGACGTGACAAGCGTCTGCAGGAGTGTAGCCTTTGATCCCTTGATAAGAATCCGGTCGGCTCCAACCTCAACCCGCTGCACCAGCGTTTGCAGATGGTGACGCCTAAAGCTTCCGTCCTGAGCCCGCAGTCGCTGCCTGACCCCTTCTGCGAACCGCGCAACAGCCTCTTGGGTAATTTCGATCGCTTGGCTGTCTCGGTGCTCCGCGCGCTCAGCGTCGGCGTTGGCCGCATCCCGAATTCTTTTCAATTCGGCGATTCTTCCCTTGAGGTTGCTATCGGCTAAATCGGCCAGACCGTTCTCGATCGCTTCGTAGAGTCGTGTGAGCTTCCCTTCAGCGTCGGCGGCTTGTCGTCGTAGATCACCCGCCCGATCCTTCTCGCGATCGACTTGCTCTGCCCTCCGACGCAACAACCCGGACAGCAATTCCTCAAGTCTAGCCGGGTTCAATAGCCGCAGATCCACATGATTCACGACTAAATCGTTGAGTTTCTCCATCGGCATTGTTCGGCCCCTGCAGCCCCTATGCCCCTGTCGGGCGGTCGTGCAACAGGTATAGTATCGATACTGTTTGCCCTTTCCCGAGGTGCGCAAAGTCATAGCACCTCCACAGTCCTCACAGAACACAACGCCGCCCAACAGCGTCGGACTGTTCACGGATCGCGGCGCCCGCAATTGCGGACTTCGCGACTTGAGGAGATCCTGGACCGCGTTGAATTCGTCCTCCTCGATGATCGGTTGCACCGCAACATCGATGATATCTTCCGGCGCCTTCTCAACACCTTTCCGTTTGCCGCTGACATTGAAACGATGTCGCCCGATGTAGGTTGTACGCGTTAGAACCTGATGCACTCCGCCGAGACCCCACTGTCCTCCGGTTTGTGTCCGAATCCCTCGATTGTTTAGATAGCTAGCGATCTGACGCACTCCCATCGGGCCGTGATCACTATCGCCCGCATGCGCCAAACGGAACATCAAGCGGACATGGTCGGCGGTCAGAGGGTTCGGTTCGATTTTCTTTTTAGTCCGGGTGCCACGTTGCTCGGCGGTCACGATCCTATAGCCGTAGGGTGGCCGGGAACCATTCCAATAACCCTGCCGGGCGTTTTCGCGCATAGCTCGAAGCGTGTGCTTGGCTTCTCCTTGGACTGATATTCATCGAATAGCGCCATGATCTGGCGCATCATCGTGCTCATGGGGTCATCACCTAGATCCTGCGTGATCGACGTCAGCCGAACACAGTTCTTCGCCAACCGACGGACGTAGAATTCAAGCTGGAACTGGTCGCGGAAGAACCGTGAAAACGAATGCACAGAGATTATGTCGAATGGCGCAGGCCGTTGCGATGCAGCGTCCATCATTTTTTGGAATTCGGGCCGCTTGTCATCCGTCGCCGATGCACCTAGCTCAACAAACTCCGTCGCCACAGCAATCCCCTTCGCCTGACAATAGGCCCGCAGCTGGCGACGCTGGTCTGGGATTGAAAGATCGTGCTCGGCCTGCCGGCCCGTCGATACGCGGAGATAAAGTGCCGCTCGGCCGGACATGATGCAAGGGTCGTGACTGAAGTCTGCCGATATCTGGATGATCACGCGAAAAAGACCACCGCAGTTTCGATATCTGAGGCCCTCCGTGTAATCAGGCGTCGCGTTAACACATTCTGCGTCAACGACGGTAAGCGCGAATTTCCCCGCACCTTTTGCTGTTGAGTGCTCTGATGCATGAGGTGTCCACCAAAATAGGTGGACACCTTGTGATGGAAGAAGATG
>NZ_JAMYTU010000017.1:0-123034 GCF_040322615.1 Mesorhizobium sp. M0119
ATCTTCTTCCATCACAAGGTGTCCACCTATTTTGGTGGACACCTCATGCATCAGAGCACTCAACAGCAAAAGGTGCGGGGAAATTCGCGCTTACCCTTGAGGATAGGTTCTTCGCTTCAACTTTAGTTGGCGACGCTCTTGATGCCAGATGCGACCGCTGCGTTATCAGCGGATTGGGTTATGCTGTTGAAAAGGACACACGCACTTTCTTTTTTGCGGAAATTGAACCCTAAGCAGGATTTGTCGTTTGCACATTGCAGTATGCAGTCTGGATATCGGAGCGGAGAGGTCCAATAGGCGTTGCCAGAAATTTCCGTTTTTGTGGCGAACACCAAATTCGAGTAGCGCAAATTGCTCTCGACCACTTTTTTTGCGGCCATGATCGACTCTTCGCTTTTGACCAGTAGCGATGCGTCCCCTTTCATGAAACAAGCTCGAAATTTTGTGTTATAAGTAACCGCTAGACACCTGAAGTCGGTGTCGCAGGCGGTTTGACACTGCTCAGAACTCACGTTCCTAATTGGCATATCCGGCAGGTCGTTTCCGATCGCGTCCCACCCGGACACGACAACAAATCCACTATCTGGATCGACCTCTGTCGCAGGAGTTTCTGCGGGGACAGTTGCGGCCTGCTCTCGTGACGAGTCAGGAATGATGTCTGAAGACGCAAATGTGCGACCATCCAGCCACGCGCATCTTGTTGCAAGATCGACGGCGGATGAATCATTAAGGCCGACCAACTGAAGCGTCTGAGCAGCAGCGCCAGGCCCGGCTGGTGGCGCTGTCGGTGCAGAACGAGCTGCCAATGATACATTTACGTCTACGCCGTTCACACTCCGCCGAGAGTAACACCACGCTCGGTCCCAGGTTTGGTCGTTCTCATCCTTGAAGTGGTGACCTGTGATTAACTCCCAAGTGGTGCCTTGGAACTCGACGTTCTTGGTGGCGAACTTGTTGAAGTCGACGGTCACCACGTCAGGCTTGGTAGGGACGTCAGCCTGGGGCGCCTGCTCCTGAGTTGGCTTTGGAGTTGGAACAGGAATAGGCGGCTCATCTTTTGGGGAGGTGAGATCGCTTGGCTGCTCTATGATCGGCAAAGCCGCCGGCTCCGGCAAGGTTTTGTCCCATAGACCAAGATTGATGCCCAGCCCAATCCCGACCGCCGCCACTGCAATGGCTCCGCCAGTCGCCATTCGGCGAAAGGCGGTCGCTCGGGCTGTCTTCTCTTGGGCCGCGGCTTGAGCCTGCAAGGTTGGAATCGCTGACCTTTTGACGGCGAGATCGACGGCTTGCTCAAGCAGGGTGGTATTATGCCGGACGAGCACTTTTGCGACCCTTCATTGATACCGTCACGAGGTCTGAGACCTCAGGCGGCAAATCCTGGTCGAGGGCCTTGCGAAGGACTTCGGGATCATCGGTGAAGAGCGGAACATAGAGGATCTCTTTGACCACCTTTTCCACAGGCACCTCAACCCGCTTCTCAACCTCTTTCTCGACCATAACTTCGATTGGTACCTTAATCGTTCGAATTCGGCGCCACCGCCAACTCAGAAGCATTCTGCGGAGCAGCCTGGAAGTCTTGCTGTCTGAATTGTCCTCTTCTCGGGCGGCAATGCGCTGGAGCGCTAGAGCGACCATTGCCGTAATTGGTCCCGCGAGCGCGGCGATGAGCGCGAGCGAGCCGAACCAAATCACAGAGATTATTCCGGCCTGTGCCTCAGTCACCAGTTCAGGTTTGCTGCCGTACCACCGTGAGGCAATACGGCGGACCTGATCTGTCCGCGCCATTGGGATCCGCTCCTTGGCCAAGGCGCTGAGGGCTTTGGCAATCTGGTCCTGTCTGACCTGGTTTTGCGCCGAGGTGTTTGCCTTGTTGGCTTCTGCCGCCTGGGCATCTGCGAGCCGTTTGCCCGCTTCATCCAATCGACGCTGCCAAGCCGCGGCATCACTATCGCGCGTTTGCTCCAGAGACGAACGCCTATCGACAAGCTTCTGCCTCTGGTCAGTAGTCATAGGAGGGCTATTTGCCCGCAAACGATCGAAATTTTCGCGCAGCGCAGCAATCTCTTGATCGAGCGGCTCAATCCGAGTGTCGAACTTGGTGATAATTTTCGTGCGGGGGTTGGCAAGTTTAGCCACTTCCGATTCTAGCCTGCGTGCCGAGTCGCTGTCGCCTGAATCGCGCGCCATCTTGATACGTTCAACAAAGCTGTCGCGTTGGCGCTCAAACTGATCGACAGCGTCTTTAACTTCGCGATCACGCTGTTGAATCAGCGCCGATCGAACAGCATTTTTCTCATCCACTTGATCGCGAACACGCGAGGCCTCTGGAGTAAGGGCTGTCGTTCCCTCCAATTCCGCATTGGCCTCGGCAATTTGCGACTGAGAGGTCGCACGCGATTTTTCTGCAAGAGAGGTCAGCTGCTCAATTTCGGAACGGGCTTGATCGACCTGATCGGCTCTTCGAC
Organism: Mesorhizobium sp. M0119; assembly: GCF_040322615.1. Classification (NCBI taxonomy): domain Bacteria; kingdom Pseudomonadati; phylum Pseudomonadota; class Alphaproteobacteria; order Hyphomicrobiales; family Phyllobacteriaceae; genus Mesorhizobium; species Mesorhizobium sp. M0119. Next base: position 2,469 of record NZ_JAMYTU010000017.1, read on the forward strand.
CAAGTTCGTCAGCAGAGGCGAGCTTTGTCGCTTCCTGCTCAAGGGCATCAATCTTGTTTACGAGCTCCTCATAACGCAGCTGACGCAATGCGCCTGCCCTCTCCATCCCCATAAAGACAGTTTCGAAAGTGATGCCTGCAAGAACCAGGAGGAAGACCAAGATTATGGGCTTCCAGAGCCAAGACGCGCTGAAAAGCAGTGTAGCTATCGGTATCTTGGTGAGCTCCGCGATTGCCACCATGAGAAAGGGTGCACTGGCGAGCGTCAAATCCATTGCAGTGACAGACTCGCTTGCAGAAAACGCTTGTACGCCTAATGCTACACCTGTCGTAAGACCAATCGCTGCGGCCGCAATCTCTAGGGCCCAGGCACCACGGTAGGTCCACTGGCCATAGCTTGCCAGCTTTTGACTCATCACAGTCTGCATTTTACTCGCCCCCCCGACAGGGCAACATCACGCCTTGATCGCCTGCCAGCATACATTTAACGGTTTTGAAAGTCTTAGTTAAGGCGTCTCTCCTCTCTATTGTCGCAATAACTTTTTCTGCCCTTCAGATATAGAATACCTCGTCAAAAAAATGGGGTTAGCAGACCGCGTCGCCCATGCATGGTTTTCGTTGGATCGGTGTAAGCGGAAAGCCGAACAGGCCGTAGCGCGCTTACTCCGTTACATTTCAGCTAGCAGAGTGTTTCGCATGCGATCCCATCCTTGTCGCGATCGAGTTTTCCGCCCCATGAGCAGTTTTGCAGGTACCAGTTGGCTTCGTCGCAGGAACCGATCTGCTTGCACGTTCTCCGCGGCTCGCAAGAATAGCCGCTCTGCGCGACCAGCTTACGGCTGATGATGCCCAGCGGGCGACTCGACGGCGCCGCGCCGTCGGCGTGCGCAGCGCGCCATTCCCAGGGTGCCTGAAACGTCCCGGCCCACAGGCCGATCTTTGAGGCTTGGGCTTGCGCCTGCTGCCCCCCATAGGCGCCCTGGCTGTAGTGAGGCCAATCCAGCGCCTGGCCGTGCTTGACCATCCAGGCGGCCACGCCCGCGCCGTCGGCGCGCCGACAATCGCCGACAAAGCGGTGGTAGCGGTCCCACGTCACGAATGTGCATTCGAGCGGCCTCGACGCGGCCAGGAAAGTGTCCAGCGCTTCGGCCGATCGCCGGCCGCAAGGATACTCGGCGCCATTCGCATCGCGGCACAGCTGCCGGCCCTCTGGCGCGTCGATGCCGTTGAAGCGGACGCGCTGGCCGTGGATTTCGATCGTATCGCCGTCAATGACGGAAGCGACACCGGTAAGCGAGGCGGGCGCCGCCCTTTGTGGGCTGGCCTTTGATGCATCGTCGCTACGTTGCGCGCCCGACGGCGCCAGGAAGGCGGCCACCGCCGCCGCTGCCGTAAGACCGAGCATTGCCGGCACGCTCGCAAGTTGGCGCCGCCACAGCTTGGCACCGGTGGGTCTCTGCCACCGATTGGATCGATATTTGCGGTATGGCCTGCTCATCCGCTACGCCGACCAGCCCGGCCATGCGCTGTCGACCATGGGCAGGCCGGCGCAATAGTAATCGTCAACGAACCGCCCGGTGGACCGGTCGCGGCAGCGCCAGATAACGCTGTAGTTCTGGCCATAGAATTGGTCCCACGCGACGCCATAGGTTTGTGGTGGCGGTGGCCGGTAATATGTTCCGCCTCCATAGCCGTTGTTGGCAGCGACACCCACAGCTGCGCCGCCGACAGCCGCGATCGCTATGCCTGTCGCGACAGCATTGTCGGTTTGCACAAGCCTGGTGCACCTCTCTGCTGTTGCGCCCCTGCGCACTAGAAGGGCCGCTACCCTGCTACGATACTGTTCGTCCGTGCTGCTGGCGAGAACGTGACATAGCGCAACGGTATTCATTGCCGTGAGATCGCTGTCCGACAGGACAGCGGTCGTAGAGCAGCCGCTGACGCACAGGGCTGCACTTGCGATGAGTGCTCCAATTTTCATGTGAATCCCCCAAACAAATATTGGGGCGAGTCCGACCTAGAAGTCCAGAGTTTTGTTTTTCACTTTGCTACGATTCACAGCATGCTGCGGCTAGCTGGCATCCACTGCAACCAACCCTTCCGCCGGTCGTTGACTGATGCTGGGTTGATCTCAGCCACTCCAGAACTTGCCCGCTGGCTCAAAACCGGCGGGCTTTTTTTCCGCGACGCCGGAAGGCTCTATCTCGCCGTATGTTGTGGTACATCGGCACGCCGTCATCGGGCCGTGCCGTTGACCGAGGTGGTCCCTCCGCCATGGTCGGCCGGCGCAGCCTTGACCGTCCGCGCGGGCCATCCCAATCAAGCCCGCTGGCTTCGGTCGGCGGCTTTTTATTTGATGCCCGGCGCCGTCGGCTTGGATCTAGATCCTCGCCAGTGCCGGATTGAAGGTAAGCTGCGGCGGTATGATCGCACTTCGCGCGGGACGGACCATTGGTGTGCAGCAAGAGCGCCGAGTTCATTCGGCCAAGATTCTGCACTAGGCCGAGGTAGGTGAAGGCAGATAGCTATCCGGTAATCGCTGAGATATTGGAGATAATGTTCCCCCATGGAGGTGTGTACCAGTATTATAAGTTTCCAAACTTCATGTACGAACGCCGTGGACGAGCTGCTGTGTGCGCTTGCCGTAAATCGCTTCCGCGAGTTCACAGTCGGAGGTTGGCTAGGACCCTAACGCGAGAGCTTCAACGGCCCCCTTCGCGATGAACTCCTCAACGAGACGCGGTTCACGTCCCTGGCCCAGGCCCGCGCGAGGCTCAATGTATGGCGCGCCGATTACAACGGCGCGCGTCCGCACTCGCACATCGGATGGCAGACACCCAACGAATGTGCATCGACCTTCAACCCGCGACGGTCGCTCGCGCTGCGCAACGTGAAACGCTCCGCGCCAGCACCCGTCGCGTCCACCGGCCATCAGGGCAAATCCACCCCCGGAAACGAACTCACGACTGGATAGAATTGGGGGAAACGTCAGGGCGGCCATAACTTTGCAGTCTTCAGACGCGAGGCGGCCTACAACAGCGCTGCCCACCATGCTTGTGGCCCGCGACCCACACGGCTTTTCCCTTCAGATCGTACATTATGCTTCCTTCATGATTACCGATGTCTGCATGACCTTGAGGTCTTCCCGCACCATTTCCGCGGCGAGCTCGCGCACGGATGTCTCATGCACCCAGCCGAGCTTCTCCTTCGCCTTGGTGGCATCGCCCAGGAGAAGATCGACTTCCGTGGGGCGGAAGTAGCGTGGGTCTACCTGGACTAGGCATCTGCCGGTCTCGACATCATAGCCCTTTTCGTCGACTCCCTCACCACGCCATTCGAGCGCGACGCCGACATCTTCGAAAACCCATTCGACGAATTGGCGGACAGGGGTCGTCTTGCCCGTCGCCAGCACGTAATCATCCGGTTGATCCTGCTGCATCATCATCCACATACCACGCACGTACTCACGCGCATGGCCCCAATCGCGTTGAGCATCCAGATTGCCGAGATAAAGCTTGTCCTGCTTGCCGAGGTAGATAGCAGCGGCGGCGCGGGTGATCTTGCGCGTCACAAAAGTTTCGCCGCGCAGTGGGCTTTCATGATTGAAGAGAATGCCGTTGGAAGAATGGATACCATAGGCCTCGCGATAGTTGACCACGATCCAGTAGGCGTAGAGCTTGGCGGCGGCGTAAGGGCTGCGCGGATAAAAGGGCGTTGTTTCGTTCTGCGGTACGGATTGCACGAGGCCGTAGAGCTCTGAAGTCGAGGCCTGATAGAAGCGGGTCTTGTCCTTCAGACCGAGGAGGCGGATCGCCTCAAGAAGTCGCAATGTTCCGATACCGTCGGCGTTTGCTGTGTATTCCGGCGTTTCGAACGACACCTGGACATGGCTCTGAGCGGCCAAGTTGTAAATCTCGTCTGGCTGGGATTCCTGAACTACTCGGATGAGATTAGTCGCATCAGTGAGGTCACCGTAATGCAAAATTAGGCGCGGATCGGGATCGTGCGGGTCTTGGTAGATGTCTTCGATGCGACCCGTGTTGAAGGAAGAGGAACGTCGCTTAATCCCATGAACGACGTAGCCTTTTTCCAGCAGAAGACGGGTAAGATAGGCACCATCCTGTCCCGTTATGCCCGTAACCAGAGCAACTTTCCTGTTCTCGCCCATTTTCTTCCTGCTCTATTATAGTTGAAGTTTCGACTCCGGCTCGCCACACCGCCAGCAAACTGCGGCCCGCCCCATACCCTATGATAGGATTTCGACAGATGCGGCGCGGAGCTCGTCATTGACAGTGTCAGCCAGCGAGCACACCTGCTCCTGCTTGGAGGCATAGCAAAACAGAGTCTCGCCGCTAACCTGCCTAAGTCGCACATGCGGCCTGAGTGCCGAACTCAGCTCACGGGGTGAGCGACATAGATTTCAATCACGTCGCACCCGATTTGCTCATCAATCAGCGAGTGAGGACGCACGTCCGTTCTCAAGCACGCAGGTCGGTTGCATAGCCGCTCCGCTTCTTCCACGAAGTGGGTGGCCAGTAGAATCGTCTTGCCCTGCGCCAACAGGGCACGTAGCCATTCCCAGATAAAATGGCGGGCATGTGGGTCCAAGCCGACAACTCCACCTTACCGCTCTCTTGCGCTAACCAAGTAATCTTAATCATTGCCTGCTTCAGCGTCTTCTAATGGAAATTGTTTTGATCAGTGAAATCGATTGTTTGGATGAGGTGCATCCATAAAATGGATTGTTTGACAGGGCAGCGCGGCACATCGGCGGCACAAAGTCGTGGGCGCGAGGTTTCGCTCCGCGCGAAGACAAAGTTCGTGGCAGTCGGGGGCTTTGGGCGAACCGCACATTTGAGACGGCGGCGAAAAGCCGGGTAGGGCATTACGTATTGACCTCCAAGGAATTTCGGGCGCGCTAGCCCGAAAACGGTAGCTGGGCTTCAACGATGGGGGGACGAGGCGACCATCAAACTGTGTTTCATACTGTAGGCGATCGCAGTGCGGCGAATTTGAACGGCCGCCTTTGCCAGCCCTCGCCATCGCATCCGGCTACAGGTGCCGAAGATCTTCTCGATCCGAGTACAAATTCTGTGGATCGGTTGGTTCCAGGCGTCGAGCTTTCGGCCTCGTCGCGCCCCCACAGCGGTTGCGACGATGCGCGGCCTTCCACCCTTGGCGCGCACCGCGTCGCCGAGATGATTGCCTCGGTAGGCGCTGTCGGCAAACACTTCGCCGGGATTGTCGGGCAGAGCATCAGGAACGGCGTTGCCGTCCTCGGTGTGGGCGCCGTGACGGCGATCTCCTCGACAAGGGCCGTATCGGCGTAGGCACCGAAATGGGCTTTGAAGCAATGAAACGCTGGTCGGCGCTTGTACTTGACCCAATGGCCCTCTTCATCATCTTCGCTGGCCGAGGCGATGATCGCCGCATCGACAGGCGTGCCGATCTTCACCTGGATCGCTGAACTGGCGGGTGATCTCGGCGAACAACAGGGTCATGAACCTCAAGGGCCTGTCGAAAACGGACGAGAGCGGGTTCGCACAGGTGTCGGCTCCGACACCGAGAACCCGCAGAACCGTCGGAACGATCCTCCACATGGCTGCAGACGCCAAAATTCCTCTCTCGGCCGTCGTCGCACAGCATCGCGTGCCAGTCGCTCAGTCCGGCCGGATCGAAAGCTATCCGGTCGACACGAGTTGCGCCATGTTGGCGCACTTGAAAGCGTCAGAGGGCGCTGTGTCGCATCTTTCGATGGGACCGGACGCCATGATGGCCATAAATGACGTGGATGGCCTGCGCCTGACATTCGACGGCTGGCGGGTCCTGCACATCCGTCCTTCAGGAAACGCCCGCAAATGACATGTTACGTTGAGGCAGTTAAGAATTGGACTTGAAAAAGGGACTTTGTGGACTGCCTCGAACGGCTGTTTCGCTTAGCAAAGCGCGGCCTCGCGTCAGCAGAGGCCCATCGTCAAGGAATGCCTTAGTATCCAACACATGGATGGGCCACATCCACGCAATCAATTTTACAGATGTCGCCCGGCGCATTAGAGAACGCTGAATTTAACCGGAAGCGGGAGTACCCGGCGTCAAGATTTGCGAGCGTCACAGAGATAAGGATAGGCAGTGCAGAGGGAGCTCTTCTGCCCCACGCGCAGCCTCTACCAAATCGCCCGGCGTAACGGTCGACTAGTATCGATTAAGAGATCCCAAGCCAGATGCAACCTCGTCTCTGAAACGAAATTTCCGAAAATGCAGGTCAGTGGATTGGTAAAGCGCAGGTTCGTCGTCTCTCAGAGGCGTACTGGGTTCGGTGATTGTCTATGGTCGCTGGCGGCCGCTTGGCGCTACGCTCAGCGGTCGGGACGAACGCTAGCCGTCGACTGGCGCGGGTCCTGCTATCTCGACCAACCCTTCACAAATGCCTTTCCGGTGTTCTTCGAACCGATCAATGACATCGCTGGCGTACCGGCTATTTGCGACGACCGGATCAACGACTTTTCCTTCCCGGGTCCATTCTTCCCGGAGTGGTGGAATAGGCCAGCGATCGACTGCCTTTACCGCCCAGATGAGCAGATTTTCCAAGAGCGCGACGAGTTGGGCGAGCTCTTTCAGGCCGAACACGATGTCGAAGCGAACACAGTAGTGTGTGACGCTTGTTTGATGTGGCGCTGCGATGAGGATGCCGAGCGGCAGGTCTTCCAGAGTGTCAAGCCTCGGTCTGAAATTCAAACACGCATAGATGCCATTTACCAAGAATGTTTTGAGGGGCACAGCATCATCGGGGTTCATGTTCGACATGGTAACGGTGAAGACATCATGGACCATGCGCCCTACTGGGCCGATCCGGAGTTCGCCGTTCGACAAGTGTGCACTGCGGTTGATAAGGCTAAAGCGTTACCGCACCCCAAGCCTGTGCGGCTGTTCTTGTGCACGGACAGCGCGCAAATCCTGGATCACCTGTCGGCCAAGTTTCCCGATCTTCTCACCGTCCCCAAGCATTTCCGATCCGATCAAGACGGCCCCTTACACACTGCAGCACTTGGGATGGACGGCGCAATTTCCGCCCTCGTTGAGATGTATCTTCTCGGGCGCTGCGATACTGTAATTCGGTTTCCTCCGACGAGCGCCTTTACACGATATGCACGCCTTTTCGTACCACGCGTAATTGAGTTCGATCTGAAGGAGCCAAGTCGTTTGATTTTGATAGAAGACAGCCAAAGAATCTCTGGTCTCAGTTAAGACCCGCCCCCTGCACAATTCGGCGGATGCAACCAACAGGCATAGTTGAATGTCCATTTCTCATCGAGGCCACGGAAGCGTCGTACGATACCGATAGCGTCGTCATCTGAGGCCGTTCGGCAACGCGCCAGAACTTCGCCGTTACTCGGAAGCCGCAGACCAAGCCAGAGCGACGGCGATCGTGACGCTAACGCTCGAAAGGGCGCGGGCAATCACTCCAGAGACGAAATCGAGGTTGTTATATGAAAGTGGTTCCCGTCATCATCAGCGGCGGAGCCGGATCGCGGCTATGGCCCGCCTCAAGGCAATCGCACCCTAAACCTTTCCTCAAAGTGGCAGACGGGCATTCACTGATGCAGCACACTGTGCTGCGCGTCGGTTCGATAAAGGGCGTAGTGGAACTCGTCGCCGTGACATCTGGGGAACACCTCTTCCTTACCAAGGACGAGTTCGACGAACTAGATTCCGTGGTCCTGCCACGCACCTTTCTGCTCGAGCCTGAAGGCCGGGATACGGCCGCAGCCGTTGCGGCAGCCGCCATCCATGCCAAGGCAACGCAAGGCCCTGACGCGATTCTATGCGTCTTCCCAGCCGATCACATGGTTGGCAACCTGCCTGCATTTTTAGACGTCATGTGCCGGGCCATCGAACATGCGAAGCTCGGGCGGATCGCCACATTGGGCATCACCCCAACCAGACCGGACACGGCATTCGGCTATATCGAAGCGGATGGTGAGAAAGTCGTCCGTTTCGTTGAAAAACCGGATCTGGACACAGCCAAAGCCTATGTCGCGTCCAAGCGCTTCTTCTGGAACGCCGGCATTTTCTGCTTTAGCGCACAAACCATGCTCGACGAGATGGCATCGCATTGCCCCGCGGTGATCCGGGCCGTCTCCGACAGCTACGAGAACGGGCGCTTCAGTCAAGGCGAAGGCTTTGCCAAAATCGAACTCGCGCCTGAGCATTTCGGCTCCGCCCCGCGAATCTCGCTCGACCACGCTGTCATGGAGAAGACGAACAAACTTGCCGTGGTTGCCTGCGACATGGATTGGAACGACATCGGATCCTGGAACGCAATGGCCGATTTGATCGCCCCCGACGAAAGCGGGAACAGGATACGCGGCGATGTGCATATGGTCGACACGACCGGCAGCTATGTGAGCTCCGACAAGCGCGTCATCGGCACGGTCGGTGTCAGCGATCTGGTGATCGTCGATTCCCCGGACGCTTTGCTTGTCGCATCCCGCGACCGCGTTCAGGACGTCAAGAAGCTGTTCGAGGGCCTCAAGGCTTCAGGACATGAAGCTCACCTGGTCCATAGCACGGTACACCGGCCGTGGGGTACCTACACGGTTCTTGAGGAAGGCGAGCGCTTCAAGATCAAACGCATCGAGGTGAAGCCCGGTCGGCGGCTGAGCCTGCAGATGCACTATCATCGTTCGGAGCACTGGGTCGTGGTCAGCGGCTCCGCGAAAATCGTCAATGGCGAGCAGGAGTTGTTCCTGGCGACAAACGAATCAGCCTACATCCCCTGCGGCCATAAGCATCGGCTGGAGAACCCAGGCAGAATTGACCTGGTGATCATTGAAGTGCAGAGCGGCGATTATCTCGGCGAGGATGATATCGTTCGCTTCGACGACGTATATGGTCGAACGTAGATTTCACCCGCGCATGACGAGAACGGTCAACGTGTCGCTGACTAATTACCACTAGGAAGGCCGTCTGCCCACTCAGGACCGGATACTTGTGGAATCGGGAATTGACCAAGGCAGCGGCGAATGACCGCAATCGGCATCAGGGTGGGACAAATCAACCGGAAAAGACCGGAGAGCATAGTAACGCAACACAGTCCCACTGTCGAATAGCCTTTGATAGTTCTGACTTTCCAAGCACCCTCAGGGCCCACCAAAATTATATCAATGGCTTATGGCCGACTTCGCTCTGAAGTGGGCCAAATCGACCTCGCTGTCCCCGCAGCACTCAGTTTGATTGTTTTCGCATGAAAACGAGCAAGGACAGGGGGAGGGCGATCTTGTGCTGGCTTCTATGTCCAATCTTGCTCCTGTTCGTCGTCAGGTTGTGTGCAGCCCATGGCGCGGCTATCGCGAGGCTGGAAGGCCTCCGATCGATAGGTGCGGCGAACGGCGGCAACGAGGTGCGAATAGGATGGCTGAGCGTATGATCGAGAATACCGCAGCTGCGGTCTAGCGCGAAATGCAGCGTCTGTGACTCATCGGTCATTGCAGCGCGATGAACCGGAAATCATGACCCTAAGCCGCCCTTCATCAGCCCACCAGCGCCCAGAAGAAAGCGAAGATCCGTCACAATGCCTACCTGTACCAAGGCTTCAAGCAGTTCACCGCGAATGTGAAGACCGCCAGCCATTGCTTCTTCATTTTCGGCCATTCGCTCGCTACGAAGGACGACCACATCCTTAACCGCATAGCGCGTGGCAAGTTTCGCAAGCTCTGTGTTGGCATCTATGGTGAACCAGCATCCGCGGATAACCAGCAGATCATGAACCACGCGAACGAGCTAGCGGTGCAGCGCAACGAAAAATCGCCGCTTGATGTCGCCTTTTATGATGCTGCTACAGTTCATGTCTGGGGTTTCGGCTTAGAAGCGGAATGACTGCCAACCAGGTCATCGAGCCGGAAACTGACCGGCCGGTCGGCCCAAAAATGACATTCAGTTGCCTCCAGCCTTTCGACACGAGCCACTTCACGATCTCGCGATTGCCAGCTAGCGGCTTGTTGCTCGAGCTGCGCGATCCTAGTCTGTGGTCGCTATGCCTCGGCAATAAGAATCCGGTTCCTAGCCGGGCGGAGGCGCAACGAGATAGCCAGCTCAGGACAAGGAGAGCAAACCATGGTCGCTTTTACCCTCAATGGCGAGGCGCGAACACTCGACGTCGATCCAGAGATGCCGCTGCTCTGGGCGATCCGTGACGGCATCGGACTCACAGGAACGAAATTCGGTTGCGGCCTTGCCCAGTGCGGCGCTTGCACGGTTCACGTTAACGGCATGCCGACGCGCTCGTGCCAGACCGCAGTCGGCGACATCGAAGGAGCCTCGATCACCACCATTGAGGGCGTGTCGGGCAAGATCGGCGAAACGGTCCAGGCCGTGTGGGCCGAGTTCGACGTACCTCAATGCGGCTATTGCCAGTCTGGCCAGATCATGTCGGCCGTGGCCCTCCTGACAGAGACGCCGAAGCCGACGGACGATGATATTGATTCGGCGATGAGCGGCAATCTCTGCCGCTGCGCCACCTATCATCGCATCCGCGCGGCCATCCACGAGACCGCCAACCGGCTGGAGACTTGAGGCATGTTGCAGTTTCTCCCGAAGCATAATGCCGTGGGGCCCACGCGGCGCCAGTTCCTCCTCGGCACGGCCGTCACCACCGCGGGCTTCGCCGTGGGCTACCGGCTAATGATGGCCGCGCCCGCCAACGCACAAACGACGCCTGCAGCGGTCCAGGCGAACCCCTTCCAGACCTATGTCGAGATCACACCGGAGAACCGAATCGTCATCCACTCGTCGCAGTTCGAGATGGGACAAGGCTCCTATTTCGGCATCGCCACCCTGGTTATGGAAGAGCTCGACGGCGCCTGGGCGCAGGTCCACGTGGTCGGCGGATATGGCAATACCGCGCTCTACGGCAATCTCGCCTGGGGCGGGGCCGCGCAGGGAACCGGTGGCTCCACGTCGATGAGCTCGTCGTGGGAGCGCTACCGCAAGGCGGGTGCTGCCGCACGGGCCATGCTGGTGGCGGCCGCGGCGCAGCGGTGGGACGTGCCAGCCGGCGAGATCACAGTCGCTTCCGGGGTCGTGTCGCACGCCTCAGGGATGCAGGCGCGCTTCGGTGACCTGGCTAAAGCCGCAGCGGGAATGCCGGTTCCCGACGACGTGCCGCTAAAGCCGCGCGACAAGTGGGCCCAGATCGGATCGGACAGCCTCAAGCGCTACGATTCCGCCGGCAAGACCAATGGCGCGCAGACCTACACGATCGACCTCAAGATAGATGGACTCAATACGGCCGTTATGATCCATCCGCCGAAGTTCGGCGCTGAGATCGAGAGCTTCGACGCCTCCAAGGCCAAGGCACTCGACGGCATTGTCGATGTCGTCCAGACGCCGCGCGGCATTGCCGTGGTCGGCAGGGACATGTGGACGGCGCTCAAGGGCCGCGATCTCGTGGAGGTGACCTGGAACGAAGAGAAGGCCGAAAGGCGCGGCACGGCCGAGATCATGGCCGAATACACTAAGGCAGCAGACGATCCGGGCGCGGCCACCGCGCGCGACGACGGTAACACTCCCGCAGCGTTGGCCAGTGCTGAGAAAGTCATCCAAGGGCACTACGAATTCCCCTATCTTGTCCATGCTTCGATCGAGCCACTCAACGCGGCCGCCCGAATCAACGAAGACGGCACCATCGACGTCTGGGGCGGACACCAGATGCCCGATCTTTATCAGGCGGCTGCCGCTCAAGTAGGCGGCACCACGCCGGACAAGGTGAGGCTGCACGTGATGAAGACCGGCGGCAGCTTCGGCCGCCGAGCGGTCTCGGACGCAGATCTCATTATCGAAGCTGTTTCCACAGCGCGTGCACTGGGACCCGGCAAGCCAGTGAAGGTGCAGTGGACCCGCGAGAACGACATGCGGGGTGGGCGGTACCGGCCGGTCTATGTGCACGCAGTCAAGGCGGGGCTCGACAAGGAAGGCAATGTCGTCGCTCTCCATGACCACATCGTGGGCCAATCGATCGCGGGCGGTTCGCCCTTTGCGGCGATGATCGAGAACGGCATCGATCCGACCTCCGTGGAGGGCGCCACCAACCTGCCCTATGCGATCCCGAACCTGAAGGTCGAGCTGACCACGACGGACGTGAACATCCCAGTGCTGTGGTGGCGTTCGGTAGGCTCCACCCACACCGCTTACGCAATGGAAACCCTGATTGATGAGCTCGCCGCCGCTGCGAACCGTGATCCGGTCGATTTCCGCTTGTCGATGCTCGGTCACCATCCACGGCATGCCGGCGTGCTGAAATTGGCTGCTGAGAAGGCAGGCTGGGACAAGCCTCTGCCGGAAGGCCGTTTCCGCGGCGTGGCCCTGCATGAAAGCCTCTCGACCTATGTCGCCGAGGTGGTGGAGATCACCTTCAACGATGCAAATGATTTCAAAGTCGACCGCGTCGTCTGCGCGGTAGATTGCGGCACCGCGATAAATCCTGACCAGATCCGCGCTCAGATGGAGGGCGGTATCGGCTTCGGGCTAGGCGCGATCCTCCAGGAGGAGCTGACCCTGACGGGCGGTGTCATAGACCAAGAGAACTACGACACCTATACGCCGCTCAGGATCGAGCAGATGCCGCGCGTCGAGGTGCACATTATGCTGTCCGACGAGCCGCCCACGGGCGTTGGCGAGCCCGGTGTGCCGCCGATCGGCCCGGCCGTCGCCAACGCGCTACGGGCGGCGACGGGCAAGACGATCCGCAAGCTGCCGATCATAAAGAACTTGTCAGCATAGCCGGGAATGACACCATGAAAACGGCCGCGATGAAGATCGCGGTCGTAGGTCGTTTTTGAACGCCTCCTGACAGGCGATCACCTCCATTCGATCAATTTCCGGCGGCTGCCCGGTCCAATATCCGGTTTAGAGACGGTAACCCGTGTTCTGAACGACCGCAGACGGTCGTTGGTGCTGGTAGCACTGAAGAACCGCTTTCGAGACGCAAATGCCGCACGCAAATGTCTCGAAAGGGTCACGCTAGAGACTTTTGTACCACCTATTGCATGTCTGCTATCGCTTTCTGGGCGCGAGAAGCGGCCGGTCCTCTGACGGCCCCATAACAGGACATTGATGTCTTCGCGCTGAGCGTCAGCAGTTGGCTCTACCGCGACCTTTCTCAGGAAGGCTGCACACCGACGCGATCTTCCTTTCACCTTGCGCAAACCTCCCTTCCGAGTGAGGCGTTCAGTGCGTCGGCTTGGTGGACTGAGGCACTTCTGAGTGGGACAACAACATTGAAAAATATTGGAAAAGATTTGAATGCTCTGAAGTCCCACTGATCTCTTACCAATTGATTTTTATGGCTTTCTGAATACCCTCCGGGCCCACCAAAGTATTGGATTTTATTGCGAAAAAGTGGCCTCGGCCCAAAATGTTTTGGGCTCATTATGGGCCCAACAAAAAAAGCGGCCGATAAGCCGCCCTGCACCGGTCCGATTGAAACCATTCATTTGATGACGCATAGCGGTGTCCGCTGCTTTATAGCGTCGCGTTTCGCCTCCCGCTTGTTGATGGCGGGGCGATGTCGACGGCCATCCGCTTCTTGTTGGCCTTCCGTACGTACGCGTCCGTCACCGTCATCGAGGAATGTCCCATCGCTTCCATAATGGCGCGTGCCTGGATGTTGCATTCGGCGAGATACGTGCCGAAGGTGCGGCGCAGACGGTGCAAGGTGTAGCCGTCCGGAATGCCGGTCTGCTTGTTCCAATGTGCCATCATGCCGGTGATGGCGACCGCAGCAGCATTCGGTAGTCGCCGCTCCCTTGGGGGCCTTGGTCCTAAGATAAGATCTACGCCGGAACCGTGCTAGGATGGCCGCCACGCGGCGCGACTTGTCGTGCTTCAAAGCGCTCGGGAACGATTGTAATGCTCAATCCAATCTCCATAATGGCAGACCGGCTCGGCGATTATCTGTCAGAACTCTATCTCCAGTATTTCTCGCATCGCAATCCGGAATATGCGAGTTACATAGGCGGGGCGGCCCGCCTTGTCCTGGAGCGCATCGGCAATTCGAACGCGCTCTATCACAACATCGAGCATACACTGATGGTTACGCTCGCTGGCCAGCAGATCATCCGCGGCCGGCTGCTTTCGGAATCCCTGATTCCCGATGACTGGCTGCATTATACCTGCGCGCTGCTTGTCCACGACATTGGCATGGTGCACGGCGTATGCCAGGGCGACACCGAGGACAGCTTCGTCATTAACGACCGCGGCGACCGCCATACGCCACCGCGGGGCGCCTCCGACGCGGTTCTTGCGCCCTATCATATCGAGCGCGCCAAGATCTATGCGCGCCAGCGTTTTGCTTCCTCGAAGTTCATCAACGAGGAGCGCATTGTCGAGTCGATCGAGATGACGCGCTTTCCGGTGCCGAACGATCCGGCCTACCAGGTCACCAACACCGAGCCGGCGCTGGTCAGGGCCGCGGACCTGATCGGCCAACTCGCTGATCCCTTCTACCACCGCAAGCTGCCGGCGCTGTTTGCCGAGTTCTCTGAGATCGGAATGGTGGAAAAGCTCGGCTGCAAGACCGCCGCCGATCTCGGCGCCATCTTCACCGATTTCTTCACGCTGCAGGTAGAGCCCTATATCGGCGACGCGATCCGCTATCTGGAGCTGACGACCGAAGGCAAGCAGTGGATCGCCAACCTCCACAGCAACCTCTTCCAGTCCGGGCATCGCCCGGCCAGGATCGGGCCGTTCCCCGGCGTGTTGTAGCCGACCTCGGCGAGCCTTTCGGTGTAACTTAAGAGCCCGGGATTGTTTCCTTTTTCCACCTGTGCCAAGCCGGCATCCGGCGGCTGTCGACGAAGGTGAACGCCGGGTCGAGCTGCCTTGCCACGATCGCGAGAAGGCGAAATGCTCAACATGCCGCATTTGGGGTTCTCGACGGCATTGAGGCTTGCCCGGACCGGAATCCGGACGAAACCCTGATGGCGAACCGGTTGAGATTGGCCGATGAGGTTCGGCTGGCCTGTTAGCTCAGGCCGGAAGGCGAGCTTCGCGCCCGACGCCTGGTACTAGACGAACCGACATGATGATCACCAGCCAGCTTGGCGCTTCTGCCGCGTCGCGTTGCGGCGTCCGATATTTCAGTTTTCCGTCGCGATCCCATGTCGTCTTTTCTCCGAAGCTGACCTTCGCGGAACCAATTGCAATTGTCCGGATCGGGTCATTGTCGGTTGTGGGCTGTCTGTTCACTTTCCCGGACATCTGAGTTCACCGTTGGTGATGAGCATCGCAGCGAAAGTAAGCACCTTTGCGCTTGCCTTGAAGGCATCCTATTCTGGAGGGTAGTATCCGCTCGTGGGCATAGAATGTCGGTACTGCCTTTCTTAAGAATTTACGCGCCGCTCAACGCGCTGCTGGCTGCGACTGGGCTTGTGGCGGTGGCTGCGCTCACGACACCGGACATGTCCGGACGAAGCAGACTGGCTTTGGCTGCCGTGCTCGCGGTCATTTGGGGCGTCTATCTCCTGGAACTGGCCGAGACGCTGCTCAAGCGCCGGGCGGGAGACGTTCGGGACAGGACGGCGGCAATCGCCATAGATGTGCTCGCGGTTTTGGTTCCGCTAGCCGCATTTCTGCTCGTCGGCACGCCCGACTGGAGCCTCTACTGTGCTGTCTGGCTGCTGAAACCGCTGCGCGACTCGACTTTCTTCCCGCTGCTGGGCAGGATCCTGACCAACGAAGCGCGTAACCTGATCGGCGTCACCACGGTCTTCGGCATCGTTCTATTCGGTGTTTCGCTCGCGGCCTATGTCATCGAGCGCGACGTCCAACCGGAAAAGTTCGGCAGCATCCCCCAGGCAATGTGGTGGGCGGTGGTCACGCTGTCCACCACCGGCTATGGCGACGCTATTCCGCAAAGCTTCGCCGGCCGCGTCCTTGCCGGGGCGGTCATGATGAGTGGCATCGGCATCTTCGCGCTCTGGGCTGGCATTCTTGCCACCGGCTTTTATCAAGAAGTCCGTCGCGAGGATTTCGTCCGTAATTGGCAATTGGTCGCCGCCGTGCCGTTGTTTCAGAAGCTCGGCCCGGCCACACTAGTCGAGATCGTGCGCGCATTACGACCTCGCATCGTGCCGGCGGGCGCTGTGATCTGCCGCAATGGCGAGACCGGTGATCAGATGTTCTTCGTCGTGGAGGGGCGCGTCAGCGTCGCGACGCCGAACCCGGTGGAGCTTGGCCCTGGCACCTTCTTCGGCGAGATGGCGCTGATCACCGGCGAACCGCGCTCGGCGACCGTCAGCGCCACAACGGTGGTCTCACTCCTGTCGCTGCACTCGGCGGATTTCCAGATGCTGTGCAGCAGCAGCCCGGAGATCGCGGAAATCATCCGCAAGACCGCGCTCGAGCGGCGCGGCGCGGCACCTAAGGGTTGACCGTACTAGACTAGGTGTTCGTCAGGAGGAGGATGCGCTGCCAAGACTGCCAATTGCCTGCCGATGGTGGCTGGCTGGAACTACATGGTGCGGCTCTATCGGCCACGCGCGGAGGTTCTGGACGGTACGTGGAAGTTCGGTCATTCAGAGGGCCGCAACTGTGCTTGCGCTATCATATCAGAAAAACATAATGTAAGCCGCGTCTGGCCATTGAGCGCGCCCGCGGCGCAGTCGGATTGGCCGCTATCCATCGGGTGGGCATGTGGAGCACGCAAAGGGAGGACAAAATGAGACTGGCTCAGTCATTTGCATTTGCTGCTTTGCTGCTTCTTTCCTCTGCATTGTCTGCGGCCGCCCAATCGGCTCGCGAGGACATCGAAGCGGCGTTGACAAAATTCATGGATGCCTTCAACAGCGGAAACGCGGCAGCGGTGGGTCAGATGTATACGGACGATGCCGCCCTGCTGCCGCCCGACAGCAAGCGCATCGATGGCCGCAAGCGCGTGGAAGAATTCTGGCAGGGCGCAATCAAGGCCGGGATGAAGAATCTCACCCTAAAGGCGCTGGAAGTGGAAGGGAGCGGGAATCTCGCCTACGAAGTTGGCGCATTTACGCTCGGTGTGCCGAGCAAAAGCGGCGACCCCTCCACCGTCGCAGGCAAGTACATTGTCGTCTGGAAAAAAGGCGACGACGGGACATGGCGTCTGCATCGGGACATTTGGAACTTGGGTGCGGCCCGATAGGGATGCCGTGACCCCTGAGACCGGGGAGGGCGAAGTGTCCGACGAACCAATTACCGTTCTGATGGTCAATGAGTATCCTGACTACATTGATGCACAAGTATGGGCTGCTGAGCTAAAAAGCCGTGTGCCGCAGCTGGAGTTCAGGCTCTGGCCAGACGCCGGGGACAAAAGTGACATAGATGTTGTGCTGATCGACATGACCTCGCCCGGGAGGCCGCCAGCGGCGGTGATGACCAAGTCACGCTCGCCGGCGCGGGAGTTCACGACGGTGATCATTTGGGCGTAACTGGGAACAGGCTGGCGACGTCAGGCAAGACCGTCCGGCTGCAGTTAGGAAGTTAGTCGCGACCCACGGCGGACCGCCCCGTGCGCGCGCGCGGCGTACGCAAGCTGCATAGCCTCAGTCCCCGGATGTGATCAGAGCCGCTCAGCCCGGATTTTCAGGATCTGATACAGCATGTTCCGAATTCGCTGCCAAACGGTCAGCCGCTTGGTCATGCCTTCCCCTCCTGTTCATCGCAGATGCCCCGGGCTGCCGCTCAGATTATCTGTGCTGCCAGCGCCACGCCGACCAACGACGTGCCGACCCCTGCCGTGCGGAAGGCTCCCGGCCAACGCCGAAGTGTCAGGGCGGCCAACGCGCCGGTCGCGTGAAGAGCCGAGGTGGCGACCACGAAGCCAACCGCATAAGCGATGCCGCTGGCAGTCTCGGGAATTTCGACGCCGTGGGCATTGCCGTGGAAGAGGGCGAAGAGGGCAGTCAGCGAGGCAGCCACAGCGAGCGGAAACGGCTTGGCAAGCATCATCATGGCGCCGAAGACTACCAGCGATAGCGCTATGCCGGTTTCCAGTGAGGGCAGGCCGATGCCGGCGATACCGAGCAGGGCGCCAGCGATCATCGCCGAGACAAAGCACGACGGCACGATGATGATCCCCCTGCCGCCGGCGCGAGCGGCAATGATGCCTACAGCCATCATGGCAAGCAGGTGGTCCATACCGGCCAGCGGGTGCTGAAGGCCGTCTACAAACCCATGGGCATGAAAACCGCCGCTATGGGCGAAGGCCAATGAGGGGATGAGGGTTGTGGCGGCTGCCAAGGCGAGTCTGCCGAAGAATGAAAGCGTTCTGTTCATGGTTCTGGACCTGTTTGATAGAGGTGCGATCGGTTCAAGGCCGGTGCTCATTGTCCGGCCCCTGGCATGGTGAATTGTGCGGCGCCGGACCTGTCGGCCAGAAGCCGCGCCTCGCCGAAGTCGAGGGGTCTTTGTCCCCTGCCGTCATGGTAGACGAAGGCCAGGCGGCGCCGGCGCGACGTCAGTTTCGCGGGCAGCGGGTGATAGGTGACGCCAGCGCCGCCGATCATCGGCATGACGGCGCCGACATCGACCATGTCCTGCGTCTCGACGCGCAGGAGATGCAGCCGCATGCCGTCGGCGGTTTCGCCGACGAAGGGAATTCCGGCGAGGCGCAGGAAACTGGAGGGGTCTGGCGCCCGCGAAAACCCTTCGAGAAACGCGATCTCGACGAGATCGAGATCCGTCGCCCGCGCGTCGGCGGGTTCGGGCGCATGGTCGTGCGGTAGATGCGGTGTCTGCCATTGCAACGGCTTGCCGGCCGGGCCGTTGTGACCGACCGGGTGCGGATGGTGATGATGACCGTTCGGCCCGTGATGGTGGCCGTCGCCATGGTCATGGCTGTGGTGATGATGATCCTCATGCATGGTTAAAAACTCGTCGGCTTGTCGATGATGGATTTGTGCTTGCCGAGATTGCCGTGCGCGACCATCGAGCCGAGCGCCTCGACGACAACCCGCACGCCAAACAGCGCCGTGATGTCCGACGTGTCGTAGGGCGGCGACACCTCGACCACTTCCAGTCCGCAGATGCCGGGCGCCGACACCAGCCCGAGCAGCTTCAGTGCCTCGCGCGGCAGGAAGCCACCGGGCTCCGGCCAGCCCGTACCCGGCACGAAACCGCAATCGATGCTGTCGACATCGAAGGAGATGTATACGGCGTCGGTGTCCTTCCATGCGAGCTCGAGCGCGATCTCCGCCGCCTTCTCCAGCCCCATCTGTTCGATATCGGAAATCGTCAGCACGTTGGTGCCGCGCTTCCGCGCCTCGGCGACGCCGTAGCGGGGCACCTGCCAGCCGCCGATGCCGAGCTGCACCAGATTGGTGGCCGAGACGTTCGGCAAGTTGGTTGCCCAGTACCAGGGCGTCGTGTGCATGCGTTCGTCGAGATCCTTTTCCTGGATGTCGATGTGGCGATCGAAATGGATGATGCCGATGCGCTTGGAGGTCACGTCGGCAATGCCGCGCACGCACGGAAACCCGATCGAATGGTCGCCGCCCAGCATGATCGGCAGCGCGCCGGACGAGGCGACATGGCTGACGCCCTTGGTGATCTGGTCGAAGCTCTTTTCGAGATTGGCGGGGATGGTGAAGACGTCGCCGGCGTCGCAAAGCGTCATCTGCTCGCGCAGGTCGACACCGAGCTCGTAATTGTAAGGCGTGTAGAGCGCCGAGATGCGGCGAATGCCTTGCGGCCCGAAGCGGGTTCCGGGCCGGTAGGTGGTGCCGCTGTCGAAAGGAATGCCCATGACGGCAGCGTCATACCTGCCGACATCGCGGACGTTCTCGACATAGGGCGCCTTGAGGAAGGTGTTGATGCCGGCGAAATGCGGCAACTCGCCTCGCGCGAATGTCGGGATCGACTTGTCGATGATCGAATCCGATCCGGGCAGGCCCATGTCGAGTGCCCATTTCTGTTCCTTGCGCCAGCCATCCTCGGGCAGCTTTCCTTCCGCCTCGATCGACTTCCAGCCCTGCATGTCGCGGATCTCGAAGTTCGGATGGTGGAAGCGTTGGCGTGGCTGGCGGTCGGTGAGCCCGGCGCGGCGATACCGGCGTTCTGGACTATCTCTGTGCATGAAAACCTCCTTCACGACGCCGTCGTCGCGATTGCGCTATCCAGTCGGGTCGTCCCGACCATCGCGGCCACTTCGGCCACGTCTCGTGCGGAAGCCCGGTGCTTGCGGTCGAGCTTCAGATCGTAGGTGATCGTCGCGCCATAGGCGGACGGGAACTGGGGGTCGTGGCGCACCTTGTCGAAGACGAGCACGCGGGTGCCGAGCTTGAATGCCTCGCCTATATCGTGGGTGACCATGACGACGGTCATGCCTTGCTCGGTCCATAGCTCGATGAGCAGCTCATGCATCTCGGCACGGATGCCGGGATCGAGCGCGCCGAAGGGTTCGTCGAGAAGCAGGATCTGCGGCCGGCCGAGCAAGGTCTGCGCGATCGCCAGCCGTTGCTGCATGCCACCCGACAGCGAAGCCGGATAGAGGTCGCGCGCATGGGCAAGCCCGACCCGTTCCAGCATGGTTTCGGCCTCTTGCCTGGCGCTTTTGCGCCTGGCGCCGAAGACGCGGCCGAACGGTCCCCCCGAACGGAAGTCCTCGACCAGCAGCAAGTTCTGCAGCGCGGTCAGATGCGGAAACACGGAATAGCGCTGGAAGACGATGCCGCGCTGCGGCGTCGGCTCCGGCACGATCGGCTGGTCGCCGACGACGACCACGCCGCCGCTTTGCTGTTCCTGGCCAAGCAGGATGCGCAGGAACGTCGATTTTCCACAACCGCTGGCGCCAACCAGCGACAGGAATTCACCCGCTTCGGCGGAGACGTTGACCCGTTCCAGCACGCGGGCGTCGCCGTAGCTCTTCTCCAGCCCATGGACGAGGATCCGGCTCATCTGGTCCGCACCGGATGAGCCCAGGGCGAGATGATGTGAGAGAGCCGCACGAGTAGCCAGTCGGTCATCACCGCAAGCAGCGTGATCCAGGCGACGTAAGGCAGGATGACGTCCATCGACAGATAGCGACGAACGAGGAAGATGCGGTAGCCGAGCCCCTCGGTGGAGGCGATGGCTTCTGCCGCGATCAGGAACAGCCATGCCGGCCCAAGCGCCAGCCGTACGCACGTGATGAGACGCGGCATCACCTGTGGCAGCACCAGCCTGAGCACCATGGTCCAGCTGTTGCCGCCGAGCGTCTGTGCCTTGGCGACGAGCTCCGGCGGCAATTCCATCACCCGGTTGGCGATGTCGCGCACCATGACCGGCGCGACGCCGAGAGCGATCAAGGTGATCTTGGCCGTTTCGCCGAGGCCGAGCGCAATGAACAGGATCGGCAGCAGCGCCAGTGGCGGGATGACGCAGACAACTGTGACCAAGGGCAGCAGAAAGGCCCTGACGCGCGGGATGAACCCTATGGCGACGCCGAGGCTGAGCGCCACCAGCGTGGCCATGCCGACTCCGGCGAACAGCCTGATCAGGCTGGCATAGGTGTCGGCCCACAGGATCAGGTCGCCGGAGCGCTTGTCCGGCACCGTCGCCAAGTCTGAAAAGGCCGACCACATCTGTGCAGGGGAGGGCAGCAGCTTGTCGCTGGGATTGACCGCCAGCCTTTGTGCCGAAGCGAAGAGATAGGCAATCGCCACGGCGGCAAACGGCAGCGTCCCAAGCAGCAACGCTCTGCCGCGCGAGACCGTCGCGTTGATGAGGCGAAGCCGCGCTTTCGGCCTGCTAAGTTGCAGGCGTGCGACTTCGGGGCCCACCGCGGCCTGCGTGATGCCGGTTCCTCTGGCTAGCATGTCGCGCTCCCGCGTCAGAGCGTTCCGCCCGCTGCCTCTGCCATAAAGGCCGGATCGAAGCGCAGCTTGACGTTGTTGACGTCGCCCAGCGTCGAGCCGTCGGGGAAGCTCATGCCGATCACGTCGACGCTCGGCGCGTTGGTACCAAGAATGCCGTGGCTGAACAGGAAGTTGCGCACCAGATCCATGGTCTTCGGCAGTTCGGCGCCGTTGGTGAATGCGACCGCCTTGGCCGGCTCGAAGAACATCGCCGTTGATGCAAGCTGAGCGTCGAAACCGGCAAGATCCGTACCCGATGCCTTGGCCATCTCTTCCTTGGCCGCCTTGCCTTCGGGCGTGCCCGAGGTCATCAGCGCCATGGCTTCATACCATGCACCGACAAGCGCCTTGCCCAAGGCCGGATTGTCCTTCAGCGTCGCGGTGTTGACGACCATCATGTCGATGATCTCGCCGGGAATCTCAGTCGAATCAAATACCTTGTGGGCGCCCGGCATGGCGGCGATTTCCGAGACCAGCGGATTCCAGGTGACGACGGAAGTGACATCGCTGGTGCCGTAGGCAGCGACCATGTCGGCATCAGAGGTGTTCACCACCGTAATGTCCTTTTCGGCCAACCCCACCGTCTCCAGCGCGCGCGCAAGTAGGTAATGTGAGACGGAAAGCTCGACGAGATTCACCTTCTGGCCGGCAATATCCTTGAGCGCGGCCTTGTTCTTGAGGATGACCGCGTCGTTGCCGTTGGAGAAATCGCCGACGATCAAGGCCGTCGTGTCGACACCGCCGCCGGCCGGGATCGAAAGCGCATCCATGTTGGTCATCGAACAGCCGTCAAAGCCGCCGGCGGTGTACTGGTTGATGCTCTCGACATAGTCGTTGATGCGGGTGATCTCGACATTGATGCCGTATTTGTCGGCCCATTTCTTCATGATGCCGCTGTCCGAGAGATAGCCCCACGGCATCCAGCCGACATAGATCGACCAGCAGATCTTGAAGTCTTTCTTCGGCGCCGCTTGCGCGGCTGCGATGAAGGGGAGGCTGAGTGATGCGGCTAGGATGATTGCGGCCAGTTTGCGAAGCATTGCATACCCCTGTTTGCGATCCGGATTGCGTCCGAACGTCTGTTGGGGGGTTCACGGAGCGCGCATCCGGGAGAGGTTCGCGCCAGCAAACCCGTGCAGGGTTCTCCCGGGATTTTGGCCCGCCGTGTTCCGCCGGATGCCTCAATGCATCCCAAGCGGTCGCGTCTCTTGGACCAGCACCGTGATCGACACGGCCGGAACCCTAGACGCTCTGCACGTGAATAACGAAGCAAGGGGCGTGCCAGTCCGGAAAGCCGTCCTGAGGCGGCCTTTCCCCGGATTTGCAGGCAATCGCGTTATGCTGATGCCACAAAAGTCATCGCAACGCCGACGGATTAGGCAAAGAAAATCTAGCGTCAACCAATGTGAGCCGCCTTGTGCCCTGGGGAACTCCGCTGAGAAAATGGCACCCTGCCCCATAGTCGCCCCGCACATATATCCCCAGTAGGGACACGTTCGGGGAGGGCGTGAGAGCGCGCGGCGGATCCGGATGCCTATTGGCGCCGATCCATGTGACGACTGCGCCCAATCGTGCAAGGGCAATTCGTGAAATAAGCGCGACTGCAATGGTGCTAGGCAAGCCCGATCGCGTGTCGGGAGGCAGTTGTGAAAGTTGCGATCATCGGACCAGGCTCGCTCGGGAAGGCCTTGGCGAAATGTCTTGGCCTCGCCGGGCACGAAATTCGTCTCAGCTTCAGTCGCGACGAAGGCAAGTTGCGCGCAATCGCGGCAACCCTCCGTGTCGGCTTCGGTGCCCCTGACGAAGTAGCGAGATGGGCCGACGTAATTGCCCTGGCGACGCCATGGCCGGCTCTCGAGTTGGCGATGGACGCGCTTGGCGATTTGTCCGGCAAGATCGTCTGGGACAATACCAATGCAGTCGCGCCTGACCTTTCCACGATGCTGCTAGGCACTACGACGTCGGTAGGCGAGGAGGTTCAGAGGCGCGCGCGGGGCGCGCTTGTCGTCAAGTGCATTCCGACCTTTGCCGAATTGCTTGACAGGGATGATCCGCGTCTCAACGGCGATCCAGTGACGAGCTATGTCGCCGGCAATGACGCAGATGCCAAGGCGGCGGTTTGCCGGCTTCTCGCCGATCTGCCGACAATGCCGGTCGATGTCGGCGATCTCACGGCCTCGCGCCTGATCGAGCCGATGATGCTGCTATTGGTCCAGCTCGCCTATCGGCACGGGATGGGGCCGACAATTTCCTTCAATCTCATTCGACAGGACGGAACCGGTTCATGACTGATTATCTACCCGCGCGGCGCAAGGCGATTCCAGTAGGACGCCTGCTGATCGATGGCCAATGGCGCGATGTCGTCAGTGGCGAGACTTCGACGACTTTTGATCCGACCACGGAGGCGGCGATCACCAATATTGCGATGGCGGGCGTCACCGATACGAGCGATGCCGTCGCGGCCGCGCAGCGGGCTTTCGAGCAAGGACCCTGGGCGCGGATGCATCATGAGGAGCGCGCCAAGATCCTGTTTCGCATCGCCGATCTGATGGACGAGCGGGCCGAGGATTTCGCTGTGCGCGAGGCGATGGATATGGGTATGCCCTATCGCGATTTCCGCGATATCATCATGCCGCACTGCTCGGGACTGTTCCGCTTTCACGGCGGGCTCGCCATGAGCGCGATGGACGGCGCCTATCGTACCAGCTACGAACCAAATATCAGGATCCTGACGCAACGTGAGCCGCTCGGCGTGGTCGCTGCGATCACCCCGTTCAATTTTCCCCTCGCGCTGTCCTGTTCGAAAATCGCGCCGGCACTCGCGGCGGGTAACACGGTCGTTCACAAGCCTGCGACCGACACGCCCCTGACGGCCCTCGCCTTGGCGCAAGTGATCCTCGACGCGGGCGTGCCGCCAGGCGTCTACAATCTCGTCACCGGCCCGGGCGGCACCATCGGCGACGCGCTGGTCAACGATGCCCGCGTCGACAAGATCGCCTTTACCGGGTCGACCGCCGTCGGCCAGGGCATCATGCGCAACGGTGCCGGGACGATGAAACACCTGACCATGGAGCTCGGCGGCAAGAGTCCCAATATCGTTTTCGCCGATGCCGATATCGATGCCGCGATACAGGCAGCCTTCTGGGGCATCTTCTGGAACAAGGGCGAAGTCTGCGTCGCCGGATCGCGCCTGCTGGTCGAACGCGCCTGCTATGACGAGGTCGTCGAGAAGCTGAGCGCCATGGCGAAGTCGGCGACGCTCGGCGATCCGCTGGACCCTGCGACGATGATCGGGCCGATCGCGTCGCGCGGCGAGTATGACAAGGTCTTGAGCTATGTCGAAGAGGGCAAGCGCACCGCGCGACTGACCGCGGGCGGCGGCACCTGCCAGATCAACGGCAAGGGCCTCTTCATCGAGCCGACCATCTTCGCCGATGCGACCAACGACCTAAGGATATCGCGCGAAGAGATTTTCGGCCCCGTCCTGCCGGTGATTCCGTTCGACAGCGAGGAGGACGCGATCCGGATCGCCAACGACACGAGCTACGGGCTCGCCTCGGGCATCCAGACCGGCGATCTCGGCCGCGCCTTGCGGCTCGCCGACCGGATCAAGGCAGGCACGGTGTGGCTGAACTGCTGGCACAAATACCATCCTAATGCGCCGTTTGGCGGCTTCAAGATGAGCGGCTATGGCCGCGAGCAGGGCCGCGAGGCGTGGGAAAGCTACACCCAATACAAGACGATTTGGGCGAATCTCGTCTGACCAAGTGCCTGCTACCGCCAAGAATAGGGATCAATCATGGCCTATATCACTACGATCGACGTCCTCGGAATCACACCGAAGGAGTACCGCGCAATCCTTGATGAAATGGGCGTAGAGCTCCGACCCGAACCGGGGATCTATCTGCATTTGACCGCACCGATTGAGGGCGGCTATCGCGTCATCGAGGTGTGGGATCATCGCGAGGGATTCGAGGCATTCATGCAGGCGCGGTTGGCTCCGGCGGCGGCGGCGATCGGCTTGAATCGAGAGATGAAGGTGACGATCGAACCGCTTTACAACATCTTCGCGCCCAGGTTGGACGAGCTGCCGCCGCTGGTCGAGGACGCGTTTTTGCGCCCAAACGCTCCCATTTCGGCCTGATATCACGCATGTCGGTCCGCGATCCCAACCCGATCGACCCGCTGCATCCAAAGCGGGTCGCAATGGTCCTTTCAAACCCGGCTGTGTCAACCACCACAGGCTGGCCGGTCGGGTTTTGGTGGAGCGAGTTAACTCATCCCTGGCTCGCCTTCACGGAGCGCGGATACGAAGTCGCGATCTTCTCGCCTGAGGGCGGCAAATGCGAGGCGGATGCGTTGAGCGACCCGCGCGATCCGTCCGGCTATTCGGATACGGATCTGATCTCGCTCGGTTTCCTGTCGACGCCGAAACTGGCGGCGCTGGTGGAGACGACACGGCCCATCGCAGAGCTGTCGGTCGACGCGTTCGACGCGATCGTCGTCGCTGGCGGCCAAGCGCCGATGTTCACCTTCCAAGGTGCGACTGAGTTGCAGCGGCTGTTCGCCAACTTTTTCGCGGCCGGCAAGGTCGCGGCCGCCTTGTGTCACGGCGTCGCGCTGCTGCGTTACGCGCGCCTCTCAACCGGCGAGCTGCTCGCCAAAGGGCGCACTGTTACGGGGTTCGCCAATGTCGAGGAAGACTTCGCCGACAATGCCGTCTGGGAGATGGGCGCTCTGCCGCACGGTGCGCATCTGATGCCATGGCGGATCGAGGATGAGATGCGTGCGCTCGGCGCGAACTATGTTCAGGCCGGGCTGTGGCGCGATTTTGCCGTGCGCGACGGCAATTTGATCACCGGCCAGCAGAACTTCTCCGGAGCGGCGACCGCCCGTCTTGTCATCGAGGCGCTCGGTGGCTGAGGACCAAAGACCGCTCCTGCCGGTGAAGTCGGGAGTCAAACTCGCCGTCAGGACGGCGATGCCAAACGACATCGGCCCAATAGGATCCGAAGTCAGTCCAGGAACTCCACGTCAAACAACCGCCATCAGCAGCGAGGGTGAACCATGGCCGTAGTGACGACACTTGATATTGAAGGCCTGACGGCCGAAGATTATAGCCGCATCCTCGATCGGATCGGCGTGGAGAAACGGCCCGCTGGCGGCATCTACCAGCACATCGCGCATGCCACCGACGATGGCTATCGCATCATCGAGATATGGGACGACAAGGCAGGCCTGGAACTCTTCTTGCAGGACACATTGTTTCCCGCCGCACAGGAACTGCAAATTCAGCGTGAAATGACCATTATGACTCAGACACTGCACAACATCTTTGTGCCCCGGATTGGTGAACTGACTGCCCTGGCAAATGATGCGCCTGGTGGACCAGTCAAACGGGCAAAAGTGTAGGCGTCAAGGATCGAGGATGCGGCGATCGATCATCGAAGTCCTGCAGGAACTTGCGTCCGGACGCCCGGTACAACGATGGTGACTGCGGCAAATGCAAAGAGGTTGTTCTTTCCTGCCGGCGACTATCGCCATGCGCCGGCCGGAGTCGTTCAGCTGCGTGTGATTCGCAGCGGTTCATCCTATGCAGAGATCGATCTTGGCCGCGGGCTGCGGCGCGTCTTCACCCGCCCCGGCGACCTGCTGCTCAGCCTTCCCGAGCGTGCCACGCGGTTCAAGATCGAGGAGCCGCGCGAGCTGACGATGATCACCGTTGACTCCGCTCTGGCGTCAAGGCTCCTGGTATCCGCAGGCGGGACCCCCGAGGACCTGGTAATCCTGACCGATCGACCGATACGCGATTCGCTGGTGGCCGAGTTGTGCCGACGCCTCGAAGGCGACCCGCCAGCCAACCCCATCGTCCGCGAATGGACGCTGGGCCTGGTTTTCGCGAACCTGCTCCGTCTCGGGCATGCACGTCAGCGGCAGCAGAAGTCTCCGGTCCTAACCTCGCAGCGGTTCGACCGGGTTCTCGCTGCGATTGACGGCGATCTGGAAAAGGGGGTGTCGATCGACCATCTTGCCGGAATCGCGGGAATGCCACGACGCGCCTTCACCGCCGCCTTTCGCGAGGCGACGCAATTGCCGGTACATCAATTCATTTTACGCCGCCGCGTTGATCGCGCGGTCGAGCTTTTGGAAAATAGCGATCTGCCGCTGGCCGAGATTGCTCAGCACGCGGGTTTCACTCACCAGGCCCATATGAATCGCGTCGTGACCCGATTGAAAGGGCTGTCGCCAGGCCGGCTGCGGTCTCGCAGGCGCGAGGGCTGACTTGTGATCTATTCCAGCATCAGGATTCGAATGGCGGAGACGTGATTTGCTGAAACGTCCGTTGGCTAAAATGCCCGACAGTTTGCGTGCAGAGCTCGAGGCCGCAAATCTGATGCCTGCTTTCAAGCAACGGCCTCCCTATCAGCGTAATGATTACTTGCATTGGATCGAGCGCGCCCGTCACCCGGAAACACGCCGAAAGCGCATAAATCAGATGATTGACGAGCTTACGAAGGGAGGAATCTACATGGGCATGCAACAAGAGCTGGCATCGCCGCGAAGCTAGCAGATCGGTCAACGATCATTTTCCAACCCGTGGCTTATCGAGATCGGGTGCTTTCCGGATTAATCTTCATCGGTTTCCCCGCGCTTTTGCGCAGAGGATGCAGAGAGCCAATAGTGACAATCGAACCTATCCTCCATTTTAGTTTGCGGCGGGTGGCCTTATGATCGTGACATCGCAAAGCAACAACGTGCTCGGCAGCACGTCGGGACGGTGGCGCGTCTGGTCGCTCTCGGACGGTTACATCGAGATGTCGGCGGACCTTCTGCGAGACCCGCAGGATAATCCGGTGCCGCAAGCTCTGCAGGCAGAGCCGCTTCGCCTGTCTGTCAATTGCTTCGCGCTCGCAGGTCCAGGCGTTGACGGCGTTCTGATCGACAGCGGAGGAGGGGGCTGGGCCCCGACAGTGGGGTGTCTTGAGCAGGCCATGGCGGAAGCCAAGATCGACCCGGCTTCGATCACGGTCTTGGCGCTCACCCACGCCCATCAGGATCATGTGCACGGACTTTTGACCCCCGACGGCCGAGTGCTCTTTCCAAACTTGAAGGCGATCGTAATTCCCGAGGCGGCTGTGGAGGGCTTTTTCGCTTACGCGCACCTTGCGCAGTTCCGGCCCCTGCTGAAGCCCGTCCAGAATGGCGACCAGGTGGGTGAGCGATTGAGGGCGGTCGCCCTGCCCGGTCATGCTGCCGGTCATACCGGCTACGCGTTCGACACGGACGAGGACCGTTTCCTATTCTTCGGGGACATCGTTCATGTGCCGGCCTTGCAGTTCGGCAATCCCGCGTTCAGTTGGGGCTATGACGACGATCAGCTGACCGCGCGCACAACCCGCCTAAAGGTTTTCAGTGACGCGGCCGAGGCGGGGACGTGGATCGCCGGCGCGCACCTTGGCTGGCCGGGCATCGGTCGCGTGGTGCGTCAGGGCGAAGCATACGGCTATGAGCCGGCAGAAGGACGAGTGACCGGATAGGCAGCGTGGTGCTGACCGGTTATACCGCTCTCTCCGCCCAAGGATCTCGAGCAGCGCGCCGCACTCCGGCGTCCTCAACGCCGGCGGCACATCGTCCAACCAACCAAAATATCTGATTCTTGATCCACTGGCGGCCGATCGACGCCCGAGGCCTACCGGATCGGCGTCTCGCCGCGAAACAGCGGCTGGTGCGCCCGCATCAAGGCAGCGATCCGGTCGGCGACTTTCCGTACCGGCGGGGAGTGACGTTCCTCGTGATGGGTGACGATCCATTGGTCGGTTTCGAGTTCGGGGATAGGGTGAGCGACGCGAACCAGCCGCGGATCGCTGTCACCGACGAAGCACGGAAAGACCGAAAGCCCGGCGCCGGCGGCCACCAGTTCGCGCACCGAATGGGTGTTGTTGCCGCGTACGGCGATGCGGTCGCCGTGATGGGCCTGCAGCCAGCGCGCCGAGGCAATGTTTGCGCCTTCGCCGGTGACGCCGACGAACAATCCGGCGGCGATGCCGTTGATCAGGTGGCGTCCGGAATAAATGGCGTGGGCGACCTTGCCGCTCTGACGGCCGGCCAGCCACTGCTCGGTCGGGCGCTCGCTGCGGATACCGATGTCGGCGGCACGGCGGCCGATGTCGACCCGGTCGGTGGTGGTGACAAGCTCCACCCTTATGCCGTCATCGACCGTCCAGATCTCGCCGATATGGGCGGAAACGAAGGCCGAGGTCCATGGCCCGGCCGAGATGCGGACAATGCGGTCGGGCAGATTTCCCTCGCGCCAGCGGGTCAGCGACTGCATTGCCGCCTCGACGTCTTCGGCGCGCCGCAGCAGTTCTTCCCCGACCGGGGTCAGCCGATAGCCGGTCTGCTGGCGCACGAACAGAGGTTCGCCGATCTGCTTTTCGAGCGCGGTGACGCGTCGTCCAAGGGTGGCTGCGCTGAGGCGCGTGGTTCCCGTCGCTGCGCTCAAGCCACCCAGCCGCGCAACGTCGAGAAACAACCTGAGATCGTCCCAGCCGATATCCATTTTGCAGAAATGAAAAACTCCTTGCGACCGTGGCTGTAGCGCGAAGCGAGCACCACGCGCAAGTATGGAGGCGTTGGACAATCCTGCTTGGCGGGGCGTGACAAGCGCCTCGGCTGGCCAAGAAGCGAACTCAACCCTTTCGATCGCGCATGCGATTGGCGCAGATGCTTTGCGCTTTCGATCAACCCAGGCGCGCGGGCATTCTGCGGGCCAAAGGAGACGATCATGTTGGATGAACTTCGATACCGTTTCGCCCGCTGGATTGCCTATCGCCAGACGCTTGCGAGCTTGAGGCAGGCCCGGGACAGCACACTGGCGGATGCCGGCATTTCTCGCGAAGAGATCCGCGAGCGTGCCCGCCGCGCCAGCTTGCGTCGTTGAGGAACCGGGCATGCAGATGATGATGCTTTGCGATGGCCGCTCGGTACCGCGCATCGGCATCGGCACCTGGGCGGCGGGTGGCCCCGCGCGCTGGCGTGACACGGCGACAGTCTATGGCGAGGTCGACGATGTCAGGTCGCAAGCCGCGCTGGCGATGGCCTATGAGATCGGGGCGCGGGTGTTCGACACGGCTGCCGCCTATGGCGCCGGCAATGCCGAACTGATCCTCGGGCGGGCGTTGAAGGGTAAGGACGAAGCCGTCATCGTCACCAAGGTCGGCTATTTCGGCGATCCCGAAACGCGCAAGATCGCACCCGAGGATGCCTCTGCCGCGGCGATCCGGACATCGATCGACAATTCGCGGCAGCGCCTGCAGCGCGATTGTATCGACGTCGTGCTGCTACATATCAACGAGTATCCGATCGAGCGCGCCGGCGAGGTGTTCGATACGCTCGGCCTGTTGCGCCAGGAGGGCAAGATCGGCGGCTTCGGCTGGAGCACCGATCACCGCGAAAGGCTTGCCGCCTACGCGCCGCGCGAGGGGTTCGTCGCCGTAGAGAACGACTTCAATGTGTTTACCCCGGCGAACGAGCTGATGGCCGTTGCGGCGCGCGAGAACCTCGTCTCGTTCAGCCGGCTGCCGCTGGCAATGGGGCTGCTCACCGGCAAATACACGCCGGCCATGCGGCTGCCCACCAACGATGTGCGCGGCGGGAATGCCGAATGGATGGTGTTTTTCAGGGATGGCGCCGCCAACCCGCACTATCTGTCAAGGCTCTCGGCAATCCGCGACCTGCTCACCTCGGGCGGTCGCACGCTTGCGCAGGGCGCGCTCGGCTGGATACTCGCCAAGTTGGCAATCGCCCTGCCGGTTCCCGGCTTCACGCGGCCCGAGCAGGTCGAGGACAATCTCGGCGCGCTGGAAAAAGGGCCGCTGCCGGCAGCGGTGATGGCCGAGATCGA
The DNA here is from genome assembly GCF_040322615.1 of Mesorhizobium sp. M0119. Classification (NCBI taxonomy): domain Bacteria; kingdom Pseudomonadati; phylum Pseudomonadota; class Alphaproteobacteria; order Hyphomicrobiales; family Phyllobacteriaceae; genus Mesorhizobium; species Mesorhizobium sp. M0119. The sequence goes on from NZ_JAMYTU010000017.1 coordinate 34,232, forward strand.
CACCGTGCTGAAAATTGCCGAGACTGCTTAGAGTGTGGCGAATCCGAAATTCGCATTGGCGATAAGCGGCCAACTTCGATCTGTCGGATGTCCGCCGGTATCGCATCTTCCTTGGTCAAGCTTCCGTGGCGCAATTGAACAAAGACGGAGCGGCGGACACGACTCGAGTCGAAGGTCCGCCGCTCCGGTTTTTAGATCAAAGAGTGGTGCTGCCACGGAAGATGGGTGGCGAGCTGCGCTTGAGCTGCGCCGTCGACCGCGTCGCTGTCGAGAGAGAGCGACCCGGTTGAGCTGTCAAAGATGATGTGGTGGGAACCATCATCCGTGGCCGTACCAGCAGGGGTAGCATGCAATGAAAGCCCGCCCGACTTAAGCTCGGTAAGAGCGGATTGATCGAGGTGGAGCTTGTCCTGGAGCTTGCTGAAGTCGAAGGCATCGTTGCCTCCGTGACCGGACATGATCTCGGCGGCGGCGCCGTTCTTTGCCTGGGCGCCGACATTTTCATCGGGCTGGACGGTTTGCGCGAACCCTGGGCGGATCAGGCTGGTTGCCGTCTTGTCGGATGGGTCGTTGGTCGGGAGAAGCTCCGAGCCCGCCGAAAGAGAATGGCTCAACGCAGCCAACAGGCGGCCAACGCCGCCGTCCTCGCTTACCTTGTCGCCGGCATTATCGTGGTTGGTGTCCGTCGTGCTGCCGTCGCCGGCGAGGAGGTGCGACAGCGCGGTCTTGGTGTGACTGCCATCGCTGGTGGTAGCGCCGGAAGCGGCGGCATCAGTCGATCTGCCATTGCCGGCGAGGAGGTGCGAAAGCGCGGTCTTGCTATCACTGCCATCGCTGGTGGTGGCGCCGGAGGCGGCGGTGTCCGTCGAACTGCTATTGCCAGCGAGGAGGTGCGAAAGGGCGCTCTTGCTATCACTGCCATCGCTGGTGGTGGCGCCGGAGGCGGCGGTGTCCGTCGAACTGCTATTGCCAGCGAGGAGATGCGAAAGGGCGCTCTTGCTATCACTGCCATCGCTGGTCGTAGCGCCGGAAGCGGCGATCGGAGTCGAAGTGCTGTCGCCGGTGGCGTCATGGGAAGGGGCAGTCACAGTCGAGCTGCTATCGCCGGTGGCGGTGTCGGAAGGGGGCGTCGCGGCAGCACTAGCGTCGCTGGTGGCGTGGGAAGGGGCAGTCACAGTCGAAGTGCTATCGCCGGTGGCGGTGTCGGAAGGGGCAGTCGCAGTCGAAGTGCTGTCGCCGGTGGCGTCATGGGAAGGGGCAGTCACAGTCGAGGTGCTATCGCTGGTCGCGGCGTCGGAAGGGGGTGTCGCGGTAGCGCTGCCGTCGCTGGTGGTGGTGTCGGAAGGTTCGGCTCCGGTGGTAGCGAGGTTGTGCTCCCGGAAAACGGCTTGCAGTTCGGACGAGCTTTCAAGCGCGGTGTCGCCGTTCTGCGTTCCCCATTTATAGGTGTAGTCGAAGCCGGGCGTCGGCACCAGTGCGGCCCAATGATCGATCATGGTTTGCATCTGTTCGGGGGTGGGCATGACCTGTCTTCCGCCGTCGGAAGTCTCCCAGTTACCGCCGCCAAAGGCCTGATAGACCGGAACGATGTTGTTAGCCGGGATGCCGGATTTCACCGCTGCAGCCACGGCTCGATCGATCATGTCGTAGTCGACCGTGTCCGTTCCCGTGCGCACCGGATAGGGGTCTATGCCGAAATAGTCGATATGCGTGTTGGCCGGATTGTAGGTATTCGTAAAATCCGGATTGGTCGGGGATCCCATGTTCATCATGGTGATGAAGGTCTTGGCGCCTGGAAAATGCTCATGGATCCAGTCGGATTCCGCCTTCAGGTTCTCAGCGGTTGCATAGGTGCCCCACCTGCCGGTGGGATCGGGCTCGTCAACAAGATAGAACCCAAACACATTCGGATTGCCAAGGAAGGGGGTCATTTTCTCGATGAAGGATGCGGTTACGCCCTCATGCTCATTGAGATACACCAGACCCTTCGTGCCATCCGGCAATGCATCGACCTGGCTAGCATATTGAACGTCGGCCAAATTGAAGCCGGCGGTTGCAATTTCGGTGGCGGAACCACCCGAGGTGTAGTGCAGAGTTGCCATCCAATATTCCTTTTTTCTCGTTCGATAGCGCCCGAGGCCTACCTACTAGAGGGTGTATATTAGCACCAAATCACATACAGACACCCATTGATAGAATCATTGACCGTTTGTAGGAATGCTGCATGCATTGTGGCTTATTTTGACAAAACCGATTGTAGACAAGAAATTTATCGCTTTCTGAGGTCACAATCCCGGCGGAATCGCGACATTATTTTGAAGCAGCTGTAGATTCGCAACTCATGACGTTTGATTACGGGGACGTTACATTATTGGTCTGTTTTGATTTATAAATTTACCTTGCGAGATGAAAATAAGACAGACGTTAACCTAAGAGCCAAGCCGCTCCGCAGTCTCACTGCCGCAAGCAATTAGTTGTGGACAATTCGTAGGCATCTGCGCGCTCATCATCTTATATCGGTCGGCAGATCTCCGTGATCGAGATCAAATCAATGTAGGAAACCGCTCAAGGTGAGAATAGGGGCGGTTCCCAGTCGGAGCGCCTGCCGCACTCGCTCATGAGGAAGACTTAAGCGACGTCAAAACTGTTCGGCCGACGTTTATGAGCGAGGGACAACTGCCGAATGACTGCCGGGGTCGCGGTGCCTGGTCCCTGCTCTCGCGCTCAGGTAATTGGCATTCCCGATTTATCTATCCCTGATCTGCGAAGGGGCGGTTTGCGAAGCTATGGCCGCTATTGCGCAGAGGATCTGATAGCGGCCTAGGGATCTGGTACTCGATTCCAGGTTCAGATGGGATCTGACCGTTCGTTGCCGAGAAGAATCGAATAAGAGTAAAGAGACGAGAAAGTGCATACCGGATTACTCGCGAAGCCGTTTTGCTTCGTCATGCACCGTGCGATGAGCTTCTATTTCACTGAGATGCACTAGCCCGTTCAAGGCACGGAAGCGGTCGAGAACCGCGCCGAGTAAACTCGGTGGCGGGCAGAGTCAAGCCACCCTTCAATGATGCCCTGCTAGCGAACCCGCTGGGTGACAAGGTTGAGCATCAGCCCGAATGGGCACCCGCTTTGGAAAAATCCGGTGCTTGAACAAAGACGGAACGGCGGACCGGCTCGAGCAGAAGGTCCGCCGTTCCGGGTCGTTCAGATCACAAGAAACGAACCTGCTGCAAGCGACAGACCTGGAGAGAGAGTGGCGAACTGTATTTGAGCTGCGCCACCGATCCCGTCGCTGTCGAAAGAGAGCGCCCCGGTTGAGCTGTTGTAGATTATATGGTCGGAGCTGTCATGCGCGGCCGTGCCAGCAAAGAAAGCATCGGATGAAAGGCCACCCAATTTAAGCCCGGCAAAAACGGCGTCGTCGAGCTGGATCTTGTCCTGGAGCTTGTTGAAGTCGGTGATCCTGTCGATATTGCCGGCCCCAAGAGCACTGTTGAACACGAATGCATCATTGCCCCCGTTACCGGTCAAGATGTCGGCACCTCGTCCGCCGTTGATTACATTGGCGCCGGCATTGCCCAGGATGGCTTGGTTAAGCTCATTGCCAGTGAGGTTGATTGCTCCCGTGCCGGAAGGATTTGTGGTGGCAAGAAGCTCAACCTGCGAGCCGGCCGAAAGAGCATAGCTCACCGAGGAAAATACCCTGTCGGCCCCGCCGCCGGCCGCCTCAACCACCCTGTCGCCGGCATTGTCGACAAGATAGGTGTCGTTGCCGCCATAGCCGGTCATGGTGTCGGCACCACCCATGCCGTTGATGTAATTGGCACCGGCATTGCCTTGTATGGTCTGGGCGAACTCGTTGCCGACGAGATTGATTGCGGCCGTACCGGAGGGGTTCGTGGTCGCAAGAAGTTCGACCTGCGAGCCAGCCGAGTGTACAAGCGCAAAGCTTGCCGAGGCGAACACCCTGTCTGTACCGCCGCCCACCGCCTCGAACACCTTGTCTCCGGCATTGTCAACATAATAGGTGTCGTTGCCACCATAGCCAGTCATCGTGTCGGCGCCGCCGAGGCCGTTGATGACATTGGCGCCGGCATTGCCCTGGATAGTCTGGGCGAACTCATTGCCGGTTAGGTTGATTGCCGTGGTGCCGGACGGGCTGTTGGTGGCAAGAAGCTCGATCTCCGAGCCGGCCGCAAGAGCATGGCTAACCGAAGCGAACACTTTGTCGGCACCGCCGCCCGCCGCCTCAACCTCCTTATCGCGGACATCCTCAACATAATAAGTGTCATTGCCGCCATAGCCGATCATCGTGTGGCCGCCGGCGCCGTGGAACACATCGTCGCCGCTGGTGCCGTATAAGGTGTCGCTTGTGTCGACGGGAGGCGGTTCGGTCCCGGTGGTAGCGAGGTTGTGCTCCCGGAAAACGGCTTGCAGTTCCGGAGAGCTTTCAAGCGCGGTGTCGCCGTTCTGCGTTCCCCATTTGTAGGTGTAGTCGAAGGCAGGTGACGGCACCAGTGCGGCCCAATGATCGATCATGATTTGCATCTGTTCGGGGGTGGGCATGACCTGTCTTCCGCCGTCGGAAGTCTCCCAATTACCGCCGCCGAAGGCCTGATAGACCGGAACGATATTGCTAACCGGGATGCCCGACTTCACCGCTGCAGCCACGGCTCGGTCGATCATGTCGTAGTCGACCGTGTCCGTTCCCGTGCGCACCGGATAGGGGTCTATTCCAAAATAGTCGATATGCGTGTTGGCCGGATTGTAGGTGTTCGTAAAATCCGGATTGGTCGGGGATCCCATGTTCATCATGGTGATGAAGGTCTTGGCGCCCGGAAAATGCTCATGGATCCAGTCGGATTCCGCCTTCAGGTTCTCAGCGGTTGCGTAGGTGCCCCACCTGCCGGTGGGATCGGGCTCGTCAACAAGATAGAACCCAAACACGTTCGGATTGCCAAGGAAGGGGGTCATTTTCTCGATGAAGGATGCGGTTACGCCCTCATGCTCATTGAGATAGACCAGGCCTTTCATGCCATCCGGCAATGCGTTGACCAGCGAAACATACTGAACGTCAGCCAGATTGAAGCCGGCGGTTGCGATTTCGGTGGCGGATCCACCCGATGCATAGTGCAGAGTTGCCATCCAATATTCCTTTGTCTCATTCGATAGCGCCCCGGAGCTTGCCTACTAGAGGGTGTATATTAGCGCCAAATCACATACCTGCAGGCTCTGATAGAATGGTTGATCGCCAATAGGAGTGCTGCACGGAAGGAGAAATCTAAATAGAGATATTCAATGATATCAAGAATATCATCGCTTTCAGTCCGTATATCTATCAAGATTATCTGATTTAATTGGAAATCGGTAGTTTCATGATCTAAAAAGGTAGCTTGCGTGTTGCGGAATTGAATTGTGAACTAATTTTTTATTTAGCTGTTAACTTGCCAATTTACAGATCAGACGAACATTTAATCTAAGAGCCAAGCCCCTCCACAGTCTCATTGCCGCAACCAATTAGTTGTGGACAATTCGTAGGCGTCTGCACGCTTGTCGCGGGATATCGGTCGGCAGATCAGGTTTCCGACATCGGGAGGGGTCGAATCGGCTTATCCGCTGGTCGCAGGAGGCAAGTCGCGTCGGGCGTTGTGGCTGAGGGGGGCTGATCATCATGCCTGGTAGCACGCGGACCGGACAGGGAGCTTAGGAATCCCAGCGCAGAGCAGCCGTACAGCGCACGACTGTCGGAAGCGCTTTCTTCGCTTGTCTTATCAGTGGCGAGTCCGGCTTGGCAGAACTCCCTTGAGTTCGAGGCGCAATTCATCCGCGTACCAACAAGGTGCCGCCGAGGTGCTTCGCGATATGCGTAAGGCCGTGATCCCAATGCGGTTTACCTCATTCAAACAGACGAGGACAGTAGGCAAGCCTCCTCCTACCGTACCCTTTCACGCGCACAGAAGTAACGAAGCAAAACCATGAAAGCAGATGCGAAAGGCAGTTACTTCACGCGACCGAAACACGGCGCACGGACGGGAGCTTCGGGATGAATCCGCATCTCGTTTGTGTGGGAGGCGAAGATCACGCCCTGAGAATTCCGTTCCTAATGTCGCTGCGCGAAAGCGGCTTCCGGGTCACTGCAGTTTCGACCGGTGATGAGGCCGCGTTTTTGCGGCATGGCATTCCGCATCGCCGCTACGGTTTCGATCGATTTGCCAGCGGCAGTGGCGAGTGGACCGCCGTAAGAGCGATTCGGAAACTGGTTGCGGAACTCCGGCCTGACATCATCCAAAGTTTCGACACCAAGCCTAACCTGCTGGCGCCGTTTTCGGTGCGCGGAACGGTGCCGGTCGTGCGCACGATCAACGGCCTGGGCTGGACATTCTCCTCGCTGGAACCGCGGGCTCTGGCCTTGCGTCCAATGTTTTGCGGATTGCAATGGCTTGCCTCCTTCTGGACGGCAGCGACGGTGTTTCAGAATCGGGACGATGAGGCTTTCTTCAAGCGCTTTCGATTGATTGAACCCGGCAGCGGAAGAGTGATCCGCAGTTCTGGCATCGACGTCGATGCGTTCGCCATGGCGAGGCATCTTGCTCCGCCGGCAACGAAAATGCGCCAGGAACTCGGGCTCCAGTCAGCAGAGATCGTAATTTTTGTGGGCCGGCTGACCCGCCAGAAGGGCATCCCGGTACTGCTTCAAGCAGTCCCCCGCGTCCTTTCTAAAAGGCCTAATGCTCGTTTCGTGCTTGTCGGCCCTTGGGAGTCCGAAGGTCCATTTGCAGTCGACAAGTCGGAAATCGATCGACACGCTCCTCATGTCATCGCGCTTGGCCCACGGCGCGATATTCCAGCCCTTCTTGGCATGGCAGACGTGTTCGCCTTCCCCACACAATATCGAGAAGGAATCCCGCGCGTCCTGCTCGAGGCAGGGCTGGCGGGATTGCCCATCGTCGCCTCAAAGATGCCGGGCTGCAATGAAGTGGTCGAGGATGGATGGAACGGCTACCTTGTCCAGCCGCACGACGCCGATGGTCTTGCATCTCGAATAGTTGACATCCTGTCCGACCGCGGCCACGGAAAAGTCATGGGCGGTCGTTCTGTCGAACTCGTCCGGGAGCAGTTCGCGCTGCCGCGGGTGGTGGCCCAATATTGCGATCTGTACAAAAATATCCTTGGCGCCAAATCTCACAGCGATCTCGCCCGACCGGCGTCTCCGATCTTGTTTGGAGAGGGTGCTGCGAGAAGCAGATTGGATGTGAGCCGATGATCCGGGACGCGATCCTGGCCTGCGGCCTCGCAATGACCTATGCGGTGCAACTCGACATTCCTGGATCGCCCTTGGGGATTGGCGAACTATTCCTCGTACTTTGGATCATGCTGTCGATTGGGCGCGTACTCGCCGGCGGTCACCTGGAGACCAGGCCGGCGCTGACACGCCTTGTGAGTTTCTGGACGATCATGGCGCTTGCTCTCGGGGTCGGCACCGTCGTCGGCTATCTGACCACAGTTCTATATCTGACGGGCCTGATGCACGATACGATGGCCTACCTGCTGTTGGTTGGCATTACCTGCCTTGCCGCTGCAGAACCCGAGGCTGATCGCCGTCTGCGTCGTACCGGCTGGTGGGTTGTGGGCATCGCGAATATGGCCCTTGCCATTCAGCTGGGACAGGGTTGGGGCTGGATCCCCCGAGCTGGCGTCGATCCCTGGTACTGGGACCGCTTTCGTGGCTGGTCGCATAATCCAAACCAGCTCGCGCTCTACTGCGCAATCTTTGGCCCCCTAGCCTTGCATCTTGCGACCACCACCAGCAACCGATGGGGCAGGTTTCTTGGGATCGCCAGCTTGTTCCTGACCTTCTATGTCGGGAGGCTGACAAAGAGCGATACCTATTTGTACACCAGCATCCTGACCTGCCTGACATTCCTCGGGCTGCGGATCAGGACATGGCTCAAGACCGGTGGCAACGGGATCAGCTTTTCACGGCAAGCCGTCCTCCTGTTGCTTGTCGGTATCCTTCCGTTGGCGATGGCGATAACCCCCTATGCCGTAACGGAGGCGAGCGTCCTCGAAAACTTCGCCAAGGGCCTGACCAAGGACAAGGGCGGCGAGGCTACTGCGGAAACCGCCGCGCTCCGCGTGCATCTCTGGGACGAAGCGTTGGAGAAGGGCGCCGAATCCGGATCGCTTGGCCTTGGTCCAGGTCCGCATCTCGAGCGCCCATCAGTGTTCGACTCGCAATTTCTGGAACGACCCTTCGAGGCTCACAATACGATCCTCGACCTGTACACTCAAGGTGGTCTCATTGCGGTTCTGGCGCTGGTCTGGATCGTCGGCGCCGCCATCATGTCGGTGTGGCGTGCGAAGCTCGACGCGCTGTTAGCGCTCGTGGTGTCAATCATCATCTTCGGGATGCCGCACCTGATCATCCGCCACCCGATCGTGTGGTTTGCGCTGACCATCTGCCTTGTCGCCGGTACGCCGAAAGCAGTTTCTGCAATCTCCAACAATCCGGGGTAATGGTATGTGTGGTATTGCCGGAATTCTTCTTGCATCCGATTCAGCGGACACGAGGCCGCTCAGGGCAATAGAGCAGATGACGGCCGCACTTCGCCACCGCGGTCCGGATGGCGAGGCATTCTGGGTAAACTGTGAATCGGGTGTCGCCTTCGGTCACAGGCGGCTGGCCATCGTTGACCTATCGGAGGCTGGCCGTCAGCCGATGCATTCCGAAAGCGGCCGATATGTCATCACATTCAACGGCGAAATATACAATTTCCGTGATTTGCGCCGTGAGCTGGAGAGTACAGGCCATCATTTTCGGAGCGCCAGCGATACCGAAGTCATGCTCGCCGCAGTTGAGAGTTGGGGCCTCGAAAAAGCACTCACGCGTTTCGCCGGCATGTTCGCTTTAGGATTATGGGACCTTAAGACAAGGACGCTCCATCTCGCCCGCGACCGAATGGGCAAAAAGCCGCTTTATGTCGCCTCAACACGCGATGCACTTGTTTTTGCTTCCGAGTTGAAGGCGATCAACCGTTTTCCAGGGTTTTGCCAGGAGCTCGATATCGATGCGGCCGCGGCAATGCTTTCGAAGGGATGGGTACCGGATGACAGCTGCATTTGGCGAGGCGTATTCAAGCTGCCGCCGGGTTCGGTCCTGTCGGTAACGGCCGCTGAGTTCTCCGGGGAACGCAGTGTCGCCTCCCTGTCGCATCGCATTCGACACTGGTGGTCGCTGGCCGAAGCCGCCACGAAAGGGCGGACGGAGCAGGTCGCCGGCAGCGACGAGGAACTCACCGATGAACTGGACGGCCTGCTTCGGCTTGCCGTTCGGGAGCGCATGATCGCTGACGTCCCGCTGGGGGCCTTCCTGTCGGGCGGAATAGACAGCTCGACGGTTGTGGCCCTGATGCAGGCTCAATCGGAAAAGCCTGTGCGCACGTTCACGATCGCTTTCGGAGAGGGCGGGTTCGATGAGGCTCCCCACGCCGCGGAAGTCGCTCGGCATCTGGGCACCGACCATACCGAACTCCACCTTTCGGCTGCCGTAGCGCGCGACGTCATTCCAGAACTGCCGCAGATCTGGGATGAGCCTTTCGCTGACGAATCGCAGATACCAACTCTGCTGGTGGCGCGGCTCGCCCGCCGGCACGTTACGGTGGCTCTGTCGGGCGACGGTGGCGATGAATGCTTCGCCGGCTACGCCCGCCACTTCATGGCGGCCCGTCTGCGACGACAGCATACTCTGCCGTCAGCACTGCGTCGGGCGCTCGCGGCAGGCACTGGGTTACTGGCCCGTGCAGCCCGTCACGATCTCGTCGGCAAGCTGCCGCTTTCGGAGGGTGCACGGCATGCGCTTCGGGGGGATCGGCTGAATCGCCTAGCTCAGCTCCTCGCTGCAGCCAATGAGGACGAGTTGTATCGGCGGCTTACGGGATCATCGACCGAGAACCTGAGCCTCCACCAGCCACCCTCATCAATTCACGTCGAGCACCGGCTTGATGGGCTGCTGTCCCGGCTTTTGTATGACGATATGGCCGGATACCTGCCCGGGGATATATTGGTGAAGCTGGACCGCGCCAGCATGGCCAACAGCCTCGAGGGGCGGTGCCCGCTGCTCGATCATCGTGTTGTCGAATTTGCCTGGCGCCTGCCGACGAATACGAAGGTTCGTAATGGCAAAGGCAAGTGGATCCTTCGTCAGTTGTTGCGCCGGTACGTTCCGCAGCGGCTGATCGAGCGGCCGAAGCAGGGTTTTGATGTTCCCATAGCAGTCTGGCTGAGAGGCCCGCTGCTCAGTTGGGCAAACGATCTTGTCGCCGATATGCGCTTGTCCGGAGACGGGATTTTCGACCTTGCGGAGGTCGATGCGTGCTGGCGCGATCACGTTGATGGCAGGCACGACCATTCTCGCAAATTGTGGCCCGCTTTGATGTTCCAGGCCTGGCACAACGAGGCAAGGCGGCCATCGCCGCCCGCAACGGGTTCTCGCGTGCCCGAACTTACAGGAGATTAAGATGGAAGGGTCCATAGTTAGCCGCATCCACCTTCCGCACGTTAACGAAATGCACGTGCCTGCGCGCGAAATCGCTCCGCGCATGAAACGTCCGCTACGCGAACAGATGGACACGCAAACCCCGTTCCATCAGCTCCTCGTTACCCTGGCAAGAAAAAAATGGTTCCTGATGACCATGGTCGTCAGCGGCGGCGTATTAGCCGCGCTTGCCGGTCTTGCACGGCCTGCCCTGTATGAAGCCACCACACAGGTGATCGTCGACGCACCCAGCAGAGCGGGACCTGCCGGCGGCTTGGTCTCTGCTCAGGATGCGGTGGATTCCAGCATTGACGACCATATAACGATGCTCTCGTCGCAAAGCCATCTGCGAAGCGTGGTGGCAGCGTTGCGCAAAACGGACGCTCTCAACAGTACTACAAAGGTTGACGCTGGCACCGAAAATTCTGCTGCTAACCCTGCGGGCCTTGAGCCGCCGAAGTTGCGCTCGGGTACAGCCGATCTGCTGGCCAAAATTTGGCCGCGAAGCACTCCGGCGGAGCCAGATGCGGCTGAACTCAAGATACTGCGCAAGGGTATAAGGATCGGCCAGGAGCTGCGATCGAGGGTCATCAGTGTCGGCTTCACCGATCACGATCCGGCGCGGGCCGCCTTGATCGCCAACACGTTCGCCCAAGTGTATATTGGCGATCTGGCGAGGAAAAGCCAAGCATCGGACAGACTGGAACTTGAATCGATAGTTGCCGGACTTCCAGCTACACAAAACAGTCTCGCAGAAGCGACCGATCGTCTTGAGAGGTATCGGCTGAGCCATGGCGCGGTCGACCAAGGTGCAGCGGACAATGCCGCCAAAGAGATAGTCGAACTTACCCAGCAAATCTCCTTGTCGAAAGCGGATCTCTCCGCATCGGAATCTCGACTCCAACACATTCAGGACTTGCGAAAGCGGGGCGCGTCGGTTGCCTCGATCGCCGAAGCCGTCGGATCACCCGTGCTGGCCGATCTCTTGGCACGCCAGGCCAACGACACGACAGATGAGGACGTCACAGATGCGATCGACCGTCAGATTGACCAAGAAATCGCCGGCGCCGCTGCCGAGGCCAACATCTATCGCTCTCAGATTGCGGCGCTGCAAAAGCGCAAGGATGTCCTGGATGCGGTCGTAGCCGATACAGCCGGCCGGCTTTCCGGATTGCGCGCTCTCGAGCCGCAGGTCAGCATCCTGACGCAGCGCTACAATGACCTTTTGACCCGGCAACAAGACTTGACGCGGCGTATTGCAAGTCCATCCCCCGGAGTCAGGCTTCTCTCAGCGGCGTGGCCCCCTACCAATCCAACGACTCTTTCGCCAATATTTCTTATTCCGCCCGGCATGGTCGTGTTTGGCCTGATTGGGGGGATATTCATGCTTGTCCGCCAACGCTTCGATAGCACCTTGCGCGGAGAGGCCGAAGCTGAAGCAGCGCTCAAGGTTCCGTGCCTCGGGCTAATACCCCAGGCTGCCACAACGCACGCGAGGCGACTGCAGCAGCTGGTTTCAGGCCAGCAGGAGTCCAGATACAGCCGCGCCGTGACGGCCCTGCTTGTCGCCGCGGCGCCCCAACGGGCGAGGGATTGCTCGAACATAATCTTGATAACATCCTGCGGTGAGGATGATGGCAAGACCGAGCTCGCATGGAGCATGGCCTTGGCGGCCACCAGACTTGGAGGGCGAGTACTCTTCATTGATCTGGACCGTACGGACCGCCGCCTCACAGGCGAGTTTGTGAAGGAATTCAGCGCACGTAAGCCGCACAATTTTTTCGGAGACTATATCAGTGACCGTTGTGCACTGCACGATGCGACAGCTGGAATGTCGGCAATCGGAATCGATTTCATGGCGCTCGCACCGTCGGAGGATCTGCTGCCGTTGCTGTCCAGTGTCGATGGCTCCCCTTTCAAAGATGAACTGCACTCGGTCTATCGGGTGGTCATCATAAATGGACCGCTGGGGCTTGAGGGACCAGAGGCCAGACTCCTGACAGGCTGGGGTGACGTGGTTCTTTTCGCCGTTCGCTGGGCGAAAACGCGACGCGGCATCGCGCGAGGCGTTCTAGACCTGGTTGCGGGCGATACGCCAGCTTCGGTTCCCGTCGCAAGCGTTCTCACGAAGGTCAATCTCAGGAAGCACGCCGGTTACCGGTTCGGGGACAGCGCTGATCTCTTGCTGGAGAGGGCATGACGAGCTCGGCTTTTATTGTCGGGTACTTCCCACCGCCGCCTGGTTGAAAATCACCGCTTTAGGCGCTGCGCCGATCGACTGCCGGCGCGGGCCAGCAGCCGGGGTTGCCGCGGAGAGGTCCATCCGGAGCGTGGGTCCGAAGTGTCACAACGGAACCTACTGGCCAGGAGCCGCCGGACGGGCATTCATGAATTCCGGAACCCACACCTGAGGCGACGCCCCTGACGCCGTCCTTCGTCTGCTTGGCAGGTCCCGCAGCCTGGTGGTGTCAAAATCACCTTCCCGCTGCAAGCGGCGTGGCGCACCGCTCATTACTGCTTGGCTTGGCGATGAATCCGTAGCGCAGGTGACGAGACTTTGTCGATTTTCGCCCAGAGTGCGCTCCCGCCCATCGTAGATGCGTTCCTGATGGCGTATGCCCATGCCGGCAAGCGTGACGGTGAAATCGCAAGGGCAGTCAAACCTTGCGCCATTCGTTGCGCTTTGCTTCGCGGCAGGGCCCGCACGAACTCACTCACACTACCTGGTTTTTGTCCCTTTCGCAAAAAGCTGTGGACGATGTCTTGCTTCAGGAATTTGGCGAGATTGAATGGCTCGCGCTCGCATTTGCTCAATTGCAAGCCGTGCCGCCGACATATGGCATCGAAGGCTTCTTTCGTCCATCGGCCAATGTGGTTTGGTGGCATGTCTACGAGCGAGCCGTGAGACTCCATATAGTACGTTCTGTTTTCATTTGGCACGGCAATGAAGGCAGATCCTTGCGCGTTCAGAAGATATTTTAAGCGAGCAAAAACCTCATCCACTTGGTCCATATGCTCGAAGACCTGAAACATGAAAATAAAATCGAAGGCCTCTTTCATAGAATCGAAGCTGTCCTCCCGAAAATCGCTCGCAAAGGTCTTGAAGCCTTTTGACGCCAAAACTGATCGCGCCGTTTCGTTGTAGTCGACCGCAGAAATATCCGAAGTATGGAAGAATTTGTTGTTGATGCGGTCGAGAAAATACCCGAACCCCGATCCCACTTCGAGAGCAGTCTTTCCGCCAGTATTCAGGCCCGCGAGCTCTTCGATTGTCCTTGCATATTCCCATTTCATAGTTGGATAAGAAGGGTACGCCCAGGCTAAGTTATAAAACTCAAAGCCTCCGGCGACGAACGGATCTGCGAAACCGAATCCGCAATCTGCGCATTTGCGAATGTCGCAAGTGTTACTGCCCCAGAGATCCGACAGGTGGCTTGTTAACTTTCGAGAGCGATCGGGGTCCTGACGCGGATTGATGAAATGTCGAGAGGCCTCGTCTGCTGTCACTTCGAACAATTTTGCGGTTGATACACTGCCACACGCCGGACAAATGGTCATCTCGCTATCCCCAAAAGCTGGACGAAGGAACGTCGCCTTCGACGGTATAGAATGCACACCGGCCGGCCCGCCGCGGGCGCTCGACGCCGCCGCCACGCTAAATTCGTCTCCGGCTACGCAACCGGCCCAGTCTCGGGCGGATCGCGAACACGTAGGTAAGAATGTGCTGGCTCGCAATTTTCATAACTGATGGGCGAAGAATTTGGATAGCATCTTGGATCGTCGCTCGCCAGGACTGCTGGTGGAATCTGCTAGGAATACGAGCAACCCGCAGCGCCCGTAACAAAGTCTCGGGGCGAGGGAGGTGTTTACGATCCTGAATTAGATTCCAGTTAAGCTCTTTGACAGCAAGAGTTACTTGATCAACTTCATCGAAGCTCTTGGTTGTAGTGATGCTCGGGTGATTCGTCGCGTCGTAGAAGATCAAGCCGTCATTTATCGCGACCATGTCTCCGTGGCATGCCAGGTCGACAAAGAACAGCTGGTCGACTCCGGCCGGGATTGAATTGTGTGCGCGCATCAGGCAACCCGCGTGAATGACGTCGCGGTTGATCAACAGCGTCGACGGGATGATCCCAAGGCTCCGCGTCGTACGGACCAGATAGAGGTCCGTTAGGCATTGCTGGCTCGAGTAGACGGAGATCCGTTGTCGCCCTTGCGGTGGCAATCGGAATTTCATCCGATCGTCCTCGATTATGTTCGCGGCACAGGTCATGAATGCAGCCGAGGGATGCTTGGTTGAAACCTCGGCAAAGGTCTTGAGTGCGCCTGGGGCCAGCCAGTCATCGTCATGGAGCAGCTTGATCCATTTTCCGACGCAAGCGAGCATGGCGTTGTTGGTATTCTCGACCTGACCCCGGCCACGGCCGTTCTCGACAATTCGGATGCGAGGCTCGGTCCGTGCATACTCGGCCACGATTGCCCAGGTCGCTCCCTCTCGGCCCTCGTCGTCGCTGACGACCAGCTCCCAACTGGCAAAATCTTGACTCAGAATGCTATCCATCGCCCGGCGGATCGTGTCCGGTCGGCGAAAGGTTGGGATGGCAACTGAAATGAAAGGGCGCAGTCGCGAAGCATCAGCGCGATGATGTTGGTCAACCACATCGGTCGTCAGAAGCTGATCAAGCTGCGATTGCTTCATGGTGTTTTTCCCTCGAGATGATGACTCTGCTTTGGTATGGCGGCTCCCACTGGTTCGACGTCGTGGCGGAGAAGATACAGAGAGGCCGCCGTTTTCAGTGCAAACCCGACGGCGCCCCCGGCCGCCATCAGATAAATGACTTTGAGTGGTTCCCAACCTGCCTCAGCACCGGCGAGTAGCGGGCCAAATACAAGCGCCGTCCGCGCGCCGTCGACGAGAAGTCGTACCTCTTGCCGCCGCAGAAGAGCTGGGACATCTTGAAGCGGTGTCGACAACGCCTGCGTAGCACCCATGAACGCCAGCGCGGTCATAATGTCTGCGGCGGGGACCCAGGGCGCGCCCAGGAGGGGAACGACGATATATGGCGCGGCTAGGCCAAGCGCTAATATTGGCAATGCAGTGAGGCCGGCTGAAAGCATCAAGAGGCCGTGCGCGGTGCCGAGCAAATGGGCGCGACTGCTGGTTTTGTTCGCCTCAGATACAAAAACATTGCTAAGCGGGTTGGCGATCAGCGTGACGGGTGCGGTCACCAGCCGTGACGCAACTCCCAGGTAACCGGCAAAAGCGGCGCCAAACAGCGAACCAACGAGTATTGCGGGAAGATTAATGATGGCGAAACTCGCTAGGGCCGAGGGAATGTCGAACAACGGAAACTTGTATTCTCGCCTGGCGACGGCAAAGACGGTCCGCCACGGCGCTCGGGCGATGCCGCCTATGTCCTTCCTGCTCAGAATCCGAGAGCCGAGGATTCCGATAAAGATGAATTGGCTCAGGATATGAGCATGCACCATCGCCTCACCTCCGAAATGGGCGAGCCCAAAAGTTAGTTGCAGCAGGGCCATGGTCACCGGCAAAATCAGGCGGCCGAGGGCGAAGTCGCGTAGCAGGCCTACGCGCAGACTCCAGCAGTTCATTGCTTCGACGAGACCGGCGCCCCCCATCCCAAGTGGAACAAGCCAGGCGAGGTGGCCAACCCGCGCTGGAGCGATGCTCGCCCACAGCAGTCCTGCCGCAAAGGCTAGGACACTCGTTACCGAGACAGCCAGGAGAATGAGCTTAACAGTCACGTATGCCTGCGCACTGTCCTTGACCCCATAAAGGGAGGCCTCGAAACGCAGTGCTGCGATCGCACCGAGGATGTTTACGATCGACAGGTAAATCGTGAAGATCCCGAAATCTGCCGGGGAATAGAGCCGGGCCAAAACGGGAATAGCGGCGACGAGGGTCAGCTGGCCGGCAATCGCCATGGCCGAAACGCCTCCTGCCGCGCGAAGAATACCGCCGATCGGGCTTGGAGGAACACGAGTGATTATTTTCTCGACCGTAGGAACCGTCCTGGATCTCAGAAAGTAGCTTTGGGACATGAGCTCGCGATTCCGAGGAGGCAAAATGCGGTTGAGCAGAGCTTACGATGGGGCCCGAACGTCACCATCATCCATCTGAATGACATTGTTCGGCAGAACGCGGATGCGGCGAATTCTTTGTGCTCCGTGCCAAGTACAACTGCAGTCTCTGAATTGAGATCGCTCATTGGAATTGCCCGCGATGAGCCGATTCTGCGAGGATCGCGCGGGCATCGATGACCGGAAATGTCGTCGTTACGCTATGCGGCATCAGCTTGATCTTTTGACCAGACCAGCAGCCGCGACCAGGATAGCGGACGCGTGGATCCGTCGCTCCGATAAGGCGCGGATTACACGGTGGCCTCTACATGCATCAACGTTTGTTGCCATATGCTGGCCGCGGCATCTGTTCCATGAAAGTCCCGGTACCATTCGACAAAGCGTTGCACTCCGTCCTCAAGCCGTGTCGTCGGGACGAAGCCGACGGCCTTGCGAAGATCGCTGACGTCGGCGCGTGTCTCCAGAACGTCGCCAGGCGGCAACGGCACATCCACGCGAAGCGCCCGGCTGCCAAGGGCGGTCTCGATGATCGAAATCAGCCGGTTGATCTCCTCGGGCCGGTCGTTGCCGATATTGTAGACGCGATACGGCGCGGAACTTGTAGCAGGGTCGGCGGTGCAAGGGTCCCAATGCGGATCGGGCCGCGGCGGTGCAGCAAGTGCTCGAACCACGCCCTCAGCGATATCGTCGATATAGGTGAAGTCTCGCCACACGCGGCCGGCATTGGCTACTTCGATTGGGTTCCCCTCGATAATCGCACGCGTGAACATGTAGACCGCCATGTCGGGCCTGCCCCAGGGGCCATAAACGGTGAAGAAGCGCAGTCCGGTCACGGGCAAGCCGAACAAGTGACTGTATGAATGCGCCATGAATTCGTTTGAACGCTTGGTTGCGGCGTACAGACTGACAGGATGATCGGCGCCGTGATGCTCGGAAAACGGTATGGTTCGATTTGAGCCGTAGACGGAGCTCGAGGAGGCGTAGACGAGGTGACTAACACCGAAGTGCCGGCAGCCCTCAAGGACGTTGAGAAACGCCACTATGTTCGATTGCACATAGGCATGCGGGTCAACTAGTGAATGTCGCACGCCGGCCTGAGCCGCGAGATGCACAAAGTTTGAAGGTCGAACTTCTGAAAACAGCAACTGGACGCGCGCCGCATCCGCCAGATCAATTCGCATCGGAGTGAAGCCGGACTCGGCACAGAGGCGCGCAAACCGCGCTTCCTTGAGTCGTGGATCGTAGTAGGGGGTGAAATTGTCGACACCGATGACTTCGACACCCATACGCAAAAGCCGCAAGGCGACGTGGAAACCAATGAAGCCTGCCGCGCCGGTGACGACGATCGGTCCGGTCCGTGCAAGTCTCTTCACCGCGCGGTCCGAACGCGATCGAGCGATTTCCACCTTCTCCGCTGCGGCAAGAACAGACTCGCTGCATAGATCGTTGTCCAACTTGTCGCCTTTCGAATCCGTTCGACAGTACCGAATTGCCGGTCCGGGATTGCGGCTTCCGATATTTACGCCGGCGCATCGAACCTGGTGGAGTGCCCAATGCGGTGCACAACCTGCCAAGTCATGACACTCCTACTCGCCCCAACCAAATCCCGGGCGGATGCCGACGTCCGGCGATTGTGTCCAAGTGACCGGCCCTTATGGCAGGACCGAAATACGCCCAAGAAGGGCCACCAGTTCCGCCTGGCGTTTTGTTTCGGTCTTGGCGAACAGCGAGGCAAGCTGGGAACGGATCGTGGTGCGGCTGAGACGCCAGCTGCGAGCGATCTCCAAAGGTGCGTCGCCCTGAGCCAAGCGCAAGGCGAGGTGCGTTTCTGCGCTCGTCAAGCCAAACATTCTTTGCAACGTGCGAGGATTTGGCCCAGATCTGTTGTCCCGATCCAGCAACGCCACAATGCTCGTTCCGTCGGGAGCGATAACGCCGTTCTCGTTCAGTATCACCGGCCGGTCGCCCCTGCTGCGGATCACGACCCAGGACAACGAGCCCGGCAGGAATTGGCCCGGAACATTCGCGATCAGCCGCCTCAGGGCGGCCGTAAGTCCGCTCGCCGTGTCGGCCGCTTCGCCCTGGCGCTCAAGCGTGGTTTGGGCGGCTGCGTTCCACTCGACTACTTTTCTTTCGCGATTCAGCACAAGATAGCCACAGCCAATGCGATCAAGCACGCCGGTTATGGATTCCAGACTGCGGCCTTTTGGTTCCCCGAGCCTTGCGTCCAATGGATCCGATGCACGATCGGGAAGGTGACCAGAAGAGGGTCGCGTATTCCGCGCCTCAAAATCATACTTGGTCCTCGTAGCAATGTACCGATTGCTCGAAGAAGCATCGACCTGTCTATCGATCAGATTCATTTTCTACCCCTAACCCAAAAGTTTCACACGCCCGAAATAAGTAATCGGGATTCAGACAGTCTTCTATGTTTAGCTGGATTCTAGTCTTCTATGCGCTGACGGATGATATGTGCATCACCACCTTGAAAACTTAGTATGATCTGACAGTTCTAAGGCAGCTCTTAGGCCCCGCTGCATCCGATAAAATGCGCGCTATGATAGCGGTATGGCAATCCGGCAGTGGTACTAAGCTGTACGTTTTTTGCTCTAGTCTCGACGGGCTAGTCAGAAGGTTGTAGTCTGTGTCCATGAGCTCGCAGTCGCGCAGGTCGAATTCGAACCCGTCAGGCAGATTGCTAACTCATATTGCCTCTGCATCGGTATTAGCTGCCACACTGATATTTGAAATAAAATCGTCGGGCTATATTGGGCAAGGCGCCAGTTTTCTGGAATTTGTTCCGGCTATTATTATTATCGCCTATCTCGAAGATCGCGTACCTGCGCTCGCTGCGACCATTCTGATGGTGGCTGTCGGCCTGTGGGCACGAGGACACGATCAGATCTCAAATGGAGATTGGGCACGCGCAATCCTGCTTCTGGTTTCGGGCGGGGTGATTGCCATGACGTTCCATCGCCTTCGGCAGGACTTGCGTGAGTTGCTGGAAGTCGCCGAGGCCAGGCTCGCTGCCGTCGAAGCGACCGAAAGCCGCTATCGTTGGGCCTTCGAACGTGCTGCCATGGGATTCGCGAACACCAACGAGAAAGGCGAGTTGCTGCAGTCCAACAAACGCCTTTGTGAGATGACCGGGTACAAGGAGGAGGAGCTTGCCCAATTGCAGCTCGATACGCTCGCCCATCCGAACGACCGGCACACCTTGGCGCAGTTGCTGGCGAGGCTGGGCAATGACATTTCTTCGTTCGTTTCGGAGGTGCGTCTGTCACGAAAGGACGGTACGGCATTCTGGGCTCGTCTAACGCTTTCTTCGTCCGTGCCCGAGGGGGTTCTTTCGGAGAGTATCTTCGTGGTGGTCGATGATATTTCGGACCGACGAGCTGCTCACGAAGCGCTTCGGGCTCAGAAGGAATGGCTCGACCTCGCCCTGTCTGCTGGACGCTTGGCCACGTGGCGGATCGACCTTAAAGACGGGACAGTCACGGGCTCCGACACGTTCTGGGACATTCTCGGCCTGGCCCACGCCAATCGCCGCCGTTTAGAGGAACTATCAGCTGTCGTTCATCCGGCGGACTGGCCAAAGCTGGCGGCATCGAGAAAGTCCGCACCATCGGTCACGGATTACGATGTTGAGATACGCGTCCGCCGACCGGACGGACATATCCGCTGGGTTGCCCTGCGCGGAAGGGAGGAAAGACATGACGATGGTGGACAGCGGCTTGGAGTGGCTGCCGACCTGAGCGAGAGACGACAAACCATGCTGCTGCGCGCCGCGGCAAAGAAGCGGGAGCGTATCATGCTCGAACAGCGTCATAGATTCGGCAATGTTTTCGCGGTGATCACGGCGCTCGTGAAGATGGTCGATGTTCCCGGAAACAACGTCGCCAAATACAAGGAAATGCTGATCGACCGGATACGCGCGCTCGAGGCAACCCATCTGCTCCTTTCACGCAACGGCAGCGTATCGGGCGCGATAAACGATCTCGTTGCGCAAGAGTTGCACCCTTATATGGGAACACGCGCCATATCGGTCAGCGGTCCTTCCGTGGCGATGTCGGGAGGCGCCGCCGAGAGTTTTGCAATGATCGTTCACGAGCTTGCCACCAATTCCATGAAATATGGAGCGCTTGGCGATCCAAAAGGCCGAATCGACGTAAGCTGGACGTTCGCACCTGAAGACACAGGCAGTGATATTGTGTTCGAGTGGGTGGAATCAGGGCGGCGCCGGACCTCAAGCGTAGTCCGTCATGGCTTCGGTTCCATGATAATCGGAGTGGATGGATCGCCGCTTGTCGGTCACTCTCCCAAGCTGGAGATATCGGACCAAGGGTTGCGGTATTCGCTGCGGCTGTCACGCAAGGAAATCGGTTCGTAGTGCAGTGCTCCAATCGGAAAGCAGATATCAAAAGGCGGGTCGCTGAGCGGCCTTTGAGATGCGCAGGGTTCCTTCCAAGAATGTCGTTGGCCCAAAGCTGCGCCGCGGCATTGGGATATGCAGTAATATGCATGAGGAGTCTCATGAGGAGTCTTGGGACGCCGTTTGCACGTCCAAAAGGACGCGCGGCGTTCTAGCTGGCATGTCTCGAAAGCCAAGTCTTCAGCATAACGGCAGCCTCGGTCCGATTGCGTACCCCCAACTCACGCAGAACCGCAGCAGCGTGGATTTTCGTGGTCGCCTCCGCGATTTCCAGATCGCGCGCAATTTCCTTGTTCGAATAGCCTTCCGCCATCAGCTTGAGGACTTCCTTTTGCCTCGAGGTCAGCCTGCCAAGGTTGACGCCAGCGGTACGCCTCTGTGGGCTTTTGTCGTCGGAATGGGTATGCGCGTGGGTTGTTTGCGTTGCACCCGAGCGTGACAGAAGTGCAGGAACATAGATGCGGCCGGAGAGGATTTCGTTGACGGCCAAAACAACCTCTTCGTCCGTCTGGGACTTTACGATGTAGCCGTGAAGCCCGATCGACAGAGCCGTGAGTATTTCCGAGCGCGAATCGTTTCCCGAAACGATCGCAAATCGCGTGTCCGGATAGGCAGACAGAATCCCGCCGAGCACTTCTTGATTGAACAGGCCCGGCATATTCAGGTCCAGGATCGCAAGATCCACGAACGATTGCTCTGCCAGCAAACTGAGCACCGCGTCGAAACAAGACGCTTCAAATATCTCCACACCTGGAATGCCTGCGGTCAGTGCCAATCGCAAGCCGCGACGATACAAGCCGTGATCGTCGGCGATGACGATTCGATACATTGAACTACCCCAACGCCTATCTGAATGGATTGAACGGTGATGGCCTGAAAGTCGTGGCCATCCACTCGTCGATTCATCCAGCCGACGCTGCGGCACCCCGAACACCGCAAACGCCAGATTTCTAATATAATCTTAAATGACGGGAAACGCTCCTCTTTTTTTTGCCCCTTATGAGCGAAACCCGCCGAACGTCATCGAACATACGTTCTGACCTTTTGGACAGCTGACAGACCGGTCGGTCGTTCAGCACTGCTATAGGTCTAAAGACATAGAACAGCAAAACGGCTGAATTGTTACCATTCGAATGCACGACGACATCCACCCTGACGGCCACATACCATCCAGATGCAATGTCCGGATCAGGGGACAGTGGGGAAATCTCACCGGTCTTCTACGGGAAATCTCACCGGTTCTTCTGAGGGGACAAGAACGCGTTTCCCGGGTGCTGACCAGGGCAGGATAGCCGGCCCGTGACGACAGCGTTCAGGCCGAATGAACAAGGGAGGACCAGGATGAAAGCGGTTATTCAATGTGGAGGAATGGGAACACGCCTCCGCCCCTTCACTTCGGTCTTGCCGAAGCCGCTCATGCCGATCGGCGCACGGCCGGTTCTCGAGATGCTTCTGAAATGGTTGCGACGCAACGGTATTCAGGAAGTCTATATTACAACCGGGTATCTCGGCCACTTGATCCGCACCGTGTGTGGAGATGGCTCGCAGTGGAACCTGAAAATTCGATATACGCAGGAGATGGAGCCGCTTGGCACCATCGGGCCGCTGTCTTTGATCAGGGATGAACTGACGGAGCCATTCATCGTTCTCAATGGCGATGTCCTCACGGATCTAAGCCTCAGTCGATTTGTAGCAGCGCACCGTAAGCACACCGATCCAGTGACGATCGCAACAGCCTGTCGCCTGATCAAGATGGATTTCGGCGTCATCGACGAAGTCGACAATACCGTGCAGGTCTTTCGCGAAAAGCCGACGCTCTCGCATTTGGTCAGCATGGGAATTTACTGCATGAACCCGGACGTTCTGCAGTTTATCCCATCCGGCATACCCTTTGGGTTCGACGACCTGATGCTGCAGATGATGCAGAACGGCACGACCGTGCACGTGTACAAGCATGAGGGTCTCTGGCTCGATATCGGGCGCGTCGACGACTTTCAGAACGCACAGACCATTTCCTGGGAAGACCAGTCGGCGTCGATCGAGGTCACTGCGACGGCTGCATGACGAAATCACGAGCCCGGTCCCACAGTTATCAGTCTAGGAGGTTGTGATGCTCTTGGTCAGTGCCCCGATCTTGGGTGTGCCGGAGAAGACTGCTTTGACCAAGGTCATCGACAGCGGCTGGCTGACCATGGGGGAGCAGGTACGAGCCTTCGAACAAGCTTTTGCCGACGTGCATGGCGCGGAGGATTGCGTCGCGGTCAGCTCTTGTACCGCAGCAC
Source organism: Mesorhizobium sp. M0119 (assembly GCF_040322615.1). NCBI lineage: Bacteria > Pseudomonadati > Pseudomonadota > Alphaproteobacteria > Hyphomicrobiales > Phyllobacteriaceae > Mesorhizobium > Mesorhizobium sp. M0119. The sequence goes on from NZ_JAMYTU010000017.1 coordinate 57,582, forward strand.
TTCATCTCATTTTGCACGCACTTGGTATCGGACCGGGCGACGAGGTGCTGGTGCCATCCTTGACTTTCGTGGCGACCGCGAATGCGGTCCTCTATGTCGGTGCGACGCCGGTCTTCGTCGACATCGAGTCAGCCGACGTGCCGCTGATGTCGATCGTGGAAGCCGAAGCGAAATGCACGACCCGCACCAAGGCAATCATTCTCGTCCATTTCGCCGGCTACCTCGCCGATCGGGAACAATGGCAGAGGTTCGCCCGTGCCCGGGGGCTGCATATCGTCGAGGACGCGGCGCATGCGCCGGGCTTGAAGGAGGTGGGGACATTTGGTGCCGCGGCCGCCTTCAGCTTCTACGGCAACAAGAACATGACCACGGCGGAAGGCGGGGCTGTGATCGCCAGGGATGCCGGTCTGCTCGAGACAATCCGCCAGGCGCGTGGACATGGGATGACCACCGGGACACGTCAAAGGCTGAACAGCCGCACCCCTCAGTATGATGTCACCATGCTCGGATTCAACTATCGCATGGATGAATTGCGGGCTGCGATCGGACTGGTCCAGCTGCAAAATTTGCAGGAGTGGAATGAGATCAGGCGTATCCTGGTCATGCTGTATCGCCGTCTCATAGCCAAGCATTGCCCGGCCGTGACCATCCCGTTCCACGAGCCGCGGACGTCGGCCTACCACATCATGCCTATCCTTTTGCCACGCTACGCCGACAGGCAAGACGTCATCGACGCACTGCGCGCGCAAGGGATACAAACCACTATCCACTACCCGCCGGTGCACCAGATGACGCTCTATCGTGAGCTTATTCCCGGTACTCATTTACCGCGCACTGAAGATTTCGCGCAGCGCGAGCTGACGGTACCGCTGCATCCGCAGGTCACAGCACCTTTGGTCGAAACGGTGGTTGTCGCTCTTGCCGCAGCGGTTAACAGTTGCGCCCAGACAGGAACAGCCGCATGAATGCCCTGGACCTAGCCATTCACCGGCCTAACGTCTCGAGCGCCGCCCATGGGTCTGTGAGACGAGCAATTGATCTCGTCGTTGCTGCGGCCGCGGCGATCGTCTTCGCTCCGCTGATGCTGCTGATTGCCGTGGCGCTGCTGCTGGAAGGTGGTCGGCCCATCTTCTTTACGCAGACCCGCGTCGGGGCCGGTGCTCGCCCATTCCGCATGTACAAGTTCCGCAAGTTCAGCGTGCAATGCGATCCCGGTGGCTTGGCGCTGACCATGGCCTATGATAGCCGCATGACGCCGGTAGGACGGTTCCTCGCCGCCACCAAGTTCGACGAGCTGCCGCAGCTTTGGAACGTCTTCAGAGGCGAGATGGCAATCGTCGGGCCCCGCCCGGAGAGCCTTGTCTTCGCCGATTGTTTTCGCGGGAGCTTCGAGGGTATTTTACAATACAAGCCAGGCTTGCTGGGTCCAGCCCAGGTCCTCTTCCGGAATGAAGCGCATTTTTATCCGGGATCCGTGGACCCGCTACTGTTCTACCGCGAGGTTCTGTTTCCTGCGAAAGCCAGGCTCGACCTTTCCTATTATCCGCAGCGCACAATCGTCTCCGATGTCGTGTGGATGGTGCGCGGGCTGCTGGCGGTGCTTGGCGTCGTTTCGCCGCCGCCGATCGGAACTTGAGAGCAGGCGGGACATCCGCGCTCTCGTGGATTTGCAAAGTCAGTGCCTCACGTCATAGGGGGAACGCTTGGGTCATGGCATACAAGGGCAGGAAAGTTCTGGTTACGGGTGCCGATGGGTTCATCGGTTCGCATCTCACCGAAGCACTCGTCCGTAGCGGTGCCGACGTCACGGCGGTGGCTCTCTATAATTCGTTCGACAGCCACGGCTGGCTGGACGATTTACCGGACACCATACGAAGCCAGCTGAACCTCATCCGAGGCGATGTTCGCGACAGCGCGTTCCTTAATCGGATCGTGCGTGGCCAGGCGGTCGTGTTTCATCTCGCCGCACTGATCGCTATCCCGTATTCGTATGCGGCCGCCCAGTCCTATGTGGAAACCAACATCCTGGGCACGGTCAACGTCCTCGAAGCGGCGCGCCAATGGGAGACTGAGCGTGTGGTGCACACCTCGACAAGCGAGGTCTATGGCACCGCGCTGACAATGCCTATCAGCGAATCCCACCCTTTGCAGGGACAGTCGCCATATTCGGCATCCAAGATCGGTGCGGACATGATGGCGGAGTCCTACGCCAGATCGTTCGACATCCCCGTGGTTATTATGCGGCCGTTCAATACGTACGGCCCACGCCAAAGTGAGCGGGCCATCGTACCGACCATCATACGTCAGGCTCTCGACAAAAAATGCCCGGCGATCATGGTGGGAGACACAAGCCCGATCCGCGATCTTACTTTCGTGGAAGACACTGCGGCGGCGTTTTTGACCGCAGGTTCGGCCGAGCTCGAATTTGGCCATGCCTACAATGCCGGAAGCCAGCGCGCTGTGACGATCTCGGACATATTGGATCTGGTGATCGAATTGAGTGGCTGCAAGAAACCGATTCACCGCGACGAGCGCCGCCTGCGGCCGCAGAATTCCGAGGTGCGTGCCTTGCTGGCCGATTCTTCGCTCCTCGAAAGCAAGACTGGATGGCGCGCCCAGACCAGCCTGCGCGAAGGCTTGGAGCGGACCATCGGATGGTGGCAAGGGCGCCTCAGCGAAGGCCGAGTGCGACACGAAATGGGCTACATGACATGACCTTTCGCCCGCGTGGGTTGGCTCCACTGTTGATTGCGGCTGCCTTGTCGTTGAATTTGTCCACGGCCGGCGGCCGGCAAGACAGCGCGCCGACACAGTTTGTCGCGCCAGTGATGATGGATCTGCCCGATTATCTCCAACCCGCGACGGATCCAGCCTTCGGGACAATTTTCATGCGCATTACCAAGCCTGGCGCTCTTGGCAATGGCGTCGTATGCGAGAAAAAATTTTGCAGCCACCGTTATTCCAGCTCGCAGGCGTGGAATTCAGACCAGAGTCTCCTCCTCATCACCAACGGCTGCAATGGCATGTGCTTTTTCGACGGGCAGACCTATGTCCCGCTTTTCCGTCGCGCTCGATCGGCTGAATGCGAATGGCATCCGCAAAATGCCGATCTGATGATTTGCGTTCAGGACCGGAAAATTTCGACCTGGGCGCCGCGGACCAATCGCGAAGACGTGCTGTTCGTGTCGCCGAATTACCATGGTCTTCAGTTCGGGCCGTCCAAAGGCAATCCCAGCCGTAACGGCGATCGCATAGCAGTGCGCGCAATCCGTGGCGATGGTGCGATGGTTGTCTTTGCCTATGATCTCAAGCAGCGCCGGAAATTTCCGGACATCGATCTTGCCCAGCTTGCCGGAACCGTCAGCGCCTGCTCGATCTCCCCGCTAGGAGCGAATATCCTGTGCTTTCAGAACGTGAAGGAAGACACAGAACAGCGAGCTGTTTTCTCCGTCGACGGGACGTTGCGGCAGAGATGGACGGACCATCATCGGCCCGGCCATGGCGATATGACGGTCGATGAAGACGGCAGCGAAGTTTTCGTGGGCATCAGCAAATCCGACCCCGACAAATATCACGTCATCAAAAGGAGACTGGTCGACGGGAAGGTCACCTCGCTTATGAAGTTTGGCGAAGCCGAGCATGCGTCCGTGCGGGCACTGGACAGGAGCGGCTGGGTGTTCGTGAGCTATGGCGGCAATCCCGATGAGATCTCTGCCAATCCCGACTGGGCGCCATATGCGCGAGAGGTGATCGCGCTGCGCCTCGATGGTAGCGGTGAGGTTCGACGGGTCACGCAAACCCACAACGTCCCGTCCGACTATTGGAGCGAAACCCATGCCTCGCCGTCCCCCGACGGCTCTCAGGTAATCTGGTCGAGCAACTGGGGCGTGCCTGGCGGGCCGGTCTACGAATTCATCACCCGTCTCGATTGGCCGGAAGAGCCGCGGTCGAACCAGAAGGAGATTGCCGCCAATGGTCCTCGTTAATCGAATCCTTCTTGTCGTGCTCGGTATGCTGGCTACCGTGGAAACGGCCGCTGCAGCGGAAGCGCGGGTTGCTTATCGACTTTCCGCGGGCGATACCGTCGAGATAGGAATTGCCTCCATCTCTGAGCGAACGCAACGTGCGGTGGTCCAGATGGACGGCACGATCGCGCTTCCCGAAGTCGGGATGGTTTCGGTGGGCGGCCTGACTCCGGCCGAATTGCAGACACGCATGCAGACGATCTTGCCAACCAAGATATTCCACCAGCGGCTGCCTGACGGGCGGGAGCAAATGATCGTCATCAAGCCGACAGACGTGACCGCCGTGGTTGCAGAGTACAGGCCGATCTATGTGACCGGCGACGTGCTCACTCCCGGACAGCAGGCCTACCGCCCGCTGATGACCGTGCGGCAGGCGATTGCCGTGTCAGGTGGTTTCAGCCTTTTGCGGTCCCGGGCAACCCAGGTTGGCCCCGATCCGGTGGATCTGCGGCGCGATTATGAGTCGCTTTGGGGGGAATACACGAGAGACTATTTTCACAGCGCCCGTATCCGCGCCGAACTTCAGGGTAAGTCGACTTTCGACATGCAGCCACCACAAGGGTCGCCTTTGCCGGCAAGTTTTGCGTCGGCGATCGCGCAGGCCGAAGCAGAAGGTCTGAAGCTCTCCTTGGACAATTTCCAGAAAGAGCAGAGCTTTCTCGATAAAAGTGGCAAGGATGCTGCTGCACAAACCGAGACCTTGCTCGAGCGCGAGAAGGCCGAAGCGGATGGGGTGAAGGCGGACGAAGACGAGCTGGCGCGCGTAAGAAAAGCGTTTGAGTCGGGAAATCTAACCAATACCCGGCTCGCCGATGTCCGGCGCGCTTTGGTGCTCTCTTCCAGCCGGGCACTCGAAACCTCGGTTGAACTAATGAGAGCACGACGTCAGCAGGACGATTTTGCCAGACAGCACGAACGCAATGACAACCAAAGAAGGATCGGTCTGCTGACCGAGCTGAAGGATACCAATGTGCGTCTTGCCGACGTCAGCGCAAGGCTTCGCGCCGCGAGCCAGAAGTTGCAGCCCACGGGAGCTGCCGCCCTGCCGTTGCCGGTTGCCGGCGAAAGGATCCAGGCCGAGGTCACGATCATTCGCAAAGTCGACGAAGAATGGCGGAAACAGCCGGCCCAAGAAGACACTGAGGTCATGCCGGGAGACACGATCGAGGTCAGGTTCAGCAGCGCTCTCGAAAACGCGGCGACCCGATAGACCGGGCCGCCGTACTGCCGGTTGAGTTTGGCAACCGCTTTACTGCCTGAAGGCTCTGGAAAACTGGTCGGTAAGGGGCTTCATCAAGTAGGACCAGACACTGCGCTCGTCGGTTCTTATGTGGACTTCGGCGGGCATACCGGGTTTGAGTATTTTCTCTCCTGTCAGGCAGGTCGCTTCATTGTCGACGTCGATGCGCGCCGAAAAATAGGAAAGCTGGCGTTGCTGATCCTTGATCAAATCTGCTGAGACGCGGTTGACCGAGCCTTCGCAAGCAGGTGTGGTGCCGGCGTCGAACGCCGGAAAACGGATCGACACCTGCTGTCCGGGATGAATCTCATCGATACGCGACGGCGGAATCGAAGCGTCGACGACAAGGTTGTCGGAATCGGGCACAATCATCATGAGCACCTCTCCAGCGCCAATCACGCCGCCGACGGTGTGGACCGAGGATTCTTGTACCGTGCCCGATTGCGGGGAACGAATGTCTGTCCTGCCGAGTTCGTCTTCGGCCACCACCTTGCGCTCACTGAGTTCGGTCTGCTTGGCTTCCGTTTCGCGAAGTTCGTTGGTCACGTCGCTCCGCATTTGTTCGTCGAGTTGAAGCACCTGCAGGTCCGTTTCACTGATGTGAGCTTGTACCTCAGCTATCGCTGCGACAAGGCGTCCCGATTCGCCGCGAGTCCGGGTCTTCTCCAGGCTGACATTGCTCAACCTCTCCTTGGACACCAACTTCTTTGCGTAGAGAGATTCGACATCTGTAAGGTTCTTGGTCAGCAGATCCAGAGACTCGTCCGTCGCAGACTGCTGCGATTTGAGGCCATCGATCTGACGTTCCAGCTGCTTCGCGCGGCTTTGCAATTGTGCCTTCTGGCCAGCCAGCGCCGCAGCACGACTTTCAAACAAGGCACGCTCGCCACTGACAAGTGCCGCCACTTGCGGGTCACCCATCTGAGCCCGAAGGTCGGGCGGGATCTGCATTTCCGGCAGACCCTGGCGCTCGGCCTCCAGTCGGGCCAGACGAATGGTGGCGCGATTGAGATCCTCGGTGATTATCTGCAGGTTTGCTCGGGTCAATGTGTTGTCCAGCCTGACCAACACGTCGCCGGCCTTCACATGATCGCCGTCCTGCGCGAAGATACCGCCGATGGTGCCGCCGGTTTGATGCTGGACTTTTTTTATGTTGCTTTCGACCACCACAGTCGCAGGCGCAATCACCGCGCCGGCAATCTTGGTCAATCCCAACCAGAGCCCTCCGCCAAAGATCAACAGCAAGCTGGTTGCCAGGCCCAAGAGCAGATTGGCCCGGATGCCATCCGGATCCGGCTTCGTCTCCAACGAACGGCTCTCGCCACCGGCGGCGACGTATGACGACACGATAACGGTAGAGCGATACTTCACATATGCCCGGCTGCACCTCTGTGCGGCGGAACGACAATTCGCTGCCAGGCTCCGGACCAGATTACCCCAGGATAGATTGGCCCGAATGCCATCCGGCTCCGGCCGCGCCCCGATCGGCTGGCCTTCGCCGCCAACCGCAGCATATGACGACATGGTCACGTTAGACACTAAGCAATACCTCACGCATGCCCGCTTGCACCGTGCTGCAGCGGAACGACAATGTTTGGCTTGTCCGGACGCGGGAAGGGCCGGACCACATTTGCCAGAACGTCTTCGCGCGAGCCGAACGAATGGAGCATCCCGTTCGACAGGACGAGTACCTGATCGATGTTGACGAGAGCGGAGGGGCGATGCGCAACGACGATCACGATACCGCCGCGCTGACGCACTGCCAGGATTGCGCCGGCCAAAGCAGCATCGCCGTCTGCATCCAGATTGGAATTTGGTTCGTCAAGAACGACGAGGAATGGATCGCCGTAAAGTGCCCTGGCAAGCCCGACGAGCTGCCTCTGCCCAGCCGAAAGGGCCGCGCCGCCTTCTCCGATGCGTGTTTGAAAACCCTGCGGAAGACGCATGATCATCTTGTCCACGCCCGCAGCCTTGGCAGCTGCCAGCACGCCTTTTGCGTCGCTTTTGCCGCCGAACCTCGAAATATTGTCGGCGATCGTCCCGTCGAACAGCTCAACGTCCTGCGGCAGGTAGCCAATATGAATGCCGAGCAGTTCTGAGTTCCACTGATCGAGCGAGGCGCCGTCCAATCTTACCGTGCCACGAAGCGGCTTCCATGCCCCGACCAAAGCGCGCACGAGCGTGGTCTTGCCGGAGCCGCTCGGGCCGACGACCGCCAACCCTGCGCCTCTCGCCAAGCGGAAGCTTACATTGAAGATGGTTGGCTTCTGCAGACTTGGTGGTGCGACGGTCAATTCTTCGACCGCAAGCTCCGCCTTTGGGCGCGGCAGTTCCATTGTCTCTTGCTGGCTAGCAAAGGCGTCCAGTGCTGCCGCCAGCTCGGAATAGCTTTTGCGGGTTGCCAGAAACCCCCTCCAGTTTGCGATGGCCACATCGACCGGCGCCAGTGAGCGGCCCAGCAAAATGGACGATGCGATGATCACGCCCGGCGAGGCCTCGCCCCCGATCACAAGGTAGGCACCAAGCCCCAGCACACATGATTGCAAGGCCATTCGAAGCGTCTTCGACAGTGAGCTCGCTGCGCCGACGACGTCGGAAAGCCGTTCCTGGTTCTTCAGATAAAGATGACTGACCTCGTTCCAGCGCCGGCTAAGCGGAGCGGACAGGCCCATCGCCTGAACAACCTCTGCGTTGCGGCGGCCGGAATCGGCCAGAAGCCGCTGTGCTACGAGTGTTTCAGATGCACGAGCCGCGGGTTTGCGGCCGATGATCTCGGCAACCACCGTCAAAAACACAACGGCGCATGCGCCGAGCGTTGCCAGCACACCAAGCGCCGGGTGCAGCAGATAGATGACCACCATATAAAATGGTATCCAGGGAGCATCGAATAAGACGGTCGGCCCCAGTCCGGAAAGAAAGCCACGTAGCTGGTCCAGATCACGAAGCGGGTGTACCCGGTTCGCATCCGGCCCGGCGACGAGGGGCAGGGAAAGCGAGGCTGCGAACGCCTTTTGCTGAAGATTTTTATGCAGGCGGCTGCCGATGCGGACTAACAGGCGAAGCCTCACGAAATCGAGGAGCCCATAGGCCGCGTAAAGTCCCAGCATCCCGACTGTAAATCCGATAAGAGTCGGCACGCTCTGCGAAGGCAGCACGCGGTCGTAGACCTGGAGCATGTAGACGGAGCCGGTCAAGGCGAGGATATTTATCAATCCGGAGAAAACGCCTACGCCAACGAGGCCGTGCACACAGCCGAACATTGCGGAGCGTAGATCGAGCGAGCGCCCTTTGGTTGACTTCATGATGTGCGCTCGTTGACGCGAAATTGCCGCGCAATCTCGTCGGTTCTTTCGATGAGGGACAAACTTTAACCTTCCGGGAAGCAGCAGCTCCGCCCCGCTGCTGGAACATTACGAATTGCTTACATACGTGCCTTCTTTGATTAAAATGTAGCAAAATCGTGACGCCAGGCTGAGAATTCGGCAACTGGCTCGCCAGCCTGGGGATAACTGGGTCGAGTAAGGAGATATTCCTAATCATGACACCGCGCAGAAGCTTATGGTCATCTTCGTAGCATCAAGGCTTCAAAGCGTCTGGGGAGGGATGGGTTTTGATTTTGTCGATCGAGAGTTAAACGATTTTGAGATACACTTCATCGGTACGCCATTGTCGGCCACCAACGCCGGCTAATACGGGAAGGCGAGTGTCGTGAGCGAAGAGATCAATGTCGCCGATGCCTATGGCAGGGGCCGCAGCACCTTCATGGGATTGCAATTGCTGGTCTCGCCCGGTGCGCTTGTTCCTCGGCCGGAAACGGAACTGCTCGGCAAGGCCGCTCTCGATGCTCTGAGCCAACTGAACTTACCGGTACCTCGCGTTATCGACATGTGCTGTGGGGCGGGTAATCTGGCGTGCGCCATCGCACACCACGCTCCCACCGCGCGCGTGTGGGCAAGCGATCTTACCGACGGATGCGTGGAGGTCGCGCGCCGCAACGTCATCCATCTTGATATGGAGGAGCGGGTAACGGTGCTTCAGGGCGACTTATTCAGCGCCTTCTCCGGCCTGGAGCTTGACGGCACGATCGACGTGATCGTTTGCAACCCGCCCTACATTTCCGAAAAACGGCTCGAGGGCGACCGTTCGCATCTGGTCGAACTCGAGCCGCGTGAAGCGTTCGCAGCCGGCCCCTACGGCCTGAGCATCCATATGCGGGTGCTCAAGGAGGCGCCGCGATATTTGCGGCGCGGAGGCATCCTGCTTTTCGAGGTCGGGCTTGGCCAGGACCGACAGGTCATGAGTTTGCTCGAGCGTTCCAAGGCTTATGAGAGTATCCGGGCAGTTACCAATCCAGCGGGCGAGGGCAGGGTGGTTGTGGGACACACAAAAGCGCAGGCATAAGCACTGCAGTCGCGGCAGGCTTCAGACACGCTGTCGCGGCTTAACGGCCGGGGACTTGAAACAGAGCTGCAAGGTTTTCGGGAATCAGTTTCTCTTGCGCATGACGTATTGCGCAATTCCCTGGATGGAATCGAGGTTCTCGGGCAGCAACTCGCTGTCTTCGACCGTGATGCCGAAGGTCTCCTCGATGAAGCCGATAACCTCGAGCACCCCCGTCGAGTCCACGATGCCCTGGTCGAGAAGCGAGGTGTCGCTCTCCAGGCTCTCCGGATCGGCTATATAGAAATTCGAGGCCAGGAAAGCGCGAATTTGTTCGCTGCAGGTATCGGTTCTATCCTTGGTAGATAACATTGATTTCGCCTCCGGTACAAAAGATGAATGCTGATCAACTTCGCCCTGGTACCGACTCATGACAGGGCCGTTTTTTTGAGTTTGCCCGTGTCGGTCATCGGCAGACTGGGTACGATGACGATGGACTTCGGAACCATGAAGTTTTCCAGCCGTCTCTGGCACTCTTTCTGCAACTGCTTTTCACCGATCATGCTTCCCTGCTCCATCACGACAAACGCCTTCACTGCTTGCCCGAGCAGCTCGTCCGGAACACCGATGACCGCGGCTTCCCGTACGCCCGCAATGTTCATCAGCACGTTTTCCACCTCCTTCGGCGCTATCTTCTCTCCGCGCGATTTTATGATCTCGTCGCCGCGACCGACAAAGTAGAGGTAGCCCTCGGCGTCCATCCGGCAGTAGTCGCCCGTGTACAGGACCTGCTCACCCGGCAGCGGGCCGGGCTTGAGCTTCTTGGCTGTCGCCTCCGGCTTGCCCCAATAGCCCTTCATCACCGTCGCTCCGCGGATGACGAGCTGACCAACGACGCCGGGGCCGACCCGCCTGTCATGCTCGTCGACAATCCACATTTCTGTATTGGGGATGGCGATCCCGACGCTCAACGGCTTTCGCTCCAGATCGTCCGGCGGCAGGTAAGTGCAGCGCTTGCATTCGGTAAGGCCGTACATCGAATAGATACGGGCGCCAGAAAACAGCTCCTGAAGCAGGAGAATGTGCTTGAGCGGCAGGGCGGCCGCAGTGTTGGTGACGTAGCGAATGCTCGAAAAATCCTGATCCCTGAGAGACTTGAGCTCCCCGAGTGCGGCAAAGATGGTCGGTACGCCGGGAAAACCCGTCACCCTCTCTTGCTTGATCAGCCCAAGGATCTGCGCCGGGAAGGCGAACGAACGCTCAAGCACGAGGCGGGCGCCGGCGCCGAATGCCATGATCATCTGGTAAAGACCGTAGTCGAAGGCGAGGGGCAGGACGTTGAGGATCACCTCGTCCTCGGCAAGCGCCAGGTATGAGGAAATCGAGGCGCACGCGGCAATCATGTTTCGGTGCGTCAGCATCACGCCCTTGGGTTCGCCCGTCGAGCCGGACGTATAAATGATCGCAGCGAGATCGATATCGATGCAGCGGTGCGCGGGCGGCGTGCTGCGGGCTGCCGCGACCGCAGTATCCCAGCGCACAGCATGCGGCAGTTCTTGCAGGTCGTTGCGTTCGATCGGTCCGGAGACGATCATGCGGCGCAACGATGGGCAATTCCGCGCCGGCTCCCTGAAAATCGAGTGCAGGTGTTTGTCGGTGATCAGTGCCGTCGGGCGGCAATCGTTGAGCAGATAATCAAGCTTGTCGCTTTTGGTGAGCGGATTGACGATGCACACCACGGCGTTGGCCTTGAGCACCGCCCAGAACGCGACGACAGCCTCGACAGTGTTGTCCGCGAAGATCACCACCCGATCGCCACGTGTGATTCCAGCCTCGGTCAAATTATGCGCTATGGCGTTCGAGCGCATATCGAGATCGCCATAGGTGACACGTTGGTTGCCGCACACCAGGGCCACCTTGCCGCCGAGCCGGCTGGCAGAGTGGGTGAGATAGTCGTGCAGGAGCGGTACGGCGCCATGCATCACGCGAGCACCTCTTCGCGATGCACGCGGTCGATGTCGATGCTGAGCTTGAGCGTGCGAGCCCCACTTGGCCGGCTCGCGATAAATTGCTGATGGAGAAGCTGCGTCGACAGCACCCCGACCAGCGCCATATTGTCGGAGTTGGACAGGTCGCCGCCGCCGGCGCTGGCCTGGCACTTGCTCAGGAGCCGGGTAACCGACTTAGGATCGAAAACGTTCGCTTCGCGCAGCGCGGACTCCGAAAGTGCTTCGCGAATGTAGGCCGGTGCGCCCTCTGCGACGAAGCAAAGCGCGTTGGGGGCCCGGTAAGGCTGCTTCTTGCGGGTGACGATTTCCGACGGCACGATCGGTTGCGCCACGCGCTTCAGCACATGCTTCTCATCGAGCACGCGCAGCTTGTAGGCGGCCGGAAGCGAATTCGCGAGCCTCACGAGTTCATGATCGAGGAACGGGAAGCGCCCCTCGACGGAATGAGCCATCAGCATCCTGTCCCCTTGTGAGGAAAGCAGGTATCCCGACATCAGCGTCTGGATCTCGATATACTGGTCCTGCGCAAGAGAGCCCCATCGCGAAAACTCCGATGGCAGGCGGGCAAGCAGCTCGGACACGGCGTTGCGGCGCTCCGTTTGGGCGCGCATGTCTGCCGAAAACAGCCGCTTGATAGCGCTTGTGGTACGCCAGCGCGTGCCATGCGCAAAACCAGGCGCGTCACAGGCGTGGATGTCGCGCCCGAAGAACTGGCGTGCCATCGCCTGCTGCTGCACCGGCGAGCGGCTGAGATAGGGATAGAGGCGCTCCAGCAGCCGGGAGCGTCGCGTCGAGGCGGGCTGGCGTCCCCAGAAGCGGCGGACCTTGCCCTCGCGGAACAAATCGTAGCCCGCGAACATTTCGTCGGCCCCTTCGCCGGTCAGCACGACCTTGATGCCATGCTGGCGCACCAGTCTCGAGAGCAGGAACAGTGGCGCCGGCGCGGTCCTAAGGATTGGCCGCTCGGTGTGGTAGATTACCTCAGGGAAGATGCCAGCGATATCGCTGCGCGAAACAACCACCTCATGGTGGTCACTGCCGGCCACGCCGGCAACCAGGCGCTGGAAATGCGTCTCATCATACTCGGCGTCGGCAAAACGCAGCGAGAAGGTCTGGAAGCGCTCGCCCGCGAAGCGTCTCCCCAGCGTGGCGATCAGTGAGCTGTCGAGCCCGCCGGACAAATAGCAGCCGACCGGCACGTCGGCGCGTACTATCCTGAGCGCCGTCGCGGCCTCCAGGGCGCTGCGCACTTCCTCCACCGCGTCATCAAGCGAGCCGCTGAATTCATCATCGCCGGGTGCGCCAACCTCTGGATAGCCAGGCTTCCAAAAAGCCCGCTCGCGAACGACGCCGCTGTCATAAATGCGGACATGCCCCGGCGTGAGTTCGCTTACTCCTCCAAACACGCCTTGTGGCGGCGCGACAGTCCAAAGTGTAAAAGTCTGATCGATGCCGGCTGGATCGAAGGCGCGGGGTATGTCCGCATCGGCCGCGAAAATGGCCTTCACCTCGCTGGCGAAGTAAAGCTGTCCGCCATGCTCGCAAAAGTGCAGCGGGCAGATTCCGAACCGATCCCGCGACAAGACGAGACGACCCGCCACGGAGTCCCAGATGGCGACTGCCCACTGCCCATTCATTCGTTCGAAGGCGGCCTCGCCCCAGGCATGATAGGCATGGACGATGACCTCGGTGTCGCTGCGTGTGCGGAAGCGATAGCCGAGCGCGACCAGGTCTTGTCGCAGCTCGACGTAATTGAAGATTTCGCCGTTGAAGACGATCCACATTGTGTCGCCCGCGCCGGCGAGTGGCTGCTGGCCGCTCGCGAGATCGATGACGGACAGGCGGGCATGCGCCAATCCCGCACGTCTGTCCCGGTAAAGGCCGCGCTCGTCCGGGCCGCGATGCGCCAGCGCGCCCACCATGCGCATCAGCGCATCCCGGGAAGGGGGCGCCGCGGCGGTGCTCAGCGACACAATTCCGGCGATGCCGCACATCGCCTAGCCCTCGCCCATTGAACTAGCCCTCGCCCATTGAAGAGGACACCAGCGGCCGCGCGTGAAGATAACGGGCGGCGCGCCGCTTGCTGTCGATATCCTTGAAAACCTTCTGAACCTGCACCACGGTCAGGCCGGTGGCCTCAGCGACGTCTTCGTTGGCGATCCCGTGGTTCAAGCCGTAGAGGCACAGATCCATCAGATAATATGGAAGCGCGAAGTAGAACTCCTCCTGACTCTGCGCCAGCGAGAAGGTGTCCGTGGTGGGCGGTCTGCGCCGGACCTCTTCCTCCACCCCAAGATATTCGGCCAACTGGTAGACCTGGGTCTTGTAGAGGTGAACGATTGGCATCAGGTCGGCAATTCCGTCGCCCTGCTTGACGAAGAAGCCCTGGTCGTACTCCAGGCGGTTCGGCGTGCCCGCTACCGCGTAGTTGAGGCGGTCGGCATGGTAGTATTCGGTCATCTTGCGCAGGCGCTGCTTGTAATTGGTTGCAGCGACGATCTGCAGGTAGGCGGCCGACGGCAGACGCACCGTGTCGGTCTTGCCTTCAGGGTCCTGAACCGTGAGGCGCGTGATGTTGAGACCGTTGCTCTCGAGAACCGAGGCGAGCACCAGCTTGCATTTCCAGCCGTCCCCATATTCTGGAACGACAGTCTGGATTGCTTCGGTCTGCCGTCTATAGGCGCCGATCGCTTCAAGGGCCGGCGTTATCTCCTCCAGGATCGTATCGATACCAAGTTGTGCGGCAACAGTGCGGCCGAGCCTTAGCGAGTCGCCGGAGGAATGGCGCTCCGGCATGAATATCCCGAGGACCTTGTCTTTCCCAAAGGCGCGAACACACAACGCCGCAACGACTGAGCTGTCGATGCCGCCTGAGAGGCCGACAACCACCCCTCGACGTCGCAGCGTGCCAAAGACCTGCTGGCGCAAGATCTGGACGATGCGATCGACTTCCGCGCCAGCGTCGAGCACCAGCGCGTCCTTGCCGAATGTTGAGATCAGGTCGATGGCTTGTACTCCAGTTTGCGAGACTCGGTTGGCGAATAGGTCTGCGCCACCGCTTTCTCGATAAGGGGACGGTTGGTGGCGAGGTGAGGCTCTATGACCAGATCGATGTGGGTGCCGACGATCGGAATCACATCCAGATGGGCGAAAACGCGATCCCAGCCGATGGCCAGAGTCATTCCGGGTCGAGCACAGCGAAACAGGGTGCCGGTGATCGGCAGCGCCGGCTTCGGCTCCGTCAGCCATTGGAAGAAGGCCCGCGCCCGCAAAACCTCCTGCAGTTCCAGTTTGGTTCTAAAGCTCGTCGCATTGAACTGTCCCTGAGCGTAGCGATCGAGAAGCTGGACCAGTTGCGCCTCTCGCCGCATTTTCACGGCGACTTTCGCGAGGGCGCGGCAAGCCATCCGGTAAGCGGATACGCGGTTGGTCCGGATTCGATTGAATGTGCGCGTAAACGTCTCCAAGTAGGCGCTTCGCTCGCCGACGAGGCTGGTGTCGAGGATGCCGACGAACTTTACGGTTCGCCCCGCGGCCAGCAGCCGCGCCGCAACTTCGAAAGCAACAGCGCCACCGAGCGAATGGCCGAGAAGTCGTACATGGCCCGACGGTTGAGCGCGGCGGATCTGCTCGACGGCGGCATCGGCCATGTCGGCGAGGCTGTTTTGTCCGCGCAGTATCAGAGCCAGAGCCGGATACCTGATCGGGGCAACGCGGGTGACCTTGCCCATCGCTGCTGCAAAGGCAGCAAGGCTCGGGCCATAGCCGACGGATCCCGGGAACAGAAAAAGAATGGGAGGGTTGTGCTTCTCGGCGCGCGCGCTTTGATCGCCTGTCTGGGCAGATACGACCGCCTTGACCATTTCGTCCAGACTCATCCCGACGGTGAAGGCCTCAAGACCGAGTTCCTGCCCGATGGCGCTTTCGATTTCCATGACGCAGTGCAGCAGCTTCAGCGAATCTCCTCCGGCGTCATCCCAGCGCCCTGCCGCCACGCGCGTATTGAGAATGCTGGTCCATGCCCGCTGGACGACCTGCTGCGCCGTCAGCTTGCCTCGCGGCTCGAGCGGACGCGCGGTCGCTGCTGTCTCTCTGGCTGAAAGATCCATCTCTGCAAGTGTCGTGATGTCGGCTTTGCCGCTCGGCAGACGCGGAATCTCGGCGATCGTGTGCAACCGCAAGGGACGCAGCGGCGGCGGCAGATTGGTCCTTACAAGCTGGCGAAGCTCGTCCGAAAAGGTCGCTTCGGCCGAGCCCCGAGGAACAACAAAGGCGACAAGCTCATTCGCCGCAGCCACGATTGCCACAGCATCCGCAACAGAGGGTGCGCAACGCAGCACCCGTTCGAGTTCGGCTGGCTCGACGCGTCGACCATTGATCTTTACCTGGCGCCCCTTGCGACCGACGATGTGCAGTAGGCCTTGATTATCAAGTCGAACGAGGTCACCTGTCGCGAAAATCCGAAGGCCTGGATCGTCCGGGTCTGATGTTGCCGGGACAACCGCCCCGTCCTCCCAATGGCCAAGCAAGACATACGGGCTCCTGATCAGAAGCTCTCCTCTGCGGCCCGGTTGAACGCGGCGGCCCGTTTCGTCGACAATTGCGAAGGTGATTCCAGGCAGCAGCCAGCCAACTGGAACCGAATCTCCATGCTCCGGCCAGTCTCGCGGCAGGAACCATTGCGCGCCGGTGGTCTCGGTTGACGAGTAACCGATCTGGATGAGGCACGTATCGGAGACGGCCTTGCGCAGCAGGGCGATGTCGGTCCAGGGCACCTTCTCGCCACCGATCCGGGCGACTCTAAGTGAATGGAACGCTTCAGCAGGTCCGTCTGCCATGAGCGCGCGAAGCAGCGCCGGCACCAGATAGGTGATTGTCACGCCTTCGGAACGCACCAGGCGTTGAACGGCGCGCAAGCCGATCGCTTCGACTTCGACCAGATGCAAGGTGGCGCCAGTGAGAAGGGCTGCAAGAATTTCCCGGCACCCCGCGATTGTGGCGGGTCCCGTCAATGGCAGGAAAACATCATCCGAGTTGATGTGGCATGCATCGACATATTGCTGGACCCGGCACAGCAAGCTGCGCTGGCTGTTAACGATGCCTTTGGGCCGGCCCGTGCTTCCTGACGTATAAAGCACGATGGCGGGCGCATCGACAGATACGGAATAAGACTGAGGCACTTGCCCAGCCTGCGAGGCCGCGCTGGCGGACACATCGATCCAACTGACCCGGTGAGGCAGACCGTCGGGTCGGCCGTTGCCCTCGCCCAGGACAGCTGAGAGCCGCGCCCCGGCCACGATTTCAAGAATCCGCGAGCTAGGATCTCGCGCGTTCAGTGGCACCGAAGGCCGTCCAGCCGTCATGCTTGCCAGCATGGCGATGGGATACCAGGCCGAGTTGGCCTGAAGAATACCTATCGCCTGTCCGTCTGGGACGGCCGCCGCGATCTGGTAGGACAGCGTCTCAACTGACCGAAGAAGCTGGGAATAGGTCAGACGATTGGCGCCGTCGCTGATTGCAAGCTTGTCGGGGTACTGGCGGACGATACTTCTCAGGTGCTCGAAGGCGGCAATGTTGGTAAAATCGGCGCCCAATCTTTGAAATGGGCGCAGTGCGGGACCACCCTGATCCAGTGCGTATTGTGAGACACTTGACCAACTATTGGAGGTCGCTGTCTGACAATCCACCGCTAGATCCTGATCCGCGATTTCTGATCCCAAATATGCCGAAGACATGAGTTGCCCACGCTAAGATTAGGGTCACTTATCGCCCCCCGCCCCAATCTTTTCATCGATCATTCTGATGATGCCCTGATCTTCCCTCAAGGACGCTTGGTTAGTCACTTCGCCTGTTTCGCAAGCCGCCGGCCGAGCCAATCATTCCGGGCTCGCTGGGTGCTGTGGTGCGCATGACGCAGCGAGCATTGGCGTTTGTACCAAGTTGGCAACACCTGTTGCACACATGCCAAGGCGGGATCGAAGACCAAGGTGGGATCGAAGACGGAATTTGCCGCTATTCAGGCATTATTCAGCATATTGCCTATTCTGTGTTTGTCCCGGGCGATACCGGCGACGCTTCGGTGTCGGAATAGCTGCCGGGGACGAAACAATATGCATAGATCTGTCCCCGATTTTCGTCAGTCACACGGATCCAGTCCTTTTCCCATTTTCGGAAGGTAATATGTCCATCGGTCACCATGGCCGCAGCTCTGAACGGACTCGGCGCGTTGACGACGCGCACCGAGATCACATCGTCGCCGTCCATACGCTCGACGAGATACGTCTGCATGAAAGCCTCCCGCTAAACCACCCGAACTTTAACGGCCGCTAATGGTTTCGGTTGCAACGTGCTTGGCGAAATTTGGGGGGACACGTTCCATACCTGCAGGCACCGAATTCCTTCGCACTCGGCGTCGACCGCGCTGGTCTCGCCTGTCGTCAACGGTTCGCGCGCCCTGAGCGTCGGGACCAAAAGAAGCTCAAGACAGCTCAGCGCGCTGAGATATCGGCCGGATGGCACAGCGCGCAGCCTGCGCGCCGCCCAGACCGGCACCATCGCCGCGCCGATTTCGGACGTCACCACCCCCTTTTTCGCCGAGTTCGTATGCGGAGTGGAGGACGCGGCCCACCAGCGCGCCGAGCGCCATAATATTCTGCTGTTCAACACCGACGAGAAACACGGCACGCGAAGCGCGCGAGATCGACCCGGTGCTGGAGCGCCGCATCGACGGCATCGTCATGGCACCGGCGGCGGCAACGAGGAGTTGCTCGCCGACCTTGCCGAGAGTGGACTGTCATTCGTCTTCGGCCACCGCAGGCTGAAGGGCGTGGTGCTGGAATGTCAATCGTATTTGGCCAGGAAGCGACCGACGGCGGCGAGGCAGTCGTGCTTTTCCTCGACATGCGGCATGTGGCTGGAATTCGGGAAGACCAGGCCTTCGACGTGCGGAATACGATCGAGAAAGGGCTGGACACAGGTCTCGGTCGCTTCGTCGTAGAAGCCGCGAAAAACCAGGGTCGGCGTCTCGATCTGATGCAGGCGGTCGACGATGGTCCAGTTCCGCATCGTGCCGATGACGTGGAACTCATTAGGGCCGTTCATGGTGTGATAGACGGTCGGATCTTCCTCGATTGCTGCAAATGTCCGGGCGACCTCCGGCGGCATTGGAACGATGCGACAGACATGACGGTCGTAGAAAGCCTGCGTCGCCGCAACATATTCGGGGTGATCGGTGGTTCCCGCCGCTTCATGCCGGTCGAGCGCACTTTGAACATCGGCTGGCAACTCGGCGCGCAATTGCCGGGCTCCTTCCACCCACAGCGCCATCGAGGCCAGTGAATTGGCCAGGATCAACGCTTTGAGCCCCTCAGGGCGGCGCACGGCGTGCTCGGCCGAAAGTATGCCGCCCCAGGACTGGCCGAGCAGGGCATAGTGGCCGGCGATGCCGAGATGGGTGAGCAGCGCATCGAGTTCGCCAACGAAGAAATCGACGGTCCAGAAGTCGCCGCCCTTGTCCCGCAGATGGGTCGACTTGCCATTGCCGATCTGATCGTAGTGGATGACGGCTCGCCCGGTTCCGGCAAGCTCCTTGAATGAGTCCACATAGTCGTGCGTGCAGCCCGGTCCACCATGAGCGACGACCAGGGGCAGCTTGCCCGACCCGAGGTCCCCGGTCACACGGTACCAGGTGCGATAGCCCTTGTAGTCGCTAAATCCTTCGGTGATCGCATGTGCCGTCACAGTCCAGCTCCGCATCATGGCGCGGCAGGAGCCACTTTGGTGCGCCCCTCCCAAGCCTTGTTTGCGGCCGACGGTACTAAGCGGCCCGGCGCATTTACAGCTAGCACTATTTATAGGTTCGCCGGTTACGGGTTTGCCCGAGGCGAGGCTGATCGCCCGCAGGTCGAGAGCCTCAATGCTCCGGTTCAAGCAGCCGGTAATGGGCGGCGAGCGCGATGGCATGGAAGCGATTGCGCGCGCCAAGCTTTCGCTTCGCCGCGTTGAGGTGCAGCGTTGCGGTCGGTACCGCGCGGCCAATCTCACGCGCGACCTGCTTGGCCGTCAGTCCGGCAGCGGCCAGGCGCAGGCACTGGCGTTCGCGCGACGTCAGATGGACATGTTGGCAGGTGCGGATTCCGGCGTCGAAACCGGCGTAGACGGAGTCATGGAGCAGATGACCCAGATCGCCGATCTCGGCGATGAAGGGTCTGGCTTCGAGCTCGAACCCGGCCTCCGGATCGGCACGGATCGCGGTGAAGGTGGCGAGATCGCCGCCGGCAAGGCGAATGGGTACGGTGACGCCGCAGGTCATCCTGGTGTCAAGCAAATAGCTGACCACAGGATCGTGCTTGGACTGGAGTACGCGCTGCATGACGGTGCTCTGAACGCCGCTGTGCGACCAGAGAAACGGTCTCGATACGGTGAGCGCGGCCTCCTGCACCGGGTCAAGTTGATAATATCCGCCCTTGCACCAGAGATCCTGCATGTCGCGCGGCACGTTGCGCAGAGCCATCAGCGAGGGCGTGATAAGCTCGCCCTTGTGACTGACCGGCACGGGCGTATAGTCGTAGATGAATGCAGTGAAACCGATCGGCTCCAGCACCTCCGTTGCCACGGCCATGGCAGCGTCGATGCTCATTCCAGTTCGGAACCGGCTCTCTAGATCGCCTGGAAGGCTTTGCATCCGGCAAGCTTACCCGCTGATGATTGCTTGTCAAATAGCCATGTCGGCCGGCTGCTCAACAAATAGGCGGCGATAAGCCTGTCCGACCCTATCTATCTTAATAGCTATCCCGTCCGGCTTCGCTCGCCGTAGTCTTTTGCGATTGGGCGAAGTAGCGGACGCCGTTCGCAAACCCAGCACTGTTTTCAGCGGCGCGATGGTCGATCGACCGGGTCCAGCGCGGCAAAAGCCGACACGCCTCCATGAGGGAACAAATATGCGACTCCAAAAAGCATTTACAGCGTTGATACCCGGGCTGGCTCTGCTCGGCGTGACGATGATGTCGCCGGCCTTGGCCACCGAGGGCAAGCCAGGCGGCACACTCCGACTGCTGGCCAATGCCGCGGCAGGCACCGCCGATCCGCACATCATTACACGCTGCAGTATTTCCAGATCAATTATGTCCTCTACGATGGCCTGGTGACCTACAAGAAGGCCGGGGACAAGACGGGCTTCGAGGTCGTCGCGGACCTGGCGGAGAGCCTCCCGCAGGTCGAGAACGGCGGCAAGACCTATGTCTTCAAGCTGCGCAAGGGCATCAAATTCGCGGATGGCTCGGATGTCACCACGAAGGACGTGGTGGCTTCGTTCCAGCGCATCTTCAAGATCAGCGGGCCGACGGCCGGCACCTTCTACAAAGGCATCGTTGGTGCGGATGCGTGCTTGAAGGCGCCCGCGACATGCACCCTCGACGGCGGCCTGTCGGTTGACGATGCGGCCGGAACCATTACCTTCAAACTCGTCCAGCCGGATGCCGAGTTCCTGCAGAAGCTGGCCGTTCCACACGCGTCGATCCTGCCGGCGAGCGCGCCGCTCAAGGACGCCGGCACCGATCCGATTCCGGGCACCGGACCCTATATGATCGCCAGCTACGACCCCAACAAGCTGATGAAGATTGTGCGTAACCCTCATTTCAAGGAATGGAGCAAGGAAGCGCAGCCGGCCGGATATCCGGACGAGATCGACTATGAATTCGGCCTTACCGACGAGGCGGCGGTGACGGCGGTCGAGAATGGCCAGGCGGACTGGATGTTCGATCCGCCGCCGTCCGACCGTCTCGCCGAACTCGGCACCAAATATGCCAAGCAGGTCACGGTTCACCCGCTGACGGCGATGTGGTACGCGCCGATGAACACCAATCTGGCGCCGTTCAACGACATCCGCGTTCGCCAAGCCGTGAACTTCGCGATCGACCGCGCCGCGATCGTCAAGCTGTTCGGCGGCAGCAATCTGGCGCAGCCGGCCTGTCAGATTCTGCCGCCGGGCTTCCCGTCGTTCGCAGCCTATTGCCCGTTCACCGCCAATCCGGGTGAGAAGTGGTCGGCGCCGGATATGGACAAGGCCAAGCAATTGGTCGCGGAATCGGGAACCGCAGGTCAGGAGGTGACGATCATCACCGAGGACACCACGGTCTCCAAGGCGATCGGCGTCTACCTGCAGGATGTGCTCAACCAGCTTGGCTACAAGACGTCGGTCAAGCCGATCTCGCAGAACATACAGTTCACCTACATCCAGAACACCAATAACAAGGTGCAGATTTCGATCTCGCAATGGTTCCAGGATTACCCGGCGCCGTCGAATTTCCTGCAGGTCTTGTTCAGCTGTGCCTCGTTTACGCCGGGCTCCGACGCCTCGGTCAATATTTCGGGGTTCTGCGACAAGTCGATCGACGAATCGATGGACGAGGCAGAGGCAGCCACCATCGCCGATCCGGCCAAGGGCGCGACACTCTGGACCGCCATCGACAAGGCCGTGACGGACAAGGCTCCGGTCGCTGTCCTGTTCACGCCAAAGCGCGTCGATGTGATCTCTTCCAGGCTGAAGAACTTCACCTTCAGCCCGCAATTCTACTGGATTGTCAGCCAGTCCTGGGTGGAATAGCCGACCGGAGCCAATGCGACGGAGTGCCGCTGGCTCTCCGTCGCATTTCCTTTTCCGGCGGATCAGCGCATCTTCGAGGCCGCGATTTTTCCTAGGCAATCCTGTTCATGGTCAATGTCATTGCGGACCAGCCCGCCATCCCGGTTCGCCGGGCCACCGATGGCCCGTGGCGCACCGCTTGGCGCAAGCTGAAAGGCGATCGTTCGGCAATATCTGCCTTCGCCGTGCTCGTCGTCATCGTGATCGCCTCGCTCGCGGCACCGCTTTATGCGCGATACGTCTCCGGCACCGATCCATTTGTGACCAATCTCAATGGCGAGATCATCGTCGATGGGGTGACCCAGCCGGTGCTGCAGCCCTCCACCGAAGGCCTTGGCCTGGGCATGACGCCGATCGGGCCGACCTGGCGCATCGGCCCCTATATGCTCGGTGCCGACAACCAGGGCCGTGACGTCGCGGCGCGGCTGCTTTACGGCGGACGGGATTCGCTGTTGATCTCGGGTGCTGCAGCCGCGCTGTGCCTTGTCCTCGCGACGTTTCTGGGGGTCGTTTCGGGCTTCTTCGGCGGCATCGTCGACATCGGCCTGTCGCGCATTCTCGACGTGCTCTGGGCCTTTCCGATTTTCCTGTTGGCGATTTCGTTGTCGATCGTGCTGATTGCGCAGAGCATCCAGATCGGTCCATTCGAAATCCGCTCCGGCAGCCTGTGGCTACCGGTCTTCAGCATCGGTATCGTCTATGTGCCCTATGTGGCGCGGCCGATCCGCGGCCATGTCCTGACCTTGATGCATGCCGAATTCGTCACCGCTGCGATCGGCCTGGGCGCGTCGCCCTGGCGCATCCTTTTGCGCGACATCATGCCCAATGTGGTGACCCGCATCATCGTTTTCGTGCCGTTGATTCTGGCGCTCAACATGATGACGGAATCCTCGCTGTCGTTCCTGTCGATCGGCGTGCAGCCGCCGGATGCCAGCTGGGGCACGATCATCCAGGACGGCCAGGGCCTGCTCTATTCGCGGCCGGTCGTGGCACTGGCGCCGGGGCTAGCCATTGTCATCACGGTGCTGGCCCTCAACATTCTGGGCGACGGCGTGCGCGACGCGCTCGATCCGAAATCCTCACCGAGGGGCGTCTAGTGGTTGCCGCGCTCGGCTTCCGGCTTGGCCAGATGGTGCTGGTCATGTTCGGCATCAGTGTCGTCGCTTTCCTGATCTTCTTTGCGACGCCCGGCGCCGATCCGTCGGCGCGCATTGCCGGCCGCAATGCTTCGCAAGAGACATTGATCCAGGTGCGCCACGATTTCGGTCTCGACCGGCCATTGCCGGTGCAATATGGGCTGATGATGAACCGGCTTTTCGTCAGCCGCGATCTCACCTCCTTCGTCAATCGCGGGCAGCGCGTCATTCCGACCGTGATAAGCGCCATTCCCGTAACGCTGTCGCTGGTCGGTGGCGCGGCAGTGCTGTGGGTGCTCGGCGGATTGATCGTCGGGGTGATCGCAGGCGCAACGCGCGGTACATTCGTGGATCGGGCGCTGATGATCCTGAGCTTGATAGGCGTGTCGATCCCGGTCTTCTGGCTGGGCGAGGTCGCCAACCTGCTGACGCAAAGCCGCTGGCACGACAGCTGGCTGTTTTCCTGGGTTCCTCCGCTCGGCTACATCCCCCTGACCGAGAACCCCTGGGGCTGGTTCAAGGCGCTCGTCATTCCGTGGTTCACGCTGGCAACCCTTTATGTCGGCCTCTATGGCCGGGTGCTGCGGGCAAGCCTGATCGAGATGATGCAGGAGGATTTCATCCGCACCGCCCGGGCCAAGGGGATCGGCGAACGCCGGGTGCTGCTGCATCATGGCCTCAGGACCTCGCTGGTCGCATTTGTTACCATGTTCGGCCTTGATTTTGGAGCCCTGGTCGGTGGCGGCGCGCTGCTGACCGAAGTGGTCTTCGGACTGCAGGGCGTCGGAAAACTGACCTACGAGGCGCTGCAGACGCTCGATCTGCCGATGATCCTGGCCACGGTGATCTACGCCGCCTTCTTCGTGGTGATGGCTAACTTCGTCGTCGACGTGGTCTTCGTCTTCATCGACCCGAGGGCTCGCGATGTCGGCTGATGCTCCTCTTCTGGTGGTCAAGGACCTCACCGTCTCCTTCCGCAGCGACGAGGGCCTGGTGCGCGCGGTGGGAGGTGTTTCGTTCTCCGTCGAGCAGCGCGAGATCGTCGGTGTGGTTGGCGAATCCGGTTCGGGCAAAAGCCAGACCTTGCTCGCCATTATGGGGCTGATCGACAGCCCCAACGCTATCGTCTCCGGTTCCATCCGTTTCATGGGACAGGAGCTGATCGGACTCAACCGACGTGCGCTCGATGCCATTCGCGGCCGCCAGATCGCGATGATCTTCCAGGATCCGATGTCGGCACTCACCCCGGTGCATACGATCGGCAACCAGATCGCCGAGCAGGTGCGCGCGCATGAAAAAGTGTCGGCGAAAGCGGCACGGGCGAGGGCCGTGCAATTGCTGGATGCGGTCGGCATCGCAAATCCGGATCGGGTCGTCGACAACTACCCGCACCAGCTTTCCGGCGGCATGCGCCAGCGTGCGGTGATTGCCATGGCGCTCTCCTGCAACCCGGCGCTGCTCGTCGCGGATGAACCGACCACAGCCCTCGATGTTACCGTGCAGGCGCAGATCCTCGAACTGATCGGACGATTGCGCGACCAGTTCGGCTCCGCCGTGATCCTGGTCACGCATGATCTTGGCGTCGTCGCCGAAGTCGCGGACCGGGTGCTGGTGATGTATGGCGGACGCTTTGTCGAGGAGGGCGGCAAGAGCAGCGTGTTCCGGGCGCCGCTGCATCCCTACACATGGGGCTTGTTCGGCTCGATCCCGCCGATGGAGGGACCACGTCCAGCCCGGCTCGCCGCCATCCCGGGGATTCCGCCGTCGCTCTCCAACCTGCCGAAAGGCTGCGCCTTCGGCCCCCGTTGCGCCTTTCGCCAGGACGCCTGTCTGGTCCAGCTGCCGATCATGCAAGGCGAGAGCCATCGCGCCGCGTGCCTGTTGCCGGAGACAACGCGCAGACAATTCGCTGTCCAGAGGGCTGGCGGCGTGGAGATGCAACGATGAATGCCGTGCCGCGCCCGCTGCTTCGCGCCGGGGATCTGTCGAAACGTTACAGCGTCGGCCGCTCGATCTTTCCGGCGCAGCGCCGGACCGTGCATGCGGTCGATACGGTGTCGCTCGACATCTGGCCCGGGGAAACGCTCGGCATCGTCGGTGAGTCCGGTTGTGGCAAGTCCACGCTTGGCCGGTGTCTGGTGCGTCTGACCGAAATCAGCTCGGGGTCGCTGGAATTCGAGGGCCACGACATCAGCGACGCTTCCCAGCGCCAGCTTCGTCCGTTGCGGCGGCAGATGCAGATGGTCTTTCAGGATCCCAGCGCTTCGCTCAATCCGCGCCGGCGGGTCGGCGATCTCCTGGCCGATCCATTCCGCATCCATGAACGCCTCTCGGTATCGGAAATGGCGGACCGCGTGGCCGACCTTCTGCGCCGTGTCGACTTGTCGCCCCAGCACGCATCGCGCTATCCGCACGAATTCTCCGGCGGCCAGCGTCAGCGTATCGGCATCGCCCGCGCGCTGGCGCTGCGGCCACGGCTGATCGTGGCCGACGAGCCGGTCTCGGCGCTCGACGTGTCGATCCAGGCGCAGATCGTCAATCTGCTCGCCGACCTGCGCGAGGAGTTCAACCTGACCTATGTGTTCATCGCTCACGACCTTTCCGTCGTGCGCCAGATCTCGAGCCGTGTGGCGGTCATGTATCTGGGATCGATCGTGGAGAGCGGGCCGACCGACGAGGTCTTTGCGGCGCCCAGACATCATTACACCGCAGCGCTGCGTTCCGCCGTGCCGGTACCCAGCATCGACCGGGTGCGGCGCGGGCGGCTGGTGCTCAAGGGTGACCTGCCCAGCCCGATGAACCCACCCTCGGGGTGCCGGTTCCACACCCGCTGCCCAGCCGCCACCTCCCTCTGCCGCAGCGAGCGTCCGCTTCTTCAAAGCATCGGCGATGGCCGCCTGGTTGCATGTCATCATCCAGCCGAGGGTTGACGATGGGAATTCTCGGTCAGCGATATCGGATCAGGACCGTTCAGCCGTAATCGTTGCTTCGGCGAGAATAGAGGCCGATCTGGACGGCGCACGATCCGACGCTATGTTGCGCTTCGGCGGTGCGCGGCCGGCATCGCAAATGCCTAATACTAAAGTAACTGTTCTCGCGTTGCCGAGCGATGCTACGATTTGAGGGACGGGCATAAGCGGCCGTAGAGCGCTGCGTGATTTTGCGCCGGAGAGGATGGAATGTGGGAGGCCACTCTTCCGTGCCGCAGCAGGCAGCCGCCGATATGTTGCTCGGTTGTCGACCATAAGGGAGGAAGTCACCAATGAAGATATCGTACCTGGTCTCGGCCGCGCTTCTTGCAGCGACTGCGATGCCTGCCGCAGCCGCCGAGATTTCCGACGGCAAGGTCAAGATCGGCATTCTCAACGACCAGTCGGGCGTCTATGCCGATTTCGGCGGCAAGTGGTCGGTCGAGGCCGCCAAGATGGCGGTCGAGGATTTCGGTGGCAAGGTGCAAGGTGCGCCGGTCGAGATCGTCAGCGCCGACCACCAGAACAAGCCGGACATCGCCTCCAACATTGCGCGGCAGTGGTATGACACCGAACAGGTCGATTCCATCATGGAACTGACCACCTCCTCGGTGGCGCTCGCCGTCCAGGGGATTTCCAAAGAAAAGAAGAAAATCGACATCGTCACCGGCGCGGCGACCACCGAGCTAACCGGCAAACAGTGCTCGCCCTATGGCTTCCACTGGGCCTACGACACGCATTCGCAGGCAGTGGGGACCGGTGGCGCTCTCGTCCAGCAAGGCGACGACAGCTGGTTCTTCGTCACAGTCGATTATGCATTCGGATATTCGCTCAAGGAGCAGACCGCAAAGTTCGTCGAGAGCCATGGCGGCAAGGTAGTTGGCGAGGTGCGTTACCCGCTCGGCTCGACCGACTATTCATCCTTCCTGCTGCAGGCGCAATCGTCGGGCGCCAAGGTCATCGGCCTGGCGAATGCCGGCCTCGACACCTCTAACTCGATCAAGCAAGCGGCCGAATTCGGCATCGTGCAGGGCGGCCAACGTCTTGCAGCACTTCTGTTCACACTGGCCGAGGTGCATGGGCTCGGCCTCGAAGCGGCGCAAGGCGTGGTGCTGACCGAAGGTTTCTACTGGGATCGCGATGACAAGAGCCGCGATTTCGCCCAGCGCTTCTTCAAGCGCACCAACCGCATGCCGAACATGATCCAGGCCGCCACCTATTCGGCGGTGACCCAGTATTTGAAGGCGATCGACAAAGCCGGCACCGATGGAACCGAGGCGGTCGCCAAGGAATTGCATGCGATGCCAGTGAACGACGTCTTTACGGCAAACGGCAAAGTGCAGGCCGACGGCAACATGGTTCACGACATGTATCTTTATCAGGTCAAGTCGCCGAGCGAGAGCACCAAGGAGTGGGACTATTACAAACCGCTCGCCACGATCCCCGGTAACGAGGCGTTCCTGAGCCCCAAGGAGAGCGGCTGTCCCACGGCTGGCGAGTGATTGGCGCACCGATGGAACCGCCCGAACCGAGTGAGCCGCGGGTGGTGCTTTCCGCCCGCGGTTTGCGGCGCGACTTCGCCGGTTTCGTCGCGGTCAGGAATGTCGATCTCGACCTCTACCACGGCAACATCCACGCGCTGATCGGACCCAACGGCGCCGGCAAGACTACCGTCTTCAACCTGCTCACCAAGTTCCTGCCGCCGACCAGCGGCAGGATCGAACTGCTCGGCCACGACATCACCCGCACCTCGCCGGCCAAGGTCGCGCGGATGGGCCTGGTGCGCTCGTTCCAGATCTCGGCGGTGTTTCCACATCTCAGCGTGCTCGACAATGTGCGCGTTGCGCTGCAGCGGCCGGGCGGGCTCAGCGTTCAGTTCTGGCGCTCGCTGTCTGCGCTCGATCGATTGACGCCGCGCGCCGAGGAGCTTTTGAGGTCGGTCGGCCTCGACGATGCCAAGAACAGGCCCGCCGCCGATCTCTCCTATGGCAGGAAACGCGTGCTAGAGATCGCCACGACGCTGGCGCTCGACCCGAAAGTGCTGCTGCTCGACGAGCCGATGGCCGGCATGGGGCATGAGGATGTGCGCACAGTTTCCGACATCATCCGCTCGGTCGCCAAGGAGCGCGCGGTGCTGATGGTCGAGCACAATTTGACTGTTGTAGCCGATCTTTGCGATTGGATAACCGTCATGCAGCGCGGCGAAATCCTTGCCGCCGGCGACTACGCCACGGTCAGCCGCGACGAGCGGGTGAGGATCGCCTATATGGGCACCGCCGATGAGTGACGCCGCGCCGCTTCTCGCAGTCCGCGGCCTCAACGCCTGGTATGGCGAGAGCCATGCGTTGCACGGCGTCGATCTGGAGGTCTTTCCAGGTGAAACAGTGACGTTGCTGGGCCGCAACGGCGTCGGCAAGACCACGACATTGCGCGCCATTATCGGGCTGATCCGCCAGCGGACCGGCCAGATTTTTTTCGACGACAAGGATCTGATGCGCCTGCCGTTGCACCGGACCGCGCATCAAGGCCTTGGCCTGGTGCCTGAGGAACGCGGCATCTTCGCAACATTGACCGTGGACGAGAATCTGGTTCTGCCGCCGATCGTCGCCGAGGGCGGCATGAGCGTGGAGGAAATATTCGATCTCTTCCCCAATCTGAAGGAGCGACGCAACAGCCCCGGCACCAGGCTGTCGGGCGGCGAACAGCAGATGCTGGCGATCGCGCGCATGCTCAGAACCGGCGTGAAAATGCTGCTTCTCGATGAGCCGACCGAGGGACTGGCGCCGGTCATCGTGCAGCGCATCGGCGATCTGCTGGCGACGATGAAAAAGCGCGGCATGACGATCCTGCTGGTCGAGCAGAATTTCCGCTTTGCCAGCCGCGTCACCGACCGTTTCTACCTGATGGAGCACGGCAAGGTCGTGGCGGGCTTTGCGGTCGGCGAACTTCCGGATCGCATGACGCTGCTGCATGAAGTGCTGGGTGTATGATGGCGCCATGACGATGATCTTCGGAATACCCGTTCAGGCATTCCTCGGCCAATTGCTGGTCGGCCTCATCAACGGCTCGTTCTACGCAATGTTGAGTCTGGGCCTGGCTGTCATATTCGGCCTGTTGCGCGTCATCAATTTCGCTCACGGCGCGCTCTATATGCTCGGCGCCTTCATCGGCTACCTGCTTCTCACCCGGTTCGGCATCGGCTACTGGCCGGCTCTGATCGTGTCGCCGCTGATCGTCGGCGGCTTCGGCGTCGTGGTCGAGCGCCTGGCGCTGTCGAGGCTTTACGACATCGACCCGCTCTACGGTCTGCTTTTCACCTTTGGCCTCGCGCTCGTGCTCGAAGGGGTGTTCCGTTACTACTATGGCGTATCGGGAAGTCCTTATTCCGTGCCGCCGCTGCTCTCCGGGGGAACCAATCTCGGCTTCATGTTCCTGCCTAATTACCGCGGCTGGGTGGTGGTCGCCTCGATGATCGTCTGTTTCGGCACCTGGGCGCTGATCGAGAAGACCAGGCTGGGCTCCTATCTGCGCGCGGCAACGGAGAACCCCGGCCTGGTGCAGGCTTTCGGCGTCAACGTGCCGTTGCTGCTGACCCTCACCTACGGCCTCGGCGCCGCTCTTGCCGGGCTTGCGGGGGTTCTCGCCGCGCCGATCTATCAGGTCAGCCCGCTGATGGGATCTGACCTCATCATCGTCGTCTTTGCCGTCGTCGTGGTCGGCGGCATGGGATCGATCCTCGGGGCGATCGTCACCGGTTACATGCTTGGCCTCGCCGAAGGCCTGACCAAGGTTTTCTATCCCGAAGCCTCCAATCTGGTGGTCTTCGTCATCATGGCGATCGTGCTTCTGGTCCGGCCAGCCGGCCTGTTCGGAAGGGATGCCTGAGATGGCCGAACTCTCACTTCGCGAGACGCGCGCCAAAAGTTCGGTATGGCTTGAATGGACGCTGGTGGGGCTCGGCATCCTGGCGCTGCTGGTGGCGCCTTTCTTCGTCTATCCGATCTTCCTGATGAAGATGCTGTGCTTTGCGCTGTTTGCCTGCGCGTTCAACCTTCTGCTCGGCTACACCGGGCTGTTGTCCTTCGGCCATGCGACATTCTTCGGCGGGGCGGCCTATTTCACCGCATACGCGGTCAAGGTCTGGGGTTGGCCGCCGGAAGCGGGCATCCTGCTCGGTGTCCTGGGAGCCGCGCTGCTCGGCCTTGTGATGGGCTTCTTTGCCATCCGCCGGCAAGGCATCTATTTCGCCATGATCACGCTGGCGCTGTCGCAGATGTTCTTCTTCTTCTGCGTGCAGGCGCCGTTCACCGGAGGTGAGGACGGCATCCAGGGCGTGCCGCGCGGCAGGCTGTTTGGAATGCTCGACCTGAACGGCTCGATCAACATCTATTATTTCGTGCTGGTGGTCTTCCTGA
The DNA here is from genome assembly GCF_040322615.1 of Mesorhizobium sp. M0119. Lineage (NCBI taxonomy): Bacteria > Pseudomonadati > Pseudomonadota > Alphaproteobacteria > Hyphomicrobiales > Phyllobacteriaceae > Mesorhizobium > Mesorhizobium sp. M0119. Next base: position 88,398 of record NZ_JAMYTU010000017.1, read on the forward strand.
TCGGCGTGTTCGCCATCTGGCGCATCATCAACTCGCCTTTCGGCATGATCCTGCGTTCCATCCGGGAAAACGAGAGCCGGGCCATTTCTCTGGGCTATTCCGTCGCCAACTACAAGCTGGCGGCTTTCGTCATGTCGGCAACATTGGCCGGGCTGGCCGGCGCGCTCAAGGCGATCGTTTTTCAGTTTGCCACGCTCACCGACGTCACCTGGCAGATGTCCGGCGAGGTGATCCTGATGACGCTCCTCGGCGGCATCGGCACCATGGTCGGGCCGATCATCGGCGCCAGTCTGATCGTCGGCCTGGAAAACACGCTCGCCACCTCGAGTTTTCCGGTGACCATCGCCACCGGCCTGACTTTCATGGTCTGCGTGCTGGTTTTCCGGCGCGGTATTGTCGGTGAGGTCTATGCGCGGTTTCTCGGCCCAAAGGGTGACGCGAAAGACTGAACGGCTCAGTTCCACCTCGCTAGGCGATGCGTAAGCCTTGCGCATCGAGAAGCACGCAGCCCAGCGGATCGAAGCAGACTTCGACCGTTTCGCCTTCACGCAGCGGCTGGCCATCGATCAGCGTGTTGGCGCGCACCAGCGTGCCGGCGCCGATGTCGATCTCGTAGACCGCATTGCCGCCGAGATAGGAGGTCGAGACTATCCGTCCCGCCAGCCTGTTGGCAGCACCGGCGGTACCGACGGTGAGCTTCTGCGGGCGAACGACGACGGTGACCGCGCTGCCAATCGCGAGCGCCTTCGGCGCGGCCGCCTTTACGACGTGGCTGCTGGCCAGCGCGATCGTCGCCATCTTTCCGTCCATCACTGTCACGCTGCCGGGCAGCATGTTGGCCTTGCCAAGGAAATTGGCGACGAATGCGGTGGCCGGCTGGTCGTAGACCTGCGCGGGGGAGCCGATCTGCTCGATCAGGCCGGCGTTCATCACGACGATGTGGTCGGACATCGACAAGGCTTCTTCCTGGTCGTGCGTCACGAAGATAGCGGTGATGCCCGTCTCCCTCTGGATCTTCTTGATCTCGACGCGCATGTCCTCGCGCATATTGGCGTCGAGCGCCGACAAGGGCTCGTCCAGCAGCAGCACTTCCGGCTCGAAGACGATGGCGCGGGCCAGTGCGATGCGTTGCTGCTGGCCGCCCGAGAGCTGTGACGGCAGCTTTGTCTCACTGCCGGGCAGCCGCACCATATCCAGCGCCTTCTTGACCCGGCGCACGATTTCCGGTTTCGGCACGTTTCGGTATTTCAGGCCGAATGCGACGTTGTCGAAGACGTTCTTGTGCGGAAAGAGCGCGTAGTTCTGGAACACCAGACCAATGTTGCGCTTGTAGATCGGGATGTCGTCGACCCGCTTTCCGCCGATCGAGATCTGGCCACTGGAGATGTCGACCAGGCCCGCGATCGATCGCAGGATCGTCGTCTTGCCGCACCCGGACGGCCCCAGCAAGGTGACGAAACTACCCTTGCGGATCGCCAGTGAAAATTCGCGCACGGCGGCGAACTTGCCGTAGAAAATATCGATGTCGCGAAACTCGACCGCAGGCTTTCCTATCGGCTGCCGCGCGCGCGGGGCGGGCGGGTCGCCCGCAGCCCCGGCCGAAGCCGGCCGGGGCTGGTCGTGGCTGTTGTCGTCATGCACCTTTCGACACCCTGTCCCATTGCTTGGTCCAGGCGTCTTCGTTCTTCGCCCAGTAGAGCGGATCGGCGAAGGTCAGCGATTTCATCGATCCGGTCGGGTCGAAGGCCGGAAGCGCGGCGATCTTGTCGGTCAGCTTCACCTTGGTGGGGTCAAGGGATGGCGGATAGTTCTGGCCCTCGGCGACGGCGATCGACGTGGCTGGATCCAGCATGAAGTTGATGAGCTCCTCGCATTCGGCCATGGGCGATCCCTTGAGCACCAGCATGTCCTCCATCCATGCGTATGAGCCGGCAGGGACGAGATAGCCGATCGGCTGGCCCTGCTGCTGCAGGGCGGCGACACGTCCTGACCAGGCGTCGGTGACGACGATCTCGTTGCGCGACAGGAGGTCCATGAGTTCCGCGCCGGAACTCCAGAATTTCTTGGCCAGGTCGCGGGTCTCGCGAACCTTGGCCCAGACCGCATCCATATCCTGGATGTTGTTGGGGTCCTGTTTCGTCTGCAGCGCCGCATACCAGACGCGCGTCGTCATATCGGCGTAGCCGCCGATCTTGCCGGCATATTTCGTGTCGGTAAGCAGGTTGGCGCCCTTTTCTTTGGCTTCCTCCGGCGAGATGACCTTGTTGTTGTAGGCGATGCCGGTGGTGCCGTAATCATATGGCACTGCCGACAGCTTCGGCGTGATCTTGCGGAACGGCTCGATCATGGCGGTCAGCACATTCGCCATGTTTGGAATGTTCGCCTCGTTGATCTCCGAATTGAAACCGCCATTGACGTATTTGATGTAGTAGTTGACGCCGGAAGAATGGACGATCTGGAAGTCGCCTGGTTTCGAGGTCTTGATCTTGGTGATGATCTCGTTCTCGTCGCCAAAGGTGCCCTGGACGACCTTGACCTTGGACTTGGCGGTGTAAGGCTGGAACGCGTACTTGTCGATCGCCTCCTGCACCACGCCGCCCCATCCGTCGAAGCGCACTTCCGAAACCGCGGCCAGCGCCCGTCCCATCCAGGGCAGGGAAAGCCCGGTGGCGGCGGCAGCGGCGGCCGTCAGCGTCAGGAATGATCGCCGGCTGATGTCGCCATTGGCATAGCGTTCGTTGAGCCTCTCCAGTCGTTTGGTGGTTGTCAGTTTCATTTCCATTCTCCCATTTTCATTTTCACTTGCCTGCTTTGAACCAGGTGAGGCTTTGCAGGATGAGCCCGCCAGCCAAGGGAATGCCGACCGTCAAAAGGATCATGACGGTTCCGAGCGCGTTCACCTCGGGGCTGATCGAGATCTTCAGCATCGAAAGGATTTGCGTCGGCATGGTCTCGACGCCCGCCGGCCGCCAGAACAGGCTGGCCGAGGTGTTGTCGAACGAAATGGTGAAAGCGAGCAGAACACTGGCAAGCACTGCGGGAATGAGCAGCGGCAGCGTGATTTCGCGGAATGTCGACACACGCGGCGCTCCGAGCGACAGTGCCGCCTCCTCATAGGAACGTTTAATGCCGACCATGCGCGCCTGGACGATCAGCACCACGTAGGGGAGCGTGAGCAGAATGTGGCCGAGCACCAGAAGCGTCATACTGCGCGGCTGGTCGACGGCTTTGATCATGACCAGCAGGCCGACGCCGAGTATCGTTTCGGGGACCAGCGCGGGAAGAATGACAAGCGTGTTGATCGCCTGCTTGCCACGGAACTCGAAGCGCACCAGCGCCAATGCCGCCATGATGCCGAGCAGCGTCGTCACCGTCGCCGTCACCAGGGCAATCCACATCGATGTCCGGAAGGCGTCGAGAACCGGCTCGTTGGTGAGCAGCTTCTCATACCATCGCAGGCTGAAGCCGGTGAGGGGAAAGCCGCCGAACATCGAGGCGTTGAAGGAAAGCACGACCGTGGCGATGATCGGCGCGAACATGAAGACATAGACGCACACCGTGATCGCGCCGGTCAGCCGCCACGCCCATCTGCCTTCGCGATCGGGATGATCCGCTCTCATGCACTGAGACCCTTCATGATCTGCGACAGGCCCATATAGCGGCTGTAAGCGGCCGCGGCCGCGCCGAGCAGGACGAACAGGACGATGGAAAGCGTTGCGCCCATCGGCCAGTTGAGCTGCCCCATGATGGTGTCGTAGATCAAGTTGCCGAACAGCGCGTCGCGGCTTCCGCCGAGCAGCTGCGGCGTCACATAGGAGCCGGCCGCCAGCACGAAGCAGAGCAGCAGCCCGGCGCCCAGCCCCGGCATCGATAGCGGCAGGGTCACTTCGCGGAACGCCTGCGCGCTGGTGCAGCCCATCGAGCGGGCGGCGGCGATCAGCGTGCGGTCGATGCTTTCCAGGCTGACATAGACGTTCAGGATCATATAGGGCAGCAGAAAATGCAGCAGCCCCATGATGACGGCGCCCTCGGTGTAGAGCATCGGCAACGGCTCGTTGATAACCCCCAGCCTGATGAGCACGACGTTGATCAGCCCCTGTTCGCCGAGAATATGGATCCACGAGAATGTCCGGATAGTGAAGCTGATCCAGAACGGCACGATGAGCAGCAGCAACAGCAGCCATTTGTGCCTGAAAGTCGTGGCCCAGATGAAATAGGCGGGGAAATAGCCAAGGATCGCGCAAATCACAGCGGTGATGGCGCCGACGCGAACGGTCTTCCAAAGAAAGCCGTGATAGTAACTATCGGTGAGGAATTCCTTCCAGTTGTCGAAGGTCAGCACCGCCGACTCCACCCCCGCGGTGACGAAGGTGAAAAACGTGTAGACCGTCATCATCGCGATCGGCAGCAGCAGAAGCAGGGTAAGCAGCAAAAGCACAGGCGCGACGAGGACCCAGGCCAGTCGCTGATCGTATAATTTCCACCCTTTGGTCACGACCCGTCCAACCGCTTTGAGTGCAAGCCGCCATCACCGGGCTCGGCTCCGGACTAGATTGGGCGATCGGCGTTCAGGTGTCCACTCTGCATATGGCTCCTGCACAAATTCTGTGCAGGCCACCGCGCGACCACCGGCCCTGCTGGATTCAACAAATTGCCCGGGGTTCTGCCTGCGCATTGATAAAATCAGATATCCCGATATACAGGATAATTTCGGATATAGATTTTGCATGGGTCGGGCAATTTCATGAGTCGCAATTTTCTGGTGATTGAACCTGAGGAAGGCATTGCCGTGCTCAAGGGGCTTGCCTCCTCGGCGCGTATCTCGATGCTGAAACTGCTGCATGAGAAGGGGCCGATGAATGTCAACGAAATCGCCGCCGTGCTGTCGCTGCCGCAGTCGACCGTCTCGACCAACATCCAGGTGCTGGAGGATGCGGGGCTGATCCGCACCGAGAATCTGAAAGCGAAGAAAGGCAGTCAGAAAATCTGTTATCCGACGGCCGAAGAAGTGCTCGTCGTGTTCAAGAGCGAATATCGTGCGGTCAAGAACGACGCGATCGAAGTGTCGATGCCGATCGGGCTTTACACCGGCTTCGAGGTTACCGCGCCCTGCGGCCTTTGCTCGCCGGACGGCATCATCGGTCTGCTCGATGTTCCCAACACTTTCCTCGATCCGGACCGCATGAAAGCCGGTCTGCTATGGTTCACGCGCGGTTTTGTCGAATACCAGTTCCCCAACAATGCCAAGCTCGCCAATGCCGAGATCACCGAACTCGAAGTGGCGATAGAGCTGTCCTCGGAAGTGCCGGGCACCAGCGCCGATTGGCCCTCGGACATTACGCTGACAATCAATGGCGTCGACGTCGGCACCTGGACGTCGCCGGGGGATTTCGGCGACAAGCGCGGCGTCTTCACGCCCTCCTGGTGGAAGCTCAAGGGCTCGCAATACGGCAAGTTGAAGAACTGGCGAATTGCCAATGACGGCACCTATGTCGACGGCCTCAGGATTTCCGAAACCGGCCTCGCCGCACTCGATCTGAAGAGCCATCATTCAATCCGCATCCGTATCGGCGTCAAGGACGACGCCAAGCGCCCCGGCGGGATCAACATTTTCGGCAAGGGCTTTGGAAATTACGATCAGGACATCCTGCTCAGGATCAGAACTGGTTGATATCATGAAACCGGGTTCTGAAGATAACTTAGCAATTTCAACCAGTTGGCTTTCTGCTATGCAAAAGCGTTCGTCTAATTGTCCTACATTTGGGTATTTTGGCTTGACGAAGGGCTGCCAATCCCGCTTTGATATCGGGCAAGATGATTTAAATCATCGTTTGTGATATCGATGGGAGGAATGCATGAAGGCAGCCGTTACGGCTCATCCGCATTATGTTGTCTCGGAAATCGATCCGAGGCTCTACGGATCCTTCATCGAGCATCTGGGGCGGGCAGTTTACACCGGCATCTATGAGCCCGGCCATCCGACAGCGGACGCCAACGGCATGCGTCAGGACGTCATTGATCTCGTCAGGGAACTCAATGTTCCGATCGTCCGCTATCCCGGCGGCAATTTCGTCTCGGCCTACAATTGGGAAGACGGCATTGGCCCCAAGGAACAGCGCCCAGTCCGCCTCGACCTTGCCTGGCACACATCGGAAAGCAACGAAGTCGGCCTGCATGAATTTGCCGATTGGTGCACCTGCGCCAACACCGAGATGATGCTTGCCGTCAATCTCGGCTCGCGCGGCCTCGACGAAGCCCGCAACCTTCTGGAGTACGCCAACCATCCCGGCGGCAGCAAATGGAGCGACAAGCGCATCGCCAACGGCCGCAAGGAGCCGTTCGACGTCAAGCTCTGGTGCCTCGGCAATGAAATGGACGGTCCCTGGCAGATCGGCCACAAGACCGCGGACGAGTATGGCCGCCTCGCGCATGAGACGGCCAAGGCCATGCGCGCCTTCTCCAAGTCGCTCGAGCTGGTGGTCTGCGGCTCTTCGAATGCCAAGATGCCGACCTACCCTGAATGGGAAGCGACGGTTCTCGACCATACCTACAACGAGGTCGACTACATCTCGCTGCACATGTATTTCGACAACGAAGCCAACGACGCTCCGAACTATCTCGCCATGAGCGAAAAGCTCGACGGCTACATTGTCTCGGTCGCCGGCGTCATCGACTATATCAAGGCCAAGAAGCGCTCCAACAAGCAGGTCTACATCTCGTTCGACGAATGGAACGTCTGGTACCATTCCAAGGAGCAGGACAAGAAGATACTTGGCGGCAGCGACGGTTGGCCGTTCGCCCCGCCGTTGCTCGAAGACATCTATAATTTCGAGGATGTGCTGCAGGTCGGCCTGATCCTCAACACATTCATCCGCCGTTCCGATGTCGTCAAGATCGCCTGCCTGGCACAACTGGTCAATGTCATCGCGCCGATCATGACCGTTCCGAATGGCCCGGCATGGCGGCAGACGATTTTTTATCCCTATCTGTTTGCTTCTAACTATGGCCGCGGCAATGCGCTGGATCTCAAGGTGGAAAGCCCGACCTATAAATCCAGCGTTGCGGGCGACGTCGGCTATGTCGATGTTGCCGGCGTGCACGACAGGCAAACCGGCCACGTCACCTTCTTCGCCGTCAACCGCCATTCGAGCGAGGCAATCGAAACAGTGGTCGACCTCTCCGGCTTCGGCGCGGCGGAGATCGTCGATCACCGGGTGATGGCACACGCCGATCTGAAAGCCGTCAATTCGGCCGAAAACCCTGGCAATGTCGGCCCCAGGAAGGGTGAGGGAGCCTCGCTCGTCGGCGGCAAGCTGAGCCTGTCGCTGCCGGCCTATTCCTACCAGGTCATACGCCTGAGGCTCTGAGTTCAGGCGGATCATCGAGACAGCGCAAACGCTGAGGAGGAGCGTCGACGTGACGGCCGATATCGAGATCAGGAACGTGAGCAAGCAGTTCGGTGCCATGACGGTGCTGGATCATCTGTCGCTCTCCATAAGGGCACGCGAATTCATCGTGTTCCTAGGGCCGTCCGGTTGCGGAAAATCGACGCTTCTTCGAATGATCGCCGGTCTTGAAGCTGTCGATAGCGGCGAGATTGCCATCAACAACGAGCGCATCGATCATTTGCCGCCGGGCAAGCGCGGCATTGCCATGGTGTTCCAGTCCTATGCGCTTTATCCGCATATGACGGTGCGCGACAACATGGCCTTCGGGCTTGCGAATATCGGCGTACCAGGCAAGGTCATCGAGGCGCGCATCAACGAAGCCGCCCGCATCCTGGAAATGCCGCATCTGCTCGATCGCAAGCCGGGCCAGCTCTCCGGCGGTCAGCGCCAGCGCGTCGCCATCGGCCGTGCGATCGTCAAGGAGCCGAAGGCCTTTCTGTTCGACGAGCCGCTCTCCAATCTCGATGCGGCGTTGCGCACCCGTACCCGCATCGAGCTTGCCCAGCTTCACCAGCGGCTGCAATCGACGATGATCTTCGTCACCCATGACCAGGTCGAAGCAATGACGCTGGCCGACCGCATCGTCGTCATGAACAATCGCAAGATCGACCAGATCGGTACCCCGATGGAGATATACGAGCGCCCGGCGACCAAATTCGTCGCGGGTTTCGTCGGCGCGCCGGCGATGAACTTCGTCGATGCGACACTCGACAGATCGGGCAAGAACGCCACGGCCAGATTTGCGGGCGGCATACCGGTGCAGACCGAGATCGCCTCCAGCCAGTTGACCGATGGCAAGTATACTTTCGGCATCCGTTCGGAAGACGTGCGCATCGTTGCCGCCGGACAAGGCAATGCCGACGGAGTCGTCGATGTGCTCGAGCGGCTCGGCGAACGCACGCTGATCTACGCGCGGCTGGGCGATGGCCAGCAGATCGTCGGCTCGGATGCCGGCAACAGCCGCGTCGCCGTCGGCGACAGAATCGGGCTCGCCTTCGACGGCCAGAAATCGCATCTGTTCAACGAGACCGGCCGCGCCTGGCATGCGAGGGAGGCCTGAGATGGCTGACCGGCCGGCGATGTCCCCGACCGCGACGCTTGCTGTCGGCGTCAGAGCCCCTACCGCCGACATCTATGCGCCGCAATGGCGAAATTTCATTTTCGTTGCGCCATTCTTGTTCTTCTTCACCACGCTGCTGCTCTTCCCGCTGCTCTGGGGGATGTGGCTGAGTTTCCACAAGGCCGACACGTTCTCGTCCGGAGATTTTGTCGGTCTCGGCAATTACGCCAGGCTGTATCACGACAAGGTCTTCCTGCAATCGATCTGGAACACCTTCTACTTCGTGCTTCTGACGGTGCCGACGCTGGCGCTGATCGGCCTTTTCCTGGCGCTTTGCCTCAACCGCCGCACGCGCACTGCCGCGGTTTTGCGGACGCTGTTCTTTTCCTCCTCGGTGCTGTCGGTCACCATCGTCACGCTGATCTGGCGCATCGTCTTCATTCCGAATGTCGGCCTGTTGTCGACGGTCTACGGATGGTTCGGCGCAACGGCCCCGGCCTTCATTTCCGATCCCAGCCTGGCCATGATCGGCATCGCCATTGCCACCATCTGGTGGTGCATCGGCCTGCCGATGATGCTCTTTCTCTCGGCGCTCCAGCAGATTCCGCAGGATATTTACGAGGCGGCAGCCCTGGACAATGCCAATCGCTGGCAGACGCTACGCTCGATCACGCTGCCGTCGATCAAGCGGACCTTCATCCTGGTGATCATCATCCAGATCGTGCTGCAATTCCAGCTGTTCGGCCAAGCCTGGCTGATGACGCGCGGCGGTCCGAACAATCTGACCAAGCCGATCGTGCTCTACATCTACGATACCGCATTCCGTCGCTGGGATCTCGGCCTGGGTGCCGCGGCATCGGAAATCCTGTTCATCCTCATCCTGATCGCGGCCATGGCCCAGTACCTGGTGACACGCAGCAGGGGAGACCAAGCATGAGCGCTCCAGCCACTTCCATCAAGGGACGGGCATTTGGCGACCATGTGCTATTAGCCCTCGTCATCCTGCTTTCGATCGTCATGATCGCGCCGGTTCTGTGGGTGATCGGCCTGTCGCTCAAGGACAATACGGAGCTGATGGCCGATCCGAATTCGGTGTTTCACGCGCCCTATACGCTGAAGAACTACATCAACACCGTCGGCACCTCGTCGGTGTTCATCTGGGTGCGCAACAGCATCATCGTCTCGGGCGGATTGACGCTCGGCACGTTGATCCTGTCGTCGCTCGCCGGCTACGGCTTTGCACGGCTGAATTTCCCCGGCCGAGACGTGCTGTTCGTGATTGTGCTGTTCGGCCTGGCGGTCCCGGAACAGGCCGTGCTCGTCGCCCGTCATCAGATCTTCAGCATGCTGAAGTTCCACAACACCTATCAAGGGCTTATTCTGCCGGGCCTTTCAGCTCCGTTCGGCGTCTTCCTGATGACCCAGTATTTCAAAGCCATCCCGAAGGAGCTGGACGAAGCCGCCATGCTCGATAACGCCAGCCGGCTCAGGATTTTCTGGAAGGTGCTTCTGCCGCTCACGCTGCCTGCGCAGGCAACGCTCGGCATCTTCACCTTTCTCGGCGCGTGGAACGACTACTTCTGGCCGCTGATTTCGGCGACGAGGAAGGACATGTTCACGCTGACGGTCGGCATGGCCTCGACCCAGACCAATTTCGCCCAGTCCGAAGGCATCGGCTTCCTGATGGCACAGGCGGTGTTTGCCGGTGCACCGATCCTGATCGTCTACCTGTTCTTCCAGAAATACATCGTCACGGCGGTCTCCGGCGCTGCTGTGAGATAACGAAGATTGCCTGACGGCCGGGGGGAATGCGCAGCAATTGAAGCACGAAAGCCAATCCAGGGTGGAGCGGCGGAAACTCAGTAGGAGGAACTGATATGAAACTGAAGAAAATACTGTTTGCCGCAGTCTCTGCGGGCGCAATGATGCTCGCAAGTCCAAGCTTCGCGGCCACGGAACTGAGCGTGCAGCGCTTTTTCGGCGCCTGCGATGCCGATTTCGGGACCAACACCGATCCCACCAAGGCCGTTGGCGAATGCGGCATCATCACCTCGCTGATCAACAAGTTCAACGCCGACAATCCCGATGTCCATGTCAACGTCACCACCGTGGAATGGCCCGGCTATGATCAGCTGACCGCGCAGTTCGCTTCAGGCGACGCTCCGGACATCGTCACGATCCATGAATCCGTACTGTCGGATTATCAGTCGAAGGGCCTGTTGATGCCGCTCGACGATCTCTTGAAGTCGGTCAGCGTGACACCCGACGCCTTCACCGACGCGGCGCGCAATGGCGCCACCAAAGACGGCAAGATCTACGGCCTGCCGATCGACAGCTGGACGATGCTCTATCACGTCAACCTGGATCTTTTCAAACAAGCCGGCCTCGTCAATGCCGACGGCACGCCGATTTTTCCAAAGTCGCCCGAGGAACTGCTCGCCCAGGCCGAACAGTTCAAGCAGAAGACGGGCAAGCCTTATTTCGTCCAGAACCTGGCCAATGAGACTGCACTCTACACACGCAACCTCTACACTTATCTTTTCCAGCAGGATTCCGATTTCTTTGCGGATCCGAAGCATGTGAAGTTGAATACGCCGGAAGCCAAGAAGGTGGTCGAGATGTACAAGGCGATCTTCGAGAAGGGCTACACCACCAAGGATCTCGATTATGGCGGCTCGATCAACGCCTTCCTTGCCGGCGAGGGTGGCGTCCACCTTAACGGCACCTGGGTGGTCGGCGATTACAACGCCCAGTCCGAAACCAAGGGTACGGCGCTCAACAAGGGCGGCTATGCGGTCTATCCGTATCCGCAGCTGTTTGGCGGCACCCACGCGCAATATGCCGACGGCCACACCTGGGCCGTGTCGCAGAAAGACCGCACGCCTGAACAGATCGCGGCGATCGGCAAATTCCTGAAGTTCTTCGCCGACAACGACTTTGAGTGGTCGCGCACCGGTCACCTGCCGGCCTATAAGGCCGTCATCACCTCGGACGCCTTCAAGGCCCTGCCGCATCGCAACACGATCTCTGCGGTCGCCGACCTCGGCAAGCCGCTGCCGTCCGCCGTACAGCGTCAGTTTGCGATCCAGGACATCATCGGCGAAGAGATGAGTGCAGCAATCAGCGGCCAGAAGGACGTCGACACCGCCCTTGCCGACATGGAAAGTCGCGTCAACGAATTGCTCGCCAACATCTGACCACGGGTTTCGAAAGGCCCTCCCAAGGCGCTCCGCGGCTGGAAACGGCCGCGGGGTTTTGGTGAGGCAGTGGTTATTATCCTCGAGTGACTTGGCGGTGGCGACCGGTCAAACACGCCAACCACCATGCCGCAACCTCGGCAGCAGCCGACGCAAGCCCTGACTGAAGGATTCCGCTAGAACGCCGCGGCCATGGGCATTGCGACCTTGTTGGGGATCTGGATGTCGATCTCCAATCTCGAAGTCGTTTCGCCGTGATCCATGCTCACCTGCAGGAAATCCTGATCGACCTGAACATGCCGGGCGATCACCGCCATGATCTCCTCGCGCAGCACGGAGACGAGATCGGGCTGGTTGCGGCTTCGACGCTCGTAAGCCAACAGCAGTTGCAAGCGCTCGCGCGCCACAGGCGCGCTGCCGCGGCGCTTGAAGATATCGAGCAGGTTCATGCTGCCCTCCTTCCCAACAGCCGGTCGAGGAGGCCCCTCCGCTCGAAAGGCAGAATGACCGGCAGGTCCTCGCCCTCGAGTCTTCTTGCCGCGTCGATATAGGCGCGTGCGGCGGGGTTGGTGTTTTCGCTGAGCGTAACCGGCGCGCCCACATTGGATGCGCGCAGCACGTCCTGGCTCTCGGGAATTATTCCCAGCAAGGGCGTCGACAGGATCTCGAGCACGTCATCGATGCTGAGCATCTCGCCGCGGGCGGCGCGCGCAGCATCGTAGCGCGTGACGAGCACGTGTTTGGCAATCGATTCACCTTGCTCGGCTTTCATCGTCCTGGAGTCGAGCAGGCCGATGATGCGATCGGAATCGCGGACCGAGCTCACTTCCGGATTGGTGACGATTACCGCCTCGTCGGCAAAGCGCATGGCAAGTTGCGCGCCCCGCTCTATGCCGGCGGGGCTGTCGCAGAAGACGTAGTCGAAAACCGAGCGCAGCTTGTCGATGACATCGGCGACGCCTTCCTCGGTGAGAGCGTCCTTGTCGCGCGTTTGCGAGGCCGGCAGCAAGAACAGCGTTTCGAGTCGCTTGTCACGGATCAGCGCCTGCGAGAGCTTGGCGGTTCCCTGAATGACGTTGACGATATCGAAAACAACGCGCCGCTCGGCGCCCATGATCAGATCGAGGTTGCGCAGGCCGACGTCGAAATCGACGAGGGCCACCCGCTTGCCGGTTTTCGCGACCGCGGCGCCGAGAGCGGCCGTCGAGGTCGTCTTGCCGACACCCCCTTTGCCGGATGTGACAACCACTACCTTGCCCATATTTGTGCCTCCAATGTTTTGTTAGTTGAGCGGTGCGACGCAAAGCGCGCCGTCCTCGAGAAAGGCCTGTACCGGCCTTCCTCGCGAGGAGGCGTCCATTTCCTCGGCGGTGCGGTACCAGCCGTCCACCGCCAGAAGTTCGGCTTCGTTTTTCCGGCAAAAGATGCGAGCCGCGGAATTTCCCGTGGCGCCGGCGAACGCACGTCCACGCAGCGTGCCGTAAACGTGGATCGATCCTCCGGCGATGATCTCGGATCCGGAACTGACGGAGCCGACAATGACCACATCGCCATCGGGATGAAAGATCGACTGGCCGGAGCGGATCGGTGCCTTGATCATCAATGAGTTCGGCGCCTGCGGCTCTTCCGTCTTGGCCTCAGCGGCGGCCTTCGGGTCCGGCTGCACGTAAAGCGCGTCAGCGGTGGCCTCCTTGGCGCCAACGAGGAGCGGCGGCAGATCGGCGTCGAAACCAACATTGCCATCGGCCTCGATCGCGTAGATGCGAATCCCGCGCTCCGCGAGCTGTGAGACCAGATCCCGCATCTCGCCCACCTCGGGCTTGAGCATATTCAGATCGAGCACGACCGGACGGCCGGCAAAGAACCCGGGAGAGTTTTCGGTCCAGTGATCGAGGCTTTGCAGCCATTCCCCTAAAGGGGCCTCAGGGGTGAGGGTGAAGGCTACAAACGAGCGCGCTCGAAAGCGTATGGACTTGTTTTGGATGGGAGCGACGCAGGTCACAGAGGCGAGTCCTTACTGATTGGTTAAGGCTAGCCCGGCATGGTTAACGAAAAGTTAATGGCGGCTTCCCGAGGCGTTGGCGGAGGCATTCTTTTTGCCTCCGATCGCCCCGCCGGCGCCCTGCTTCCGATGCACGACGAGGTTCTCCTCGCGGCTGCCTGGAGGCGTCTCAGTTCACGAGGCCGGCCGACCAGTATACGATTGTCATGAACGCCGAGCCTATTAAGGAGTCCTCGACTTGACTACCATTGCCAAGAAGTCCGTCGCGGATCGCGGTCGTGCTACCTATGACCTTGGCGCGACGGCCATCTTTGCTTCCAAATCAGACCCGCGCTTTCACTATTGCCTGTATGTGCCTCCCGCGGTTGGGGAAGGGGCCAAAGTCGACCTGATGGTCGCCGTCCATGGCACCGGCCGCACCTCTTTTCTTGGATTCCGCGACGCGTTTTCCGAGTTCGGGCGCTGGAACGGCTGCGCCGTTTTGTGTCCGCTGTTTCCAATCGGCGTTCTCGGGGATGATGCTCGCAGCGGGTACAAGTATATCCTCGAGGGCAACATACGCTACGATCAGGTGCTGCTCGCCATGGTTGAGGAGGTCAGCGCCAAATACAGTCAGGATTGGAGCCGCTTTGCCATGTTCGGATTTTCCGGCGGCGGGCATTTCACGCATCGTTTTGCTATCCTGCATCCCGACCGGCTCTGGGCGGCCTCAATCGGTGCGCCAGGCTCGGTGACCTTGCTCGATCCGACGCGTGACTGGTGGGTGGGCATTCGCGATCTGCCGGAGAAGTTCGGCACCACCTTCGATTCCGCAGCGCTGGCAAAAGTGCCTTTCCAGATGATCGTCGGCGACGCCGACCTGGAGACTTGGGAAATCACTCATGTCCAAGGCAGCGCCCATTGGATGCCGGGTGCTAACGATGCGGGGCGAACACGGCCGGAACGCCTCATGGCATTGTGTCGATCGTTCGAGGCAGCGGGTGCGCGCGTGCGCTTCGATTTGCTGCCAGGCGTATCTCATGAACGGGACGCGGTTCTCGATTCGGTCAAGGATTTCTTCGCCCAACAACTCAAGGAACGACGGAACGCCTCACGATGAATCGTTGCGCCGCAGCCCGTGAAGAGATTACGGCAATCAAAGCCCGACCACGTCGATCGCATCCAACCGCGACCCTGCTGCGGTGCGCGACGACTAGAGCAAGGCTTCGTACTGATCGCCAATCTTGTCGACTGTGAAATCCGCCGCCCTGCTTTTCAGCACGGCAGCAGGGGTGGGGTGGTCCAGCATCTCGGCCATCGCCTCCGTCAGGGCTTCGGCGTCACCGACCGGCACCAAGGTGCCGAAACGGCCGTCACCGAGTATCTCGCGCGGGCCATGCGGAGCATCGGTGGAGATTACGGGGACACTAGCAGCCATGGCCTCGACCAAGACGTTGCCAAAGCCCTCGCTGGTGGATGTAAGGACGAACAGATCGGCTGCGGCATAACAGGCTGCGGGATCGTTGACGTAGCCGGCAAAGAGTACGTCCTGGCCAATGCCGATCTGCTCGGCATAGGCGTGCAATTCGGCAGCCAGCGGACCTTCGCCGAAGATGACAAGCCGGGCAGGGCGGCCGGCGCGCAGGGCAGCGAAGGCCCGCAGCAAAGTCCGGTGGTCCTTGACCGGCACGAGGCGCCCGGCGGTGGCGATGACCGGGCCATCGCCTATCGCCGCCAACGCTGCCTGCCAGGCATAGGAATTCCTCTGCGGTGCTTCAGCCGGCGGCAGCGGGTTGTTGATGACGACGACCTTCGATTCCGGGAAGCCGCGGGCGATGATGTCACGGCCAACACCCGCCGAAACGGCGATGGCTTTGGTTGCGCGCGCTGCAACCAGCGCGGAAAGCCAGATCGCCAGCCTCGCGCCGAGGCCGCTGGCAGGCAGCGAGGCGGCGGCGTGGAAGCTTGGAAAGAATTTTGCCCGGCTTCTGGCCAACATGAGTGACAGCGCCATCACCAGATTGGCGAATTCCGGGGCGCTATAGACCGCATCAGGATCAAGGCGGCGGAACAAATTTGCGCTTCGCACGATGCCTTTCAGCGTCGCCGACTTGGCATAACCCTCGCCTCGCAAGAGAAGGCTGAAGTCGACCAGATGCACGGCAGCGGAGCGCAGCGCGGCGTTAGGGCCTTGCGCGTTCCAGGTAAACAGCGTGACCTCGTGGCCACGCGATGCCAGTTCATTTGCCATCAGGACGAAGACACGTTCAGCGCCGCCGCCCCTCAGGCTGGCGATGTGGAAAACGATGCGCTTCGCCATGCCCTGCTTCAGGCTCGGCTGGCGGCAAGGACTGATCGGTTCGGCGGCCGGCGCATGTCGCGGATGATGCCCATGCCGATGGCCAGCAGCATGCCCAGGGCAAAGCCGGCGAACGCTCCGGCGCCTGCCACCAAGGCAGGGCGCGGTGGCCAGGAGCGCCCTGGTGGCGGCACCGCGGTCGAAATCACCTGGACGTTTGTGGTGTCGATCTGCTCGCGCTCGCTGATTTGGCGCGCACGTGACAGGAAGCTCTCATAGACCGCTCTCTTGGACGCGGCATCGCGTTCAAGCTCACGCAGGGCGACTTCGGACTCGCTGTCGGTGAAAACATTGCTCTTCAGATCGTTCATCCTGGAGTTGAGAGAAGCCAACGAGGCCCTGGCCTTGTCCAGGCTGGCCTTTGCCGTGCCGACGGTGCGGGAGAACTCGGCCCGGAGTTGCGAGTTGACGGTCTCGAGCTCCGTCCTGAGCCTGACAATCGTCGGGTGGCGCGGACCGAAGGTCATCGACTGTGAATCGATCTGCTGCCGCAGGCTGTTTGACCTGTCGCGCAGCGCTGCGAGCGCTTCCGAAACCGTGGGGTCGGGATTGGCCCCATTGATACCGGAGGCAACCAGGGCGTCGTAGCTTGCCTGCGCGGCGATGACACGCGATTGCGCATCGACGATTTCCCCATTGAGCTGCGTCAGCGTCTGCGAACTGACGAGCTGGCCATTGCTGGACGACAGGTTGTGGCTGCGCCTGTAGCTCTCGACCTTCTCTTCGGCAGCTTGCACGTCGCTCTTGAGTTGGCCAAGCCGGCTGTCAAGGGCAGCCGCGGCACGGCTGGCGCCGGCAGCTTCGGCCTTGGCCAGTTCTTCCTGGAAGTTTTTAACTATGGCCTGCGAGATCAGGATCGCCTTGGCGGTGGTTTCCGCAGATACCGAGAGGGTTGTGACAAACGAGGTCGGGTCCGCGGTGGCGTCTACCCGGTCCGCCAGGTTCTTCAAGGCGATAAGCCTCGGGTCTGGCTTCGCCACAGCGCCAGACGAGGATGTGCCCCGGTCCGGATCGAAAAATTCTGGATCGTGAGTCAGGTTCAGTTCGTCCACCACACGGGAAAGCACGTTGCCCGAGGTCAGGATGCGCTGCTTGCTGCGCGTGCTGAGCAGCTGGCTATCGACCTGGCCCGGTTGCGAGTAGAGGTCGTTTTCCACAACCTGCAAATTGGATGGATTGATGAGGACCTCCGTCGTGACGGTGTAACGCTGCTTGCTCAGCAATGCATAGGCGCCGCCAACAATGCCGCCGATTACCGCCAGCATGAACGCCAGGGCGAGGCCGGCCCGCAGCCATACGAACAGGCGTCGAAAATCGAGCTCGAGAAAATCGCCGATCTTGTCCAGGGTCACCGTCGCGACCGGCTCTGGAGGTTGCGGCGTCACCGGCGCGGAGCTTAGCGCCGCGAATGGGCCATGCTGCTGCAGCAATGCCCTGCGCCGTGCATTGGCGATACGCTCGAATGCACTGTTGTTGGAAGCCGTCGCGGCGATAGGGGGTGTGCCGGAACCGGCAGACATGGTGACAACCCTTGTTAAATCATTACGCTTGGCCTGCTCTACAGAAACATCGTTAACATCTTATTTTCCAAGTTGGCCCATTTTACTGTTCATACACCCCGTCCGTCCGGCGGACGTTGAAGGGATTTCGTTGCCCAGAATGCCGTTCGAATATCGCCATTTGGATGGGCCATGAGCTATCCCGCTGCCGTTTCGGAACGAGTGTTGTCCAGTCGAGCGCGCCGTCAGAACGCGCTGTCGCTGCTGTTTTTCCTGTGCGCGGCGTTCGCGCTCCTGCTTCGCTTTACGGTGTCGCCGCAGGTGATGAACATGGTCGTCGACTATACGGCCCAGGGAGGCTCGTTCTACGAAAAGCTGCATTTCGGCACCTATGCGATCATCCTGCTGCTTCCTATCGTTCTTTTCAGCCGGCCGTTTCTGCTGCACGGCGACGAAATTGGAATATTCAAGGCGTTGATCCGCTATTCGGTGCTGATGTTCGTGCTGGTGCCCTATCTGTTCGTTACCGGCCGTGCGGGCTCCTCCGGCTTCATCATCGATACCTATCTGGTAGCCGGCGCCACAGGCCTGTTGATGCTGGCATTGAATGCAGAGGTGCGGCGGGCGTTGGGAGACGTCGTGCTTGGAATGGCGATCCTGAGCGCTGTCATCGGCACCATCGAGGCGGTGACTCAACATCGGTTGTTGCCCTATGGCTTGAACGAACTGCAATTCAGGCCAACTGGCCTGTCGGCCCATCCGCTGGCACTGGGCGCGCTCTGCGCCACAACCATCGGATTCGTGCCGCTGACGCACTGGCGCATCTGGGTGCGGGTCATGGCGATCTTCCTGTTGTTCATCGGTTGCGCTGCGTCAGGCGCTCGCGCTGCGCTGATGCTCGCCACGGCGGAAATCGTCATTCTGCTGCTGTTCGTGCCCTGGCCGGGCCTATCGCTCAAATACGAGCGGCAGGCCAAATCTGTCGTACTGATGTTCACCGTCACGGGTGGCGCGGTGCTCGTGGCAGTACTGTTTGCGGGTGGTCTGCTGAATCGGTTCAGCAACACCATCTTCGACGAAAACTTCATGGCCCGGGTGACGATTTACCAGGTATTCGGACTGGTCAGCTGGAACGACATCCTGTTCGGCATGAACGTTGACGACCTGCTGGCGATCGTCCGGCAGAAGCTGCATCTGCCCTACATCGAAAGCGCGCCGGTGGTAATTATCTTGCTCTTCGGCCTGCCCATAGCCCTGCTGTTTATAGCGCTGATATTCTGGTTCGTCTTCCGGCTGCTGCGCGGGGCGCCGCTGCCGGCATGGATCGGCACTATAACGTTCTTGCTTGCCGCGCTGTCAAATAACGCGCTTTCGTCAAAAACGCCGGATATGACGATCATCGTGGTGTTGCTGCTTGCCTACAGGAACCAGCCCTACAGAAACCAGCCGGAGAGCATGTCTTCGCTCGCTGCATTCCAACCTGAAGCCGGCTGAGATCCGTTAAGCACGGGCCTCAAATCCGGTCAGCCGGCGCTGTCCACGACCTCGACATGGCCCGCGCGGTTGAGCGTGTGGATGCCCGCCCGAGCCCATGCCGTCCCGGGATCGATTGGCTGGGGCAGTTCGAAACGGACGTCGAAATCATCAAGCCGATCCAGTCGCATCAAGCCCAGGCCGCCGCCATAGGCTCTCGAGCCGTTTTGCACCGGCAACAGCAAAGCGTCGCCCTGGCGGATAAAGGCGCCGCCCGGCCGAGTGGCCGAGTGATCGACGGCGACCGGATTGAGCGCGTGCGCAGCCCAGGGCCCACGCAGCGCCGGAGCGGAATAGACGGCCATCGTGTCGGATGCGCTGCCGTGACCGAACCGCTCAGTCCCCAACAGCCAGAAGCGGCCGTCGGATTCGAGCAGCGTGGCGTCGTTGAAATCCCTGTCCGTCATCAGCACCGTATCGCGTACCCAGCGATCCGGAAACTGCACCGCACGGTAGAGCACCAGTTCTCGCGCCGTAGCGCTTTCAGGGATCATGAAAATCTCGCCGGAGTGAGCGAACACCTGCGGATATGACAGGTGATGCGCTTCCTCCAGCACCATTTTCGGCACGCCGAAAGTGCCGTCGGTGCCAAGTTCGGCGACAGAAATCACGCCGCGGCCGATCGCGTAGGGGAACTCCTCGACAAAAAGAAAGTGGCGGCCGTCGCGCTCGAGAACGAACGGATCGGCGTAGAATCGCTGCCCGTCATCGGCAAGCACGGTGAACGGCTTGCCATCCAGTTGTCCGGTTTCGGCGACGCCTGGACCGTCGATCAGCCGGTAAGCAACCTGCCAATAGAAGGGGCGCCGACCACGTCGCAGTTTTTGCACGGCGCGGTCAACCAATCCCCTGACGAAAAAGGGCAGATAGTGCCTGATAAACCCGCCTTTCTGCAGGGGCGGCGCCGGGCTCTCGGCAATCGGCGCAAGTTTGCCCGTGGAGAAGCGGGCGACACATTGGGCAATCAGGGAGATGGTGCCGGCGAGCAGGTCGTTGCTGGTTCGGGAGAGCCAGAGCCGATCACTGATCATCGGCCGCGCCCTGGCGACGGCAACGCCGTCGAGGCGCGCGGTGAGTTCGGGCAACCGCCCGCTCGCCAGCATCTCGGTCATGCCCGCGGCAAAGCTGCTGTGGCCGCAAAATTCGAGCGTCAGGACAGGCATACCCCGTCGTGCGGCGGTAGCGGTGAGATCGACCATAAGATCGACTGGGCTGGTATCGCCGGACGGCAACGGCCCGGAACGGCTTGCCAGTGAGGGGCCGAAGCGCCGGCCCTCGAGCGCCAGCACATTATCCATCCCGCGCGAATTGGGTTCAGGCGTCGGCGCGCGGCTACTCGAAACCGCATGTCCAGCCGCACTCAACCGCGCCAGAAGCTCATTTTCCCAGCGCCGGGATGCGTTGGCGTGGCCGATGATTAAAATATTAGTCAATCCAATATATTCTTTTTCAAGACTATTACCATAGACTACTTGTCAGCCCAACCTTTCATAAGAGTTAATCCGGGAGAACGCGGCCTTGGTTGTTAATCATATATTAAGAATTGAGATCACGAAGGCGCTGTCCGGCGCTATTATGGCTCTTGCGGGCAATAGTCGGCATGTCCCGAGGGCTGCAGGCGACCAGGATCAGCGATGAACGTCCTTTCACGTCCAAAACTGCCGTCCAGGCAGAAACTGCTGATCGTGTTCGGCACGAGGCCGGAGGCACTCAAATGCTTTCCAGTGGCGCGTGCCGCCCTTGCTCATCCAGGCTTCATCACCGAAATATGCATTACCGCCCAGCATCGTGAAATGGTCGACCAGGTTGTCGAGCTGACCGGCCTGCCTGTGCATCACGATCTCAACATCATGCAACCCGGCCAGTCGCTGTTCGACGTGACCTCGCGCGTGCTCCTGGGCATGGCCGAGGTGCTGGACAAGGCGAAGCCCGATATCGTCATGGTACAGGGCGACACCACCACGGCGATGGCCGCGGCTCTGGCTGCCTTCTACAAGCGTATCCCGGTCGCTCATGTCGAAGCAGGATTGCGCAGCCACAACATCAACTCGCCGTTTCCTGAAGAACTGAACCGCAAGATTGCCGGCAACATCGCCACCTGGCATTTTGCGCCGACCGTTCAGGCGCGCGACAATCTCATCGCCGAAGGAAAGGCCGAAAGCACCATCTTCGTGACCGGCAACACGGTGATCGACACGCTGTTGCATTTTTCAAGCGCGATCGATGCCGACAGGCTGATGAACGCGAAGCTCGCTGCCCGCTTCCCCTTCCTCGACCCTTCCAAGAAAATGATCCTCGTCACCGGCCATCGCCGCGAGAATTTCGATGGCGGCATCCAGCGCATCTGTACGGCGTTGACGGGATTGGCGGCGCGCGGAGACGTGCAGATCGTCTACCCTGTCCATCCAAACCCTAATGTGAGCTCGGTGGTCAACGCAGAGCTGGAAGGCGTGCCGAATATCCATCTGGTCGAGCCGCAGGATTATCTGCCGTTTCTGTACCTGCAGAAGCAGAGCTATCTGGTGCTTACCGATAGCGGCGGCGTGCAGGAAGAAGCGCCTTCGCTCGGCAAGCCGGTGCTGGTGATGCGCGAAAATACCGAGCGACCCGAGGGGATCGTGGCCGGCACCGCCCGTCTTGTCGGGACCGATGTCGAGAAAATCCTGTTCAACGCCAATCGCCTGCTCGACGATCAGGCTGCCTATCGCGGCATGGCGGAACGACACAACCCATATGGCGATGGCCGGGCCAGTAACCGGATTGTTGAGGAACTGCTGCATCATGGCTGAAATCAAAACCGTTTCCGTAATCGGTATGGGCTATATCGGCCTGCCGACCTGCGCCATTTTCGCCAGCCGCGGGCTCAACGTCATTGGCGTCGATGTCAACGGAGCGGTGGTCGAGAAGGTCAACCGCGGTGAAATCCACATCGTCGAGCCGGACCTTGACGGCCTGATCCAGAAGGTCGTGGCTAACGGCAAGCTCGTGGCCTACAGCACGCCGCAGCCGGCGGACGCCTATATCATCGCCGTGCCGACCCCGATGACCCACGACCATAAGCCGGACGTGACCTACGTGCTCGCGGCGGCACGAAGCATCGCCCCGGTGCTGAAGCGGGGAGACCTTGTGGTGTTGGAATCGACATCGCCGGTCGGAACCACGCGTATCATGACCGGGCTGCTTGCCGAGCTGCGGCCTGATCTCAAATTTCCTGTCCAGCATGGCGAAGACGCCGATGTGCTGGTTGCCTATTCGCCCGAGCGCGTGCTGCCGGGAAAGGTGCTGACCGAGCTGATCAACAACGATCGCTCGATCGGCGGATTGTCCCGCAAGTCGTCGGAACGGACCGCGGCACTCTATTCGACCTTCGTCACCGGCGACCTGTTCATGACAACGGCCGAAAGTGCTGAGCTGGTGAAACTGACGGAGAACGCGTTCCGCGACGTCAACATCGCCTTTGCCAACGAGCTTGCCGCAGTGTGTCAGGACCTGTCGCTCAATGTATGGGAAGTGATCGATCTCGCCAATCGGCACCCTCGCGTGAACATCCTCCAGCCGAGCCCGGGCGTTGGCGGTCACTGCATTGCGGTCGATCCATATTTTATCATCGACGCCGCACCCAACAGCACGCGGCTGATGGCTTCGGCACGCCGGATCAATTCCGAGCGGCCCATGTCGGTGGTCAGGGATATCGAGGCCTTGCTCGACCCCTCCCGCAAACAGACGATTGCCTGTCTTGGCCTCAGCTTCAAAGCCAACATCGACGATTTGCGCGAGAGCCCGGCCGTCGAGGTGGTGAAGCTCCTGTCCGATATCCCCAATGTGAAGATCATTGCGGCTGAACCCAACACAAATTCGCTGCCGCGTGAGCTCGAGGGCAGGGGCATTGTGTTCACCGACGCACTTTCGGCCATCGACAAATCCGACATCGTCGTCCTCCTGGTCGACCATCGGCAATTCAATCTGGTCGACCCCGAAGCGCTCAAGGACAAGAAGCTCGTCGATACGAGGGGTCTGTGGACGTGGCGCAAGGCACGCAAGCCCGACGCCCGCATCGAAGGCAAGAAACCAGAGGTCGCACAAGTGACGCTTGCAAGGGAGCAGGCCGCATGAACGCGCACGCCCCGGCATGGGCGCAGCATTCCCTGTTGGCGTCACGGCGCCGGGAGTTCCTTGGCGCACCTGTCCATGCGCTGACCATGACCGAGACGCTGGCCATCGCCGACGAGGCGATGACCCTGCGGCGGCCGCTGCATCATGTGGTCGTGAACGTCGCCAAGCTGGTGACCATGCGCCAGAACGCCGAACTGCGCGAGGACGTGGCAGGGGCGGACGTGGTCAACGTCGACGGCATCGGCGTGCTTTGGGGCGCTCGTCTGTGCGGCGTCGCGCTGCCCGAGCGGGTGGCGGGCGTCGACATCATGATCAATCTACTGAGCCTCTGCGCGAAGCGTGGATTCAGGCCGTATCTGCTGGGGGCCGAACAGCACGTTCTCGACGCGGTTGTAGCGAGACTTGCCAGGGACCACCCGAGCCTCAGCATAGCGGGAACGCGCAACGGCTATTTCAAGCCGGAGGACGAGGCCGGGATCGTTGCGGCGATCAACGCCTCGGACGCCGACTGCCTGCTGGTGGCCATGCCGACACCGCGCAAGGAGCGCTTTCTCAAACGCTACCGCGATGAACTCGCCCCAAGCTTCGTGATGGGCGTGGGCGGCAGTTTCGACGTCTATGGCGGCAAGGTTGCCCGTGCACCGAAGCTGATACAAGCGACCGGCCTGGAGTGGCTGTTCCGTGTTGTGCAGGAGCCGCGACGCTTGTGGCGCCGCTACTACGACACCAACACTGCCTACGCCGGGCTGCTGTGCCGGGAGTTCTGGGAGCGTCGCTGGCGCCGAAACGCCGGTTTATAGGTTCGCGCTCCCCCACAAAACAGCCGTTGGCCCTGGACTTCGCTTTATGCGATCCGTAGCCGCGCCCGCAGCTGGGCGACGAATTGCGTCGCTGCCACGGGGTGGAACAACGAGGTCAGCCCGAAGAAAACCGCAGCGCCGGTGGTGCCGCCGGCGACAAGCGAGAAGATCGCCGGCACGTCGCCCACCACCATGCTGGCAAGCTTGGCGGCCACCCCCGTGCTGACCGAGATGACCACGGAAACACCGATGTCGCGCCACGGCACCGGCACCGGCGTGAGCCGCTCGCTGATGATAATGCAGGTTATGGAGCCCACCACCGAGCCGCCCGCCAGCGCCAAAGCGGCGCCGATCTCCGCCATCGGGGGGATCAACAGCAGGGACAATGCGATTGTTGCCACCGAGCCGAAGAGATTGGCGATGATCAGCAGCCACGGCCGCTTGTGCGCGTGCACCACGACGCCATAGACGAAGCTGGTGAGGTTGGCGCACAGCACGCTGAAGGCAATGATCGGAAACAGCAGGCCGAAGCGGCCGTGATATTGCGAGGGCAGCATGAGCTCGGTGATATCGCCGCTGAGCGCGACCAGCATCGCTGCAATCGGCAGGCAAAGCCGCATCATCAGCGCCATCAGCTGCGATAGCAGCCGGCCCGACGCCGCGGGCCCGTCCTCGTCGAACCGGCTGACCACCTCGGGAAAGGCGCCCATGTTGATGGCGTTGGCGACCATGTCGATCGGCTGGCGGGCCAGGGCATAGGCTGCGGCGAAGATCGCTACAGCGCTGGCATCGTAATAGATCTTGAGGAACAGACGCTCCGCGCTGTTGAGCCCGAAGCCCACCAGCGCCATGATGACCAGCGGCACACCGAGCGCAAAGAAGTCCCTGTGGGTGAAGCGCGGCGGACCGGTAACGACCCGTCGGTATGCCATGATCCCCGCCACGATGCCGGCAATCAAGGCGCCGAGGCTCGAGCCGAGCGAAACCGTCAGAAAGCTATCCTGGAAGACAAGAATGGCGCCGATCGGCAGCGCGAGTTGCAGCAGGGCACGCAGGGCTTCTAAGATCGAATAGACCGAATGGCGCTGCTGCATCTGCAGCACCGTCAACGCGAAGCGGCTGATGGATCCGGCGACCAGATAGCCGCAGACCGCGATCGCGAACTCGACCCAGCGTTCCGGCACGACCACCGCCGACGCGCCTACCGATATGACCAGCGCCAGGGCCGTGGTCGCAAGCAACACCTGCCCGGCCAGCATCAGGCTGCCGCGGCTGACCTCGCCCTTGCCGCCCAGCCTGAGCAAGGCGATGCGCAGCCAGTTGGTGACGGCAATGTCGGTCATTTCACCGACGGTCACCACCAGGGTGAGCAGGCCATACTCGGTCTGGTCGATCAAACGCGTCACGACGACCAGCAGGAGCAGCGCCGAAATTCGCGTCAGCAGGATCGCCGGAGCATAAATGAGCGTGGAACGGAGCAGCAAGGGCGTGTCCCTGGAAAACTCACCTTCGACTAGCCGCCGACTGGCGGGAAATCCAGCACGATGACGGCGAAGGGTGAACAGATTCAGTTTGAACTAAAAGATTTGCCGTAAACCTTATCGGGAACGTTTGCTTTGCAGTTACCCGGTCTGTGTTATTCAGAGTACCATCATGTTGCAGCGCCTCATATCCGATCGAAAAATACATGTCCTGGTCGCGACGCCGTCGGGCGTTTCGGGGCAGGGCGGCATCGACCGGATCATGGGGGCGCTGAAACAAGAGTTCGAACGGCAAGAAATTGCCGACATCGATGTGTGCTTCCTTGCCAGCCGTGGCCCGGGCCATGTCGGACTTTCGATCTTCTATATGCTCGGCTTTTGCTTACGGATGCTTAAAGCGCGTCTGGCTGGACGCGCCGATGTCATTCATATCAACATCTCAGTTTCCGGCAGCACCTACCGCAAGATGGTGATCGCCGCCTGCGCACGGCTGCTGTCGATACCCTATGTCCTGCATTTGCACGGGGCGCAGTATCAGACATTCTGGAAAGCCGACCGCGGTTTCATAAGCCGCCGAATCAAAGCTCTGTTCGAGCATGCCGATCGGGTGATCGTTTTGGGCACGCTTTGGCGCGATTTCGTCGCCGACCGGGCGCCGGGCGCTGCCGGCAATATCGTGATCGTGCCCAATGCGACCGAAGTCCCGTCGCTGGCGCATGTCGGCGGCGGCGACCATGTGCATATCCTATTCCTGGGCCGCATCGGCGACCGCAAGGGCGTACCGCAATTGCTGGAGGCACTGCACCGCATGAGCCCCGTCAAGAATTGGCGCGCCACGATTGCCGGCGATGGCGAAGTCGAGGCGGCACGGACAAAGTCAGCCGCGCTGGGGATTGCAGACCGGATCGCCTTTCCGGGTTGGGTGGGACCTGACGATGTCGCATCGCTGATCTCTTCGGCCGATATTCTGGTTCTTCCCTCCTTCGCCGAAAATCTGCCGATGTCGGTTATCGAAGGCATGGCAGCCGGTCTGGCTGTGGTGGCGACCCCGGTTGGCGCGGTCGAAGACATAATCACCGACGGGCAATCCGGGCTGCTGGTGCCGCCAGGCGATGTTACAGCGTTGACCGACGCGTTGAGCCGCCTCGTGGAGAACCCGGCACTAAGGGCAAGGCTTGGTGCCGGTGCCATGGCCGTGCACCGGGAACGGCTTGAGCTCGCCCCATTTGTCGGCGCAATCTGCGATGTCTGGCGGTCGGCCGCGTCAAGCCGTCAACCGGTCAAGCGCTGAGGCCGACGATCGCGGCGGCGCTTCGAGCCTGAATTCGCGGTGGAATATCTCCAAATTCAACAGCGCCCATATCAGTTTTTCGTGGTCGGCGGCACGCGTGGTGTGTTCCGAGACGATTTGATCAAGCTGTTTCGGACTCAGATAGCTGCGAATAACGGAGTGAGGCGAGCAAAGATGGTCATGCACGTAGTTCCTCATCGATCCGCGAAACCATTCGGCGACCGGTACCTTGAACCCGACCTTGCGGCGGCTGAGAATTTCCTCCGGAAGGATATTGGCCATGCTGTCACGCAGGATCTGCTTGCTGTGCAACCAACCCAGCCTGTAGCGATCGGGCAATTTGCTGACGAACGAAACCAGATCGCGATCGAGGAACGGCATTCTTCCTTCGATTGAACCGGCCATCATCATGTGGTCGCCTCGTTCCAGGAGATTGTCAGGCAGCCACGATGTCTGATCGAAAAACAGCACCCGGCGAAGATGGGAGGCCGTGGCGCTTGACGAGAACGGAAAATCGTTGCGCTCATAACGGCGATTTGCCGACGCACCGATCAGGCAAGCGCGCTGCCGCGCCGAAACGGCTCCAAACCAGGAGACCATCCGGGCGGCAAAGTCCCTTTCGCCCGCGGTGCGGACAAACGTATCGACCTTGGCCGACGCGCCCGGCATGGCGCGTACCAAAAGGGAAAGGACGTTATCGTGCAGCGAGGCTGGAACAAGCGACTGGTAGATCCCGGCCAGTGATTCCGCGCGATGCTTGGGATAGCCGCCGAGAATCTCGTCGGCTCCTTCTCCGGTGAGCACCATCTTGACGTCCTGGGAGGCTCGCTGCGACATCAGGTAAATTGGAATATCGCTGCTTTGCGAAACAGGTGCCCCGCGTTGGCGAACCATCGCTGGCAGGTGATCCATCAGATCGCCTGGCTGGATGACAAGTTCGCAATGATCGGTCTTGATATGATCGGCAACGCGTCGGGCGAATGCAAGTTCGCTATAGGCTGCGTCGTCGAACCCGACAGAAAACGTGCGAATAGGCGTGGCGCTATGCCTGGCCATCAGGGCGACGATAGCCGAGGAGTCGAGTCCTCCGGAGAGAAAGGCCCCAAAAGCTGCATCGCTGCGCATCCTGATCTCGACGGAATGGTCGAGCAGTTCCAGAAATCGCCGCTTGGCGGCTTTTCCGTCGATCCGCTCGGTCAGGGTCGCCTGGTCCGGAGGCGTATAGTAGCGCGTTTCCTTGACTACCCCTTGCGACCAGACAGCATAGCTTCCGGGATTGAGCTTGCGGATCTGTTTAAAAAGCGTGCGTGGTCCCGGCACATAACGCCAGTTCAGATACTCGTGCACGGCATCCAGATCGAGTTGCTGCGCATCTTGCTGCGACGACAATAATGCGTTGATCTCCGAGGCAAACAGCAGCAATTTTTCGCTTTGCATGAGGTAAAGCGGCTTTTCCCCGAAGGGATCCCGGCCGAGGATCAATTCCTGCCTCTGAGCATCCCAGAGGGCAAAGGCGAACATGCCGCTCAGCCGGTCGAACATGGACAAGTGCCACTGATCGTAGGCTCGGAGCAGCACCTCGGTGTCGGAGCGCGTTCGAAAATGATGGCCAAGGCCGATCAGTTCCTGGCGCAGCTCGATGTAGTTATATATCTCACCGTTGAAAATTATTTTGAGACGGCCGTCCTCAATCTGCATCGGCTGATTCGACTCGGGCGCCAAGTCAATGATCGCCAGGCGGCGATGGACCAATGCCAATTGTTCCTCGCCGGTATTCAGGTCCAATATCTCGGTGCCTTCGGCATCGGGACCGCGATGCCGCAATGCATTTGACATTCTGGCGGCCCGCTCTTGTGGATTTTCGGCCCTTCGACCGATCCATCCGGCAATTCCACACATTGTCCCCCCTAGGCGCGCGCATTCCTCACTTCAGTACAACAAATGTGTTAAACACTTCGTGCCAATACAACCCAACCGGGAGAAAAGCTGCTACGGGCCGTTCCTCGATCAAGCCTGGCGGTCAGGGGTTGCCACCGGTTGTTCGCTGGTGAGGGGGAGCGACGGCACCTATGGCAGGCCCAATGCCTGCAGCATCTCCGGGTCGGGTACCGGGGGGCCATCGGGCCGGATGAGGCTCATCCCATAGGGATTGGAGAACTCCCAGACAGACCATGGGATCGCAAAGCGTTCGGCCTCTCGGCGCACTGCCTTGAGATAGCGCGAACGGTCGGCCTCAAAGGCGCCCATGCGGCCGTCCGCTGACATGAGGATAGCGCCGAATTCGCCCATGAAGAGCCGCCGGCTGGGAATGCCATGGCCTTCAGCCCAGTCGACAGCCTGGCGAAAGCTCGCCTCCAGTTGGCTCTGGCCCCAGTTCTGCTCGAAATATTTCGCGATTGCTTGGCGCGCGGTGGCCATGTTCATCATCTGCTCGACCCTGCTCAAGCCGGCAGCTTCCATCCGCGCTCTAAGGGTTTCGGTCACCACTTCGGGTGTACTGCTGTCGGCCGGCCAGGGAAGTCCCGAAGCAAAGCTGATTGTGTCATCGGACCGCTGGTGGGTGAAGCTGTGCGGCTCATACATATGGAAGCTGTAATAGAGGTTTGGGTCATCAAAGCCGGGGCTGAGGTTGACCAATCCGGCAATGCTGCCGCCGCAGGCGCCGGTTGCAACGATGGTAAGTTCGCTGCTGACCGCTCGAATGTCGTGGACGGTCCCTGCCATGATCCGCTGCCAGTCATCGCTGCCGCTCGCATCGCATGGGTAGTATGCGGGTTCGTTGTAAGGTTCGAGGGCGACTCTGTCGGTGCCTATCTTGACCAGCATGGCGGCGACCGCCACAACCATTTGACGATAGCGGGCAACGCCCTCGCTGTCGGCGCCGCCATAGATCATCTCCATGCTGTAGTCGGGAACCTGAGTGACGCCATGCAGGTCGAAAACCACCTTGAGGCCGGTCGACGTGATCCGCTCGACGGCGGCGGCAAGTATGTCCAGCGCCTGCTGCCGCTTGGCGCCCTCGCTGGCAAGCAGCGGGCCGGGATCGACGCTCAGCCGGACGAAGTCGAAGCCCATCGATCGGATGTGGGCAAACACCTCCCCGGACGGCCAGTCGGTGAGCGGCCTGCTTTCCGCAAGCCACTCCTTTTCGCTGCGATAGGGCGGCCAAACGTAGGTTCCGTCTTTCTCCACCGGCGACCAGTTGAGCCACTGATGCACGCCAACGCCGCGCTTGAGAGGGATAGGCGCTGCGTCGGCCGCCACAAGCAAGGCGAGCACCCAGGCAACAACATACACCGCTTTTCCCATCGCTCCCTCCGCATGCTCGCGGGAGATATTAACCGCAACGAACGGGAAAGAAGATTGCCGGCCCGCAGCTTTTCGACGGCATGGTATCCAAGGACCGAAACGTTGACGGGGCGTGCATGAGAATCGGCTGGTACATCAACCGATTGCGCAGCATGGGACCGGCCGAGGTGTTGCACCGGCTGGTGGAGCAACGTCGAAGGATCGCGTCGCGCCGCCGCGATGATGGGTGGGAGCGCTATCCATCGCCGCAGTTGCACCCGGTGCTGCCCGGATTTCGTCATGCTGCGCTGGCAGCGACCGACGCTCAACGGCAAGCCCTAGCGACGGCCGCGCAAGAGATGCTTCAGGGCCGTTTTTCGGCACTCGGGCGGACATGGCCAAAGCGCGAGCCCGATCTTTTGTTTCCTGCTGAGCTTTGGCGTCTTGATCCGGTGACCGGCAGGCTTTGGCCTGGCCCCGAGGCTCATACTTTCGACATCGATTTTCGCCATGGCGGCGACCTTGGCGATATAAAATATATCTGGGAGATCAACCGGCTGCAGCAATTGCCGCCACTGGCTGCACACCTGCTCCTCAGCGAGGATAATCGGTCCCGGAGTGCCATCGAGTTGGCGATCGGCAGTTGGCATTCCGCCAATCCGCCGTTCCGAGGCATTGGCTGGGCTTCCGGCATCGAAGTAGCGCTGCGAGCCATCAGCCTGATCGTCACCCTGGACCTCGTCCGCGACCGGCTTGACCCGGCGACACTGCGGAAAGCCGGAGAAATACTCGCGGCAAGCGCCTATTGGCTGCCGCGATTTCAATCGCGATATTCCTCCGCCAACAACCATCTCGTCGCGGAATTGGCTGGCGAATATCTGGTCGGCCTGGCGCTCGGGGCCGAACCCGAAATTGCCCGCAGCGCCCTCCTGAATGAGACGCACAAGCAGATTCTTGCCGACGGCGCCGGTGCCGAGCAAACGCCGACCTATGCAGCCTTCAGCGCCGAACTCATCTTGCTGTGCGCCGCCGCGGCGCGCCAGGCGGGAACGCCGTTTCCCTCGGCTGTCGAAGGGCGTCTGGGCGCCTTCGCCAATTTCGTCGGCTGGCTGCCACAGAAAGCCGCCCGCTTCGGCGACGACGATGAGGGCCATGTGCTGAAGCTGGGCGACGAGCCGAACTATATCCGATCCGTCGCGGCCGCCATCCAAAGCTTACTGGGGACGCCAGGCAACGCTGCGGGGCCTGACGACTTTCGTTCGCTTTTCTTTGGTGCGCCGTCGGGCCCGGCGCCCGCGGTGCATGGCTTGCAGACATTCGCGCAAGGCGGGCTCTCAGTCTGGCGCGGAGCAATGAATGGCCGCAATGTCGAACTGACGTTCGATCATGGACCGCTTGGCTATCTCTCGATAGCGGCGCACGGCCATGCCGACGCGCTGTCGCTTACCCTGTGCATCGACGGTGAGCCGGTGCTGGTCGATCCCGGCACCTGGCTCTACGGTTCGGGGGGCGCGTGGCGCGACTGGTTCCGCTCCACACCGGCGCACAACACGCTGAACATCGAGGGTAAAAGCCAAAGCACCATCGCTGGAAATTTCAACTGGTCGCACAAGGCAGTCGCAGCGCTGGTGGAGACCGAGCCGGGAACGCACTGGAGGCTGAGCGCCCGGCATGACGGCTATAGAAGCCGCTTCGGCGTCGTGCATCAGCGCACTTTGGCGCGCCAGGCCGATGGCATCCTCATCACCGACCAACTGCTCGGCGGCAGGCGCCAGTCCGAGATCGTGTTCCAGCTGGCGGCCGGTCTCCATGCCGACCGGCACGAAAACACGGTCACGGTGTTGCGCGGCGACGAGGCGCTGTTGGCCATCCGCTTTCCTGATGCTGCGCTCGATATCCGCGCCGGCGGTGACATGCCGGGCCGAGGCGGTTGGGTTTCACTGCGTTTTGGCACCAGGCAGCAAGCCGAACGGCTCGCTTGGCACGGCGAAGTGGGCGAAGCCGGGATCGATATCCATCTTGCCCCAATTCACCCGCCGCAACGGAAAAAACCGGCGCCAACGTAGAGTTGCCGGGCGAGTTCCAGCCGTATTCGACATTAATTACGTTTGGACATTTAGCGGTTTCGTTACCGTTGATCTGCTAGTCTCGCACCATCCAGCCTGCTTTGCCCGCCGTGCCCGCAACAGCCACTGGTTGCAGGCGGCGTAGCGAGTTTGGCGGGAATTTTGTGCTTTGCTATTCGCCAGATCGCCTTCTTACGACCCCAGACTGCCTTCTTTACGACCAGGAGCCGCTGCAACGATGTTTTCCGAATTTGTCAGAGCGATTGTGGAAAAGCTTTCGAACGTCAATCTGACCACGCTCGGCCTGCTTCTCCTCACCGCACTGGGCAGCGCGGTGATCGCCTACTGGCGAACTGTCGAACATAAATCCCTCAGGGACTTTTTCGACTTCGCCTTCCCACCGGAAGTCATCCTGCACCCGTCGGCGCGAGCCGACGCCCTGTTCTGGATTACGAAACGGGCGATGATGCCTTTCCTGCTCATTCCTGCCGGCGTCACCTTCGTCGTCGCGGTGGGCTATGGCACACGCGAGGCAATCGGCTGGCTCTTTAACATCCACGCGCCGCTTCTCGCCGGCCCGGCGGGACCGGTGACGATCGTCATCTTCACCGCAACCATGCTGGTCGCCTATGACATTTCATACTACCTCTACCACGTCGCCCAGCACCGCTTCCCGTTCCTGTGGGAATTGCACAAGGTACATCATTCGGCCGAGGTGATGGTGGGGATCACCAAGGACCGGGTTCATCCGCTGGACGATCTGATGAACCGTATGTGGGATGGCGTCATCCCTGGCATCTGCTTCGGCATCTGGAGCCTGATCGCACTCGATCCGGTAGAGGTCGCTATCTTCGGCATCAACGTCTACGTCATCCGCAACATCCTGATGATGGACTTTGTTCGCCATACGCATCTCAAGATCTCGTTCGGCCCGTTGAACAACATCATCCTGTGCCCGCACTGGCACCAGGTGCATCACAGCATCGACCCTCGCCACTACGATAAGAATTTCGGCCTGCTTTTTTCGTTCTGGGATCGTCTATTCGGAACGCAATTTGTCCCGGAGCCGGATGAAGACCTGAAATTTGGCCTGGTCGATCGCGATGTGCGCGATTACCAGTCGCTCTTTGGGCTCTACATCCTGCCGCTCAAGAAGATGGCAAGGCATGTCATGCGACTGTTTCACAGACGGCCCAATGTGGTC
Organism: Mesorhizobium sp. M0119; assembly: GCF_040322615.1. Classification (NCBI taxonomy): domain Bacteria; kingdom Pseudomonadati; phylum Pseudomonadota; class Alphaproteobacteria; order Hyphomicrobiales; family Phyllobacteriaceae; genus Mesorhizobium; species Mesorhizobium sp. M0119. The sequence goes on from NZ_JAMYTU010000017.1 coordinate 121,718, forward strand.
GCGCAGCCACAGGACAGTTCTCCTTCATGAACACCGCCGTTTCCATCGACGTCCTGGGCGCGGAGCGCCTGGAAATCGTCCGTTCGGCGGATCGCCTGGCTGCGGTCGAAGCCGCTTGGATGGAGCTTTGGCATCGCACCGACGGGCTGATCTTTCAAAGCCATGCCTGGATTTCGGCATGGTGGAGTACCGTACAACGCCGTGACCAGCGCGCATTGCGGATCGGCCTGGTCTGGAAGGGCGAGAAACTCGTCGGCGTCGTTCCGCTGGCGATCGGCAGGCGCAGGGGGCTGCGGTTTCTCGAATGGGCGGCCGGCAGCTATACCGACTATGGGGATATTCTCGTTGCTCCGGAATGCTCGTTGTCGGCGCTGCAGGAGCTATGGACCCAACTCTGCGATGCAGGTGGCTTCGATCTTGCCTTGATCAGTCGTCTCTCGCCGGATGCGGCGGCCCGCAAAATTTTCACGCCGGGAGCTTCCGGCGGCATCAGGCTTCGTCACTTTCACCGAACGGAAGTCAGCTATCGCGTTGCCGGACAATGGGAAAGCGGAGCGGCATGGTTTGCGGACCAGTCGAAAAAGACGCGCCAGAACTATCGGCGCGGCATCAAAGCGCTGGAAGAAGCCGGAGAGGTGAGATTTCGCCTGCTTGCGCCCGACGAGCCGCTGCAACCGGTACTGGAACGCCTCGCGGCCTTGAAACGGAAATGGCTGACCGAGCGCATGCGTGAGTCAGACCTCTTCGAAGAGGGCGTGCCAGTACTCGCCGCGCTCGTCGATGCGCTGGCGCGCGCCGGCGTGCTGCATATCTTCGTCCTCGAATGCAATGGCGTGATGGTCGCGGTGTCGATCAACTTCGTCCAGCACGATGTGATGATGGCCTTCGTGACGACGTTCGATCCGGATTTCGGCCGGGCGTCGCCGGGTGTGATCCTGTTGATGGATTACGTACAGTGGTCGATCGATCACGGCTTGAGCATTGTCGATTTCCTCTGTGGCGCAGAGTCGTTCAAACACAAATTCTCAACGCAGGCGGTTACGCTGGAATCCGTCATCGGGACGCGCACGGCACAGGGTGCGCTTGCATCTCTTGCCGATCGTGTCCTTCAGACCGTCAGGCATATGCGCGAGCGTTCATCGGCACCACCAGAGGGACGCGATACGCCCGCTCAAGCCGAAGCAGCCTTGGACTAAAGCGCGTCGCGTTCGATCGGCCTCATGCGACGCGCTTGTCTTATGACATTCATTGCGAAGAGGCGAGAATGAACCGCTGGGAGAGAGTAGCAGCTCTCTCGTCAGCGGCGAGGGATGGATC